>CANISR010000056.1 GCA_947470105.1 Fidelibacterota bacterium | reverse complement strand
GAGTTCTCGATGCCGGCGATCTTGTTCTCGGCCACTTCAGAGAAGCGGTGATAGAGCAGCAACTCGTTGCTCTCCATTTCACGAATGGTGTTCTCAAGGGTGGACACGCGCTGCGTCAGGCCTTCGCGTTCGGACACGGCAAGGTCGCGCTGCAGAACGACCTGGCGGAGTTCGAGACTGTCGGTGGCGATGAACGGCGTCTTCTGGTGGTGACCGACGACATCGACCATGGAGTCTTCCAGGTCGGCGAGTTCGGCAAGCAGGTTCTTGCGCTCTTCGTCGGTATGGCCGCGGTCGAGCTTGGCCTTGCCGAGCGCCAGATCGAGGTCACTGCCGCCGCTGGCGATATTGGCGGCGTCGGGCGACAGGGCTTCTTTCGCGCGGAACGCGATCTTGGAGACCAGGCTGGTCTTCTTGGCGCCCTGGCCCAGGTCAGCCGCCTTCTGCTTGACGATGTCGGATTCTTTTTCAAGCAGAGCGAGGGAACGCCCGTAATTACGCTCTAAGTCATTGGTGAGTTCGGAGACGCGCTCCTTGTAGACCGAGACCTGGGCGAGCAATTGCTCGTAGCCGACCCGGGCGTCCTTGATCTCCACGTTCTTGGCGCGGATGCGCTCGCCATGGTTCATGGCGAGACCGGAACTGAACAGCGTCCAGGTCCCTACCGCCAATCCAAGCGCCACGAGGATCGCTTGGCGGTTGGTCGAGAGCCGCAGCGTCCGCATGCGTTCGCCGGAGCGGACGATGAGCTGCTTCTCGGGAAAAAATCTTTGCAGGATCTTTTGACCGCGGCTCAAGCCGCGATCCTGCGGGTCAAATTTCGAGTGTTGCTTGCCTGAAAACAAGGCCGTCCCCTCTTCCCCATGACTCCACGTTCAGTCCGAGGCGGCATTCTTGTTTTTATGTGCCCCGGTTCTCTCCAGTTCTCCGGATCCGTGTGAGCCGGCACCCGCCCCATTCCCCGGGCCGGGCACTTTCGGCTTTGCGCTCTTTTTGAAACGTGGAACCTTTGGGCCGCCGGCCCCTGAGGACAAAAATCCCCAGGACGGCGGCGGACAGGATCACGTCCGGCGCTTCGGACCTCGAACAACCGCGATGATCCTGCCTACTTTGACCGGGAATATCAAAGATAAAGTAAAGGCGCGAAAATCTGTTACATTTCAATACTATGTCAGATGATCTGAAAGCCATTTTTTGACGCTTTCGGCGGCGGTTCCAAAGTGCGAACGGCTTGGCTTAACCCACTGTGGATAAACGATATTGAGCAGGCATCCTCCCCCGGCAGACTCGGACGGCACGCTGCTCCATCACCGCTGGCCGGTCCGGACCATGTTTCTGTCCTGGTTTGGGCTGGGCCTGCTGGGCCGCGCCCCTGGCACCTTGGGATCGCTGGGAGCCCTACCGCTGGCAGGCGCGCTGGTTCTGTTCGGAGGGCCGTGGCTGCTGCTGGCCTGTGCGGTGGCGGTCTTTGGCCTGGGCTGGCGCCTGTCGGTTCTGCATCTGCGCGACGTCGGCGGCGAAGACCCGCAATGGATCGTCATCGACGAGGTGGCGGCCCAGTGGGCGGTGCTGGCCGCCCTGCCCTTCAGCCTGCCGTGGTACGCGGCCGGCTTTGTCGCCTTCCGCCTGTTCGATATCGCAAAGCCCTGGCCAGTGAGTTGGGCCGACCGCAACGTGGGCGGCGGTCTCGGCGTAATGCTGGATGATGCGCTCGCGGCCCTTTACGCCATCGCGGTTTTACTCAGCGCTCAGGCGGGTCTAAAACAGCTCGGCGTAATTGGGAGCTGACCACGTATGACCGAATTGCCTGCGGACCTGCTCGACCTCGCCAAGGAAGTGCTGAATAGCGCCAAGGCCGCCCGCAAGCGCATCGTCACCGCGGAATCCTGCACCGGCGGCTTGATCGCAAGCTGCCTGACCGCGATCCCCGGCTCGTCCTCGGTCATCGAAGGCGGCTTCATCACCTACTCCAATGAATCCAAGAGCCGCCTCCTCGGTGTGCCGAGGGATGCCTTGGCCAGCCACGGGGCAGTTAGCGACATCGTCGCCTCGGCCATGGCCGAAGGGGCTTTGGCCCAGGCGGGCGCTGATATCGCCGTGTCCGTCACCGGCATCGCCGGGCCCGACGGCGGCAGCAAGGAAAAGCCGGTAGGTCTGGTGTTCATGGCCTTGGCACAGACCGACACCGACGCCGTGGTGAAACGCTATATCTTTGCCGGCACCCGCACCGACGTGCGCCGCGCCGCCGTGGGCGCCGCCCTGGAGCTGCTGCTCAGTACGCTCAAAGCCGACCAATAGGCCTCGCGTCGCCGTAGAGCTTGGCCGCCCTGGATTCAAAGGCGCCGACCATGCGGTGAACGGCCTCCTCGAACAGGACGCCGATGACGGCCTGCAGCAGCTTCGAGCGGAATTCGAACGACAGGTAGAACTTCACTTCCGTGCCTCCAGGCACGGCCTTGAAGTCCCAGGTGTTGCGCAGGTGCTCGAAGGGGCCGCTCAGGTATTCAACCGTGATGGACTTATGTGCATCGAGGGTGACGCGGGAGGTGAACTGCTCGCGCACCATCTTGAAGCCCACGGCCAGGTCTGCGGTGAAGCTGGTCCCGGACTCCCGCTTCTTAATACGGCAAGCCACGCACCACGGCAGGAATTCCGGATAGCGTTCCACATCGGCGACAACGTCGAACACCTGCTCGGGCGTGTACGGCAGGATGCGCGTTTCTTGATGGACCGGCATGGAAGGCGGCGTTTAGCCTTGAGCCAAGCGCGCGGCCCGCAGCCGCTCGAAATCGGCATCGGCGTGGTAGGACGACCGGGTCAGCGGGCTGGCCGAGACCATGAGGAACCCCTTGGCCCGGGCGACGCGCTCATATTCGTTGAACTCATCGGGGGTCACAAAGCGCTCCACCGCCGCATGACGCGGCGTCGGCTGCAGATATTGGCCGATGGTGAGGAAATCCACATTGGCGGCGCGCATGTCGTCCATCACCTGGAGCACTTCTTCCCGCTCCTCGCCGAGGCCCACCATGATCCCGGACTTGGTGAACATGTGAGGATCGATTTCCTTGACCCGCTCGAGGAGGCGCAAGGAGGTGTAGTACCGGGCGCTGGCGCGGACTTTACGGTACAGGCGCGGCACCGTCTCGAGGTTGTGGTTGTAGACGTCGGGCTTGGCGGCGGCCACCAGATCGACGCAGCCCATTTTCTTGCGGAAGTCCGGCGTCAGGATTTCGATGGTGGTTTCGGGCGCGGCCGCGCGAATGGACTCGATCACTGCCACCCAATGGGCAGCGCCGCCGTCGTCCAGGTCATCGCGGTCCACCGAGGTGATCACCACGTGCCGCAGGCCCAAGGACTTCACCGCCTCGCCGACATGGGCGGGCTCGCCCGCGTCCACGGGACCGGGGCGGCCGGTCTTGACGTTGCAGAAGGCGCAGGCCCGCGTGCAGGTGTCACCCAGGATCATCATGGTGGCGTGTTTCTGGGACCAGCATTCGCCGATATTGGGGCAAGCCGCCTCTTCGCACACCGTATGGAGCTTCAACTCCCGCATCAGGTTCTTGGTGGAGTGATAGCCCGGGGAAACAGGCGCCTTCACCCGCAGCCAGTTGGGCTTCGGCAGGCGGGGCTTGTTCTCTTTAAGGGGTTCGACGTTGCTCATGGGGACACCATATCACAGCAGTCAAGGCAGGCTTCACTGCGGTTTTTTCAACTCTGCTAGAAGCGTTTGGTAGTCCGGCTTGAACTGGACGGTGGAGTCAGTGGCCACCACCAGCACGCCGCCAATGTGGTAGCTGATACCGATCGCCGAATGGTTCAAGATATTTTCCACGAAGCTGGCCTGAAGATCACGATCAGGATCCGAAGGGTCAGACGCTATCCGTGCGATACAGGATGTCTGATCGCATTGGGCGAAACGCATTCTAAATGCGGCGGGCGCGCGGTTGGTCGGCGCTTTCGGGCGGTCGAAGAAGCCGATCTCGGCCCCCACCTCACGATCCGCATCCGGCGGCACTTGCACGATGAGGGTGTTCGGCTTGCCGCTCGCGCGATCGAATTGCAGCGCGGCGGCCATATAGTCTCTTTTGCCGTTATGCTCGAACGGAATGAAGTGGCTCATGGTGCAGATCGCATCGCGGCACTGGACATCCCATCCAACAACCTGCCGCATACCGGTATCTTGCCCCTGTTCCGCCCGTTTATTTTCCGCGACCATCAAGTCATGATCGCCGGTAAGGAGCCGAGTGCTGACGGCCGCGCCCATCTGCTTGCCGCCGGACTGGAAAGAAACGGCGAAAGCAGCGTACTTCCCGAGATTTTCAAGAAAATCTTTGCGAAGATCATGCCCTTCGAGCGTGATGTCGTCTTCAATCCGCACTACGCAGGTATCCTTGTCGCAGGATTCGATCGGCGCCGTAAATTCCGTGCTCCACGGCGCGCGGACAGTTTTGCCGTCCGCATTCGCGAAGCCGTACCTGATGCCTGCCTGCTGATCCGCGGTCGCCGGCAGCTCAATAATCAGACCGAGCGGTTGCATGCGTGACCGGCTAAATAACAGGGCCATGTTTACAGCGGCGCCCGGTTCGCCGATGGCGGCGACCCGAGACATGAAACACCGCGTGGCATCGCAATTAGCGGTGCCCCCCGTATCCAGATCAAGGGAAAGTGCGGTGGGTTCGGCGGCCATGGCGGCCAAACCGAGCAACGCGACGGCGCTCGCCGCGCAGGCACTCAACCGCTGTATCCTCATATGCCCCTCACAAAGATCGTGCGCGCGTAAGTCGGAAAGGTGGGCTTCATTGCGGCTTTTTCATTTCGGCCAGGAGGTTTGGATATTCCGCTCTGAAGTGCCGGGCATTCTCCATGGCGACCTTGCGCTGTCCCTTGGTGTGATAGCTGACCGCGAGCACCTGATGCTTCATGACGTTCTCGACAAAATCGGCCTGCAGGTCGCGACCGGCGCTGGGACCGAACTCAATCGATCCCATGCACCCGGTGTCATCGCATGGCGCCAGGGGCACAGTGAAAGCCACCGTCGTTTTCTGCGGATCGGATCCATCCATAAAGCTGATTTCGATGCCCCGGTCGTGGTCGGCATCGGGGGGAGCCTTGGCCGCCACCGCGCTCAGCTTTCCCGTGCTGCGGTCGAAATGCAGGCCGAGCGTGATCTCAAACGGTGCGGCGCCAGGCTCTTTCCCCAAGAGAGTATGGGACATGCTGCACCTTCTGCCGTAGCAAGCCACGTACCAGGGGTCAGCCACATCGGCGGATTGCTTGTCCGCCGCCAGCGCCGAAGATGTCAGCGCCAGTACAAGACTTGCCGCACCAGCGAAAGAACGCATGGCTGCCTCACGCGCTACTTGTTGATCGCCTGCCCATAAGCATCCAGCACCGACTCATGCATCATTTCCGAGAGCGTCGGGTGCGGGAAGATGGATTCCATCAGTTCGTGTTCCGTGGTCTCCAGGGTCTTGGCGATGACATAGCCCTGGATCATTTCCGTGACTTCGGCGCCGACCATGTGTGCGCCGAGGAGTTCGCCGGTCTTGCCGTCGAAGACCGTCTTCACGAAGCCCCCGGTTTCGCCGAGCGCAATGGCCTTGCCATTGGCGATGAAGGGATAGCGGCCGACCTTGACTGCGAAGCCCTTGTCCTTGGCCTGCTGTTCGGTGAGACCGACGCTGGCGATCTGCGGGTGGCAATAAGTGCAGCCCGGGATGTTGGCGACATTGAGCACATGGGGATGAAGGCCCGCGATCTTCTCGACGCAGATCACGGCTTCATGGCCGGCCTTATGCGCCAGCCACGGCGGACCGCAGAGGTCGCCGATGGCGTAGACGCCCGGCTCGCCGGTCTCGCAGTACGGACCAATGACTACATGAGTCTTCTCGACTTTGATCTTGGTGTTCTCGAGGCCGATGTTCTCCACGTTGCCGACGATGCCGACGGCGGAGATCACGCGCTCGAAAACCTGTTCTTCGGTCTTACCGTTCTGCTCGATGGTGGCGGTGACCTGGTTGTTGCCCTTCTTGAGGGCCTTCACGCCGGCCTTTGTGCGAATGACCATCCCCTGCTTCTCGAACGCCTTATGGGCGAAGGCCGACACTTCGGCGTCTTCCACCGGCAGAATGCGGTCCATGACCTCGACCACGGTGACCTTGGAGCCCAAAGTCTGGAAGAAGCTCGCGAATTCGATGCCGATGGCGCCGGAACCGATGACCAGCAAGGTCTTCGGGAATACCTTGGGTACCAGGGCGTGGCGGTAGGTCCAGATCAACTCACCGTCGGCTTCCATGCCCGGAAGTTCACGGGCGCGGGCGCCGGTGGCGAGGATGATGTTCTTGGCGACGACGTCGGCGACCACCTTGCCGTCCTTGCTCACCTGCAATTTACCTTTGCCGGCAAGCTTGCCGTGGCCTTCGATCACGGTGACGTTATTCTTTTTCATCAGGTGCTTGATGCCGCCGTTCAGCTGCGAGGCCACGCCGCGCGAACGCTTCACCACCGCTTCGATGTCGAAGCTGATATTGTCGGCCTTCAGGCCGAACTCCTTGGCCCTGTGCATAAGATGGAAAAGTTCGGAGGTGCGGAGCAGCGCCTTGGTGGGAATACAGCCCCAGTTAAGGCAGATGCCGCCGAGCAATTCGCGCTCGACGATGGCCGTTTTCATGCCGAGCTGGGAGGCGCGGATGGCCGCCGTATAGCCGCCGGGCCCGCTCCCGAGGACGACGAGATCGAAATTTTGGTCAGCCACGCATCACCTCTGTATTGTCTTTAAGCTGCCAGGGCGACGAGTGCGTCGCCCGTGAGCCGTTGAATCTGCCACTCAGTCATGGGTTTCGCACCCATCTCCGCGTAAAAATCCAGCGCGGGTGTGTTCCAGTTCAGGACACTCCACTCCACCCGGCCGCAGCCCTCTTTCACCGCGCGGCTAGCCAGCGCCTTGAAGATCGCCCGGCCGATGCCGTGCTTGCGGTAAGCGGGATCCACGTAGAGGTCCTCGATATAGATCCCTGCCCTGCCTAAGAAGGTCGAGAAATTGTAGAAGCACAGCGTGAACCCGGCAGGCTTTCCTTCGACTTCGCAGATCATGGCGAAGGCTTTGGGCGCGGGTCCGAACAACGCCGCGCCGATCAACTCCGGCGTCGCGACCATTTCGTGCTCCAGGTTCTCGTACCTGGCGAGGTCGCGAACGAAACCGCAGATGGTTGCGGTGTCGCTTGGCCGAGCGTCCCGCAGCGTGAACATCTAGGCCAGCCCCGCTTAAACCAACATGGTCAGAGGATTCTCCAACAGGCCGCCGAGGACCTGCAGGAACTCGGCGCCCACAGCGCCGTCGACCACGCGGTGATCGACCGACAACGTGACGCTCATGACATTGGCGATGGCGAGCGCGCCGTTCTTGACGATGGGCCGCTGGTCCCCCTTGCCGACAGCGAGGATGCAGGACTGGGGCGGATTGATGATGGCGGAGAAATCCTTCACCCCAAACATGCCGAGGTTGGAGATCGAGAACCCGCCGCCCTGGAATTCCTCAAGCTTGAGCTTCTTGTCCTTGGCGCGTTGGGCCAGGTCCTTCATCTCGGCCGAGATGGTGGACAGGCTCTTCTGGTCGGCCTTGCGAATGATGGGCGTGATCAGCCCGTCCGGCGTCGCCACGGCCACGGAGATGTCCACGTCGTCGTAAACATTGGTTGCTTCATCTGTCCATGACGCATTCACATGCGGCATCTTCCTGAGCGCGATGGCGCAGGCCTTGATGACGAAGTCGTTGACCGAAATCTTGTAGCCGCCCTTCTCGTTCACGTCCTTGCGCAGCTTCAGGAGGTCGTCGATCACATAGTCCACGGTCAGATAGAAATGCGGGACGGTGGATTTGGACTCCTGCAGGCGCTTGGCGATGATCTTGCGCATGGAGGTATGCGGCACGGCCTTGAAGGCGCCGAGTGTGCCGGCGGCGGGTTGGGGCGCTGCGCTCTTGGCGGCGGGACGCGGGCCTTCTTTCACGGCGCGCTCCACGTCGGTCTTGACGATGCGGCCGTTGGGGCCACGGCCCTGCACGCCCTTCAGGTCCACGCCGGCGTTGGCGGCCAACCGCTTTGCGAGCGGGCTCGCGTGTACGCGCCCCTCTCCGGATTTGGCCGGGGCCGCTGCGGGTTTCGGCGCTGCGGGGGCCGCCGCTTGGGGTGCGGGCGCAGCCGGAACGGGTGCAGCTTTCGCCGGCTCCTGTGCCTTTGCGGCGGGCGCCGCGGCCTTCGGCGCGGGCGTCGGGACGTCCTTGGCGCTTTCGCCGTCGGCCAGCAGGATGGCGATGGGCTCGTTGACCTGAACCTTCTCGGTGCCTTCGAGGATCAGGATTTTGCCGATGGTGCCTTCGTCGACGGCTTCCATTTCCATGGTCGCCTTATCGGTCTCGATTTCCGCGATGACGTCACCGCTCTTCACGGCGTCGCCTTCACGCTTGAGCCACTTGGCGAGTTTGCCTTCCGTCATGGTCGGCGACAGCGCGGGCATCAGGATTTGAGTGGGCATTGGATGATCCCTTGAGGAGTGCTGTGCCGGAACCTAGCGGTAGCAGACCGCTTTGGCGGCCTCGACGATGTCCGCCACTTGCGGCAAGGCCAGGGTTTCCAGGTTGGCTGCATACGGCATGGGCACGTCCTTGCCCGCGACGCGCGCCACCGGCGCATCCAGATGGTCGAAAGCCTGTTCCATGATCAGGGCCGCGATTTCGGAGCCGATGCCGGAGAATGCCCAGCCTTCCTCGCAGGTGACGAGGCGATTGGTCTTCTGCACCGAGGCGATGATGGTGTCGATGTCCAAGGGCCGGATCGAGCGCAGGTTGATCACCTCCGCGTCGATGCCCACTTCCGCCAGCGCTTCGGCGGCCTTCAACGCTTTGCCGACCATGATCGAGAACGCAACAATGGTCACATGGCTGCCCTGGCGTTCAATTTTCGCCTTGCCGATGGGCAAAACGAAGTCATCGTTCTCAGGCACCTGGAAGCTCTGGCCGTAGAGGATCTCGTGCTCCAGGAAGATGATCGGATTGGGGTCGCGGATCGCGGCCTTGAGCAGGCCCTTGGCGTCGGCGGCCGACCACGGCGCCACCACTTTCAGGCCCGGCACATGGGCGTACCAGCTGGCGTAGCATTGCGAGTGCTGGGCGGCCACGCGGGCCGCGGCGCCGTTGGGGCCGCGGAACACGATGGGGCAGCCCATCTGGCCGCCGGACATATAGAGGGTCTTGGCGGCGGAGTTGATGATCTGGTCGATGGCCTGCATGGCGAAGTTGAAGGTCATGAACTCGACGATGGGCTTGAGCCCGCCGAAGGCCGCACCCACCGCGAGACCGGCAAAGCCGTGCTCGGTGATGGGCGTATCGATGACGCGTTTGCTGCCGAACTCATCCAGCAGCCCCTGGCTGACTTTGTAGGCGCCCTGGTACTCGGCGACTTCCTCGCCCATGAGGTAGACGCGCTCGTCCTTGCGCATTTCCTCCGCCATGGCGTCGCGCAACGCTTCGCGCACGGTCTGGGTCTTTCCGCCGGTTTCCGTCGGCTCAGGAGCCGTCTGCGCTGCCTTGGGCGCGGATGCGGCCGGCGCAGCTGGGGCTTTGGCTTCTTTGGTCGCTTCAGCCTTCTTCGGCGCGGCGCTGATGTCGGACGCGCTCTCGCCCTCTGCTAACAGCACGGCGATGGGTTCGTTCACTTGAACCTTCTCGGTGCCTTCGGGGATCAGGATTTTGCCGATGGTGCCTTCGTCGACGGCTTCCATTTCCATGGTGGCTTTGTCGGTCTCGATTTCGGCCAGCACTTTGCCGCTGGTGACTTTGTCGCCTTCCTTCACCAGCCATTTGGCAAGTTTGCCTTCGGTCATGGTGGGCGACAGGGCGGGCATCAGGATCTGCGTGGTCATTACTGTATTCCCTGCCTTTATGCCGCGACCACGATATCGGTCCACAATTCGGACGGATCGGGTTCGGGGCTGGTCTGGGAGTACTCGGCCGCTTCAAGGACGATCTCCTTGATGCCTTTGTCGATGGCCTTGAAGCCCTCCTCATCGGTGACTTTCAAGCCGATCAAGGTCTGGCGGAGAGAGTCGATGGGATCATGCTCGGAGCGCATCTTCTCCAGCTCTTCCTTGGTGCGGTATTTGGCCGGGTCGGACATGGAGTGACCGCGGTAACGGTATGTCTTCACTTCCATCAGCACCGGGCCGTGGCCGGCGCGGATATGGGCGCAGGCTTCGAGACCGGCCTCGTAAACCGACACCGCATCCATGCCGTCCACGGTCATGGTTTTGATCTTCCACGGTTCGCCGCGGCCGGCGAGATCCGGCGACGCGGAAGCGCGCTCGACCGACGTGCCCATGCCGTATTTGTTGTTCTCGACGACGTAGAGCACCGGCAGGCTCCACAGCGACGCCATGTTGAAGGACTCATAAATCTGGCCCTGGTTGATGGCGCCGTCGCCCATGTAGGCGAAGGACATGCCGCCGTCGTTTTTGTATTTGTGTGCAAAGGCCAGGCCGGTGCCGATGGGAATCTGGGCGCCGACGATGCCGTGGCCGCCGAAGAAACCTTTCTCGCGGCTGAACATATGCATCGAACCGCCCTTGCCCTTGGAATAGCCGGTCGAGCGCCCGGTGAGTTCGGCCATGACGCCCTTGGGGTCCATGCCGCAGGCCAGCATGTGGCCGTGGTCGCGGTAGCTGGTGACGACCGTGTCTTGTTTATTGGCGCAGGCGGTGAGGCCGACGACGACGGCTTCCTGGCCGATATAAAGGTGGCAGAATCCCCCGATAAGCCCCATGCCGTACAACTGCCCGGCGCGCTCTTCGAAGCGGCGGATCAGCAGCATCTGGCGATAGAACTCAACCAGCTGCTCGGTGGTGGCGGCCGAATTGCCGGCCGGCGTCGCCCCGCGGGTCGCTTTTTTGATCGCCATGTGTCCCTCCCGAAATTCATTTGCCGGCCGTTGAGGCCCGCCGGTTCCGGGCCGGAGTGTGCAAGTTGGCCTCGGGGGCTGGCAAGGCTAAGTGGTTGTCGCGCTTATGGTATCTACAGGCGGTCGATAACCTGCTGAAATGTGACGATGTTTCGAGCATGGCGGGAACCCGCAAAAACCATGCTGCAATACGGCAAATATATTGCCAGCTATGTAAATTTCCCCAGACTCGGACTAAATGGCCCTACAAGGCCTTCCCGAGGCCTATTGGCCCTGGGGCTGCGGGGTGACGGTGAAGGTGGGATCGGGGACGATAAGATCGTCGCCCTGGACAGCACCGAGCATCAGATGGGCGCGTTCGGCAAGCATGTCGGTGTCGAGGCTTTGCGGCCGCAGCAGAGTCACCCGCCGTTCCAGGGCCTGCTTTTCAGCGGAGACGACGCCGAGCTGGGCGTCGGCTTTGTCGATCTCGTAGCGGAGGTTCCACCAGGCGATCAGACCGCGGTCGCCCTGCACGGCGTGATAGCCGAAGTAAGTCAGCATGGCGGCGCCCATCAACGGCACGAATACCTGGCTCGCGCGCAGCGAGACAGCCTGACGGGCTTTACGGCCAATATCCTGGGCTTGCGCCGTAATCACAAACGTTGCTCCGAACCGATTATGGATTCAGAGAATCACGTGCGAGTCATGGGGTCAACACGGGCGGAGTCGCGAGACTCATTTTTCGCCGCAAGGGCGGAAATGTGTGGCGGAAATGACTCAGTTTTTGATTCGGGACGCAACCAAGAGTCCCTGTTTTATTGCCATTACCCGGGCTCCCTTGGCATCCGGTCAGTCCACCACCGCAGCCGGCCGGCGACATAGTACGAAAATTATCGTTGCCATTACGAACGGGTTCGTAGTACTGCTGGGACATGAAAAATGAATCACCCCCGAAGCCAACCCCCACCGAGCTTTCCATCCTAGGAATTCTGTGGGAGCGCGGCCCCTCAACAGTCCGTGAAGTGCACGAAATCATCAGCAAGACAAAGCCGATCGGCTACACCGGCGTGCTGAAGTTTCTGCAGATCATGACCGTGAAGGGCTCGGTACGGCGCAATAGCGACCAGCGCGCCCACGTCTACGAAGCCTTCCAGCAGGAAGACAAAACCAAGCGGCAGCTTGTCGGCGATCTGATGCAACGGGCATTCAGCGGCTCGGCCAGCGAACTGGTGATGCATGCCCTGGCCGGCAAGCGCACCTCGCAAGAAGAGATCGACGAAATCCGGCGTATCCTCGATGCCCATGAAAGGAAGAGCACATGACCCTGCCCTCCCTAAGCCTCAGCCTCGGCTGGCTGTCGCCCGACGTGATCCAGACCCTCGGCTGGACGCTGATTCACTTCCTGTGGCAGGGCCTCGCGCTGGCGCTGCTCTTCCAGGGCTTGGTGCTGTTCTGCCGCACGGCGAACGCACGCTATAACTTGGCCTTCGCAACACTCGGCGCCATGGCGCTGGCACCGGTGCTCACCTTCGTGGCGCTCGGGGCCGTAAGCGACAGTGCTGGCGGTGATGATCCGGCACGGATAGCCGCCGATATCACCAACGACGCCCTCCAGGCGCTCACCGCTACTGACGGCACGGTCACGTCGCCCTGGCTCAACTGGCTGGTCGTGCTCTGGTCGGCAGGCGTGGCGGCCCTGTCCCTGCGCGTGGCCGGTGGCTGGTACGTGGCCGACAGCTTGCGCCGCCGCGACATCACCCCTCTGCCGGCCGCACTGAACGCGCGCTTTGAACGCATGCGTGAAGCTCTCGGCATTTCGCGGCCGGTGCAGTTCCTGCAGTCGGCCATCGTCAAAGCGCCCGCCGTGGTGGGCTGGCTGCGCCCCGTAGTGCTGATCCCCATGTCGGCGGTCGTTGGGCTTACCCCCGCCCAGCTCGAAGCCGTCATTGTGCACGAACTTGCCCACATTCGCCGCCTGGATGCGCTGACCAACCTGCTGCAGATGGCCGTCGAAACCGCGCTCTTCTATCACCCGGCCGTCTGGTGGATCAGCCACCGCATCCGGGTTGAGCGCGAGCATTGCTGCGACGACGTGGCGGTGAATATGAGCGGCGATGCGCTTGGCTATGCGAAGGCGCTTGCCAGCCTCGAAGAATGGCGCGCGCTGCCCATGCCGGTGCTTGCCGCCAACGGCGGCGTCCTCAAGCACCGCATCTCGCGCCTGCTCGGCCTCAACATCCGCAACAGCGGCGTGTCGGTCATGGGAGTGGCCGGTGTCGGCCTCGTATGCCTCGCCGGTTGCGTGGTGGCCCACGGCGCCGACGTAGACGCTAATGCAGCGACAGCGGCCCCCTTCCCCGGCCTCGCGCTCATGGCCGATGTTGCGCCGACCCCGCCGACGCCTCCTGCACCGGCTCTGGCGCCACTGCCGCCGGTCCCCGCTGCGGTTCCCCGCCCTGCCCGGGGTGCGGCGCCTGCCGCCCTCCCGCATCCGACCCTTTTGGTCGCTCCCGTGACCCCAGCGCTGCCGTCGCTCGCCGACATCCGCATCGACCATGACGACGACAACGATGACGACGATTTCGCCGAAAGAATGCGCGACATGCAGCGCGACCTCGCACGTGAAACCGCCGAACTTGCCCGTGAGCAGGCCGAGGAAGCACGTGAGCAGGCGCGCGAGGCCCGCGACCAGCTGCGCGAAAAATCCCTCGAGCGTATGCGTGACATGGAACGCGGCCGTTCCCGTCACCCCTCCACTCCGCCCAAACCCGAGGACGCATCTTTCGTCGCCGCACTCCAGGCCACCGGACTCAACGGCCTCGATGCCGACGAAGTGGTCCAGCTCAAGACCATGGGCGTGACCGCGGATTACGTGCGCGACATCACCGCCGCTGGATACAATGCCCGCGCCCGCAATCTCATCGCCTTCAAGTCCCAGGGCATCGACGCGGCCTACATCAAGGAAATCCGCGCGTCGGGCATGGAGCCGAGCGCGTCGCAGCTCCTGGCTTTGAAATCTCAGGGCATCAAAGCGGAGTTTGTCCGCGACATTCACGCAGCGTGGCCCGACGCCGGCGCCTCGCAGATCGTCGCCCTGCGGGTGCACGGGGTTACACCCGAGTATGTGAAAGCGGTGCGTGCCCATTGGCCGGATATCTCGGTCAATGACCTGGTCGCCATGCGCACACTGGGCGTATCCGCCGCCGACGCCGCCGAGTACCGCAAGTCCGGCGCGGCCGACCTTTCGGTGAAACAGGTGTTCTCCTACAAGACCACGGGTGTCACGCCGGAGTTCGTGCGCGCGCTGAAAGACGCGGGAATCAAGGACCTGAGCTCACGTGACTACACCACGGCCAAGGTGCGCGGCATCACGCCCGAGTTCCTCGCCGCGGTGCGCAAGCACGGCTTCAACAACCTCTCCATGCGCCAGCTCATCGCACTCAAGGAAGCGGATGTCCTCTAAACGCCGGAAGACCACGCGCCGCCGGTAAGCGCCGGACACGACAGCAAAATCAACGAGACCTCCTGAACTGCTCAACGGCGAAGCTTTGCCCGAAAGGATGACAATCATGCCCCCGACTCCCCCCGCGTATCTTCGTGCCGGCGTTCTGGCCGCGATCTGCATCGTGAGCCCGTATGCCCCGCTGCACGCCGCCGACCTGCTCAATGGTCAGTGGACGCTAAATCCCGCGGACACCACCGGCCAAGTGCATCTGATCCTGGTGCGGTCGGGCCGCCCCGGGAATACCTTCACGCACGGCAGCGACTGGAACGCCGCCGATCTTAAAGGCCTGGACCTGGCCACGGCGGCCAAGCACGACGTCCGCTTCACCATCGCCCGTGACGCCGGCACCTTCGAGGCCGAAGGTTTCGTCAGCGGCGCCGAGGGCGCCGGTCTATTCAAGTTCACGCCAAATTCTTCTTATGCCGCCAATATGGCGGCGGCGGGATTTCCTGGCGTGGAACAAGAGCCTCAACTGGGTCTCGCCCTCGGCGACGTCAGCGTCGCCTTCGCCAGGGAGATGAGCGCCCTCAAGATCGAAGGTCTGGATTTCCGCCGGCTCACGGCGTTCCGTGTTCACAAGGTCGATGCGGCCTACGTTAAGGCCATGCGCGCGCAAGGCATCACCGCCACCAAGGCCCGCGACCTGGTGGCCTTCCGCATTCACGGCGTGACCCCGGAGTTCGCCGGCGCCGTTCGCGCGCAGGGTTTCGCACCTACCGACAAGCAGCTCGTCGCCATGCGCATCCACAGCGTGACGCCGGAGTACATTTCCAGCCTCAAGGCCCGCGGCATGGAGAAGCTGACCCTCGACAAAGTCATCAGCCTCAAGATTCACGGCATCACGTAGCCGCGCGCCTTACTTTTCACGCCATGTCTGCGACCGCGACCTGCTCCTGGCCGCAGGCTTTATGACAGCTTTTTTGGGATCAGTTGAATGCCGTCTTTCATAGACTGCTTAATGGGAGAGGTACGTTCGATGGGGGGGGATAATGCACACCAGCCGCAGTTATGCCTGCGCGCTTGCGCTGCTGTTCACATGCGCGAGCCCGGCCTATGCGCAGCGCGCCGGCGAGGATGCGGCGGCCGCCGCCGACGACGCCTTCGGCACCTCGGTCGGCAATGAGAGCATCGGCCTCTACAATCCCTATGACGCCCGCGGGTTCAGCCCCGCCAGGGCCGGCAATGTCCGCATCGAAGGCCTGTACTTCGACCAGCAGGTGGAGCTGAACAACCGCGTCTCCGGCGGCAACACGGTGCGCGTGGGCATCAGCGCCCAGGCTTATCCCTTCCCGGCGCCAACCGGCATCGCCGACTTCAGCCTGCGCCTTCCGGGCGACAAGCCCCTGACCAGCGTGTTCCTCGGCTACGGCGTCTATAATACCGTCGACGCCGAAGTGGATAGCCAGATTCCCCTGGTGAAGGACAAGCTCAGTCTCGGCGTAGGTGCTCGCCTCACCCGCTACGACAACGATGTGGATGCCGACAACACAGGCTTCGACGCCGGCGTCGTCGCCCGGTGGCAGGCGTTCGAGAATACCGAGGTCATCGGCTTTTGGGGCCGCGAGGGCGGCGATTGTTGCATCCAGCAGCCGGTCATTTTCACCGGGGGCGCATTCCTGCCGCCGCGAATCAAGCTCAGATACTTCTGGGGCCAGGATTGGACCAAGGAGATTTACACCAACGAGAACGAAGGCATCCTGTTCCGCACCACGGCGGTGGACGACTGGATCATTCGTGCGGGGGTGTTCCGCTCCATTGGCTGGAACGACCACAATTTCGGCGATCTCGTCAGCAACGTGCAGCCCAACGGCATCGGCGATCACACCATCTTCGCCCAACCGCGTCAGTCGTTCGGCTCCTACTCGGGCGAGGCGCGCGCGACCCGGGTGCTTACAACGGGCCAGGTGCGGCACACGTTCAATGTCAACGTGCGTGCCCGCGACGTGCAGCGCTACTTTGGTGGCGCCGACGTGCGCACATTCGGTCAGGCGGCCATCGGCATAAAAACACCCTTGGTGGAGCCCGTGTGAACCTTCGGCCCAACCACCGACGATCACAGCCGTCAGGTCACCGGCGGCATCGCCTATGACGGCCTGTGGGCCGGCGTCGGCCAGCTCGGCGTAGGCCTGCAGAAGACCAGCTATCACCGCGACATCAAGCAGCCTGCCTTCCCGCTCGCGACATCGTCCGCGAGCCCCTGGCTCTACAATGCGACCTTGAGCGTTTTCATGACCAAGGACCTTGCCGCCTACGCGGGCTATACCAAGGGCCTCGAGGAATCAGGCACCGCACCGTTTTCGGCCGCCAACCGTGGCGAAGCCATGCCGGCGGCGATCACCAAGCAGGTGGATGCGGGCTTCCGCTACGCCTTTACCTCGCGCCTGAAAATGGTCGCCGGTGTTTTCCAGGTGGAGAAGCCGTACTTCAACCTCAACAGCGCGAACGTCTACGGCGCCCTCGGCACCGTACGTCACCGCGGCGTCGAGTTGTCGCTGGCCGGCAATCTGTTCGAAGGCCTCAATGTGGTCGCCGGCACCACCCTGATCCAGCCGCGGCTGTCCGGTGAGCCGGTGAGCCGCGGGATCGTCGGCCCCATTCCGCCGGGGCCGCGGCCGCGCTCCAGCTTCGTGAATCTTACCTACCAGCCACAGGCCTGGGGCGGGTTTTCGATCGATGGGCAGATCTACAGCAATTCGGAAAAGACCGCGCGCAGCGACAACTCCTTCAACTCCGAAGGATGGGTCGAAGCCAATGTGGGCTTCCGCTACCGGTTCACGCTGTGGGACGCGCCTGCCGCTGTCCGGGCCCAACTCAGCAACATCACCAACAACTACGCCTGGAACTCCGACAGCTCGGGCGCATTTTTCCCGCGCTCCCCGCGTCGGTTCTTGGTGAACCTGACAGCGGACTTCTAGGAGAGCTTGCGCCGCTTCCTGAACGCCGCTCCGCCGTATACCGCGGCGCTGCCCAGGTGCTCTTCGATGCGGATGAGCTGGTTGTACTTGGCCAGGCGGTCGGAGCGCGACAGCGAGCCGGTTTTGATCTGGCCGCAGTTGGTGGCGACCGCGATGTCGGCGATGGTGGAGTCTTCGGTTTCACCCGAACGATGGGACATCACCGCCGAGTAACCGTTCTTGTGGGCCATCTCCACGGCGGTGAGGGTTTCGGTGAGCGTGCCGATCTGGTTGACCTTCACCAGGATCGAGTTCGCGAGGTTCTTGTCGATGCCGGCCGACAGGCGCGCGGGGTTGGTGACGAAAAGATCGTCGCCCACCAACTGCACCTTCGAGCCCAGCGCGCTTGTGAGCGCGGCCCAGCCCTCGAAGTCGTCTTCCGACATGCCGTCTTCGATGGACACGATGGGATAGCGCTTCACCAGGTCCTCGTAGAACTTGACCATGCCACCGCCGTCGAGGCTCTTGCCCTCGCCGTCCATGGCGTACTTGCCGTTCTTGAAGAATTCGGTGGCGGCGGAATCCAGCGCCAGCACCACGTCCTGGCCGGGCTTGTAGCCGGCCGCTTCGATGGCTTTCATGATGAAGGCCAGAGCCGCGTCGGCAGACGCGAGGTTGGGCGCGAAGCCGCCTTCGTCGCCGACATTGGTGTTGTGACCCGCGTCCTTGAGCTGCTTGCGAAGGCTATGGAAGATTTCGGACCCCACGCGAATGGCGTCGGCCATGGTCGGCGCGGTCACAGGCAGGATCATGAATTCCTGGATGTCGATGGGATTGTCTGCATGCGCCCCGCCATTGACGATATTCATCATCGGCACCGGCAGCAGGTGCGCACTGGCGCCGCCGATATAGCGGTACAGCGGCAGGCGCGCGCTGGCGGCGGCGGCCTTGGCCACTGCGAGCGAAATGCCGAGGATGGCGTTGGCGCCGAGGCGGCTCTTGTTGGGGGTGCCGTCGAGATTGATCATGGTGCGGTCGATCTTGACCTGGTCGGCGCCGTCGAGGCCCGCCAGCGCCGCGTGGAGTTCGCCGTTGATGGCGTCCACGGCTTTGCGCACGCCCTTGCCGGCGTAGCGCGTCTTGTCGCCGTCGCGCAGTTCCACGGCTTCATGGGCGCCGGTAGAGGCGCCCGAGGGCACGGCCGCGCGGCCAAGGGAGCCGTCTTCGAGGGTGACATCGACTTCGACGGTGGGATTGCCGCGGGAGTCCAGAATCTCCCGGCCGATGATATCGATAATCGCGCTCATGATGCCCTACCCCAGTTGCCTGTATGCAGGTTTGATGGGGGAAAAACCGCCGAAAATCAAGGCCGGAGGGCTGTCCGCACTTTCCGGGTCTTTATTTAAGGGTCTTTTCGACTGCGGCCGAGGTGGCTGCACGGGCGAGGCCCGTGAAGGTGCCGGACTCCATGATTTCCCGCGCCACCCGCTCGGCTTCGCCCCAGGCTGCCCGGGCCAGGGCGCCGCCGATGCTGATGCGCCGCACGCCCAGCGCCGCGGCCTCGGCCACCGAAAGGCCGGTGGGGCCAATCAGAAGGTTCACGGGTTTCGGTGCGACAGCCTTCACAACGGCGGCAATGCCGTCAGTGGTTTTGAGGCCCGGCGCATATAAGCAGTCGGCGCCGGCGTCGGCGAAGGCGCACAGGCGGCGTATGGTTTCGGCCAGATCGGGCTTACCGAGCAGGAAGCCCTCGCTCCGGGCCGTGAGCAGAACGCGCGCGCCACTCCGGTCGATGGCGGTGCGCGCGGTTTTTACCCGCTCCAGAGCATGCGCGAATTCAAAGAGCGGCGCCGAAGCGTCGCCCGAGGCGTCCTCGATGGATAGTCCGGCGAGGCCGGTGGCGGCCGCACGCGTGACGTTGATTTCCAGCGCCGGGAGATCAGTGGCATAGCCGTTGCCGAAATCCGCGCTGACAGGAATATCGACTGCTGCGCTCAGCGCTTTGAGATGCCCGAGCATGTCTTCCAAGGGCGCCTCGCCGTCGCGATAACCAACGGACCAGGCAAAGCCCGCGCTGGTGCTGGCGAGCGCCTTGAATCCCAGATGGGACAGCATGCGCGCGCTGCCGACGTCCCAGGGATTGGGGATGACGAAACATCCCGCCTCATGCAGGCGGTGAAAGGCCGAGCGTTTGTCCGCGGTGGAACCGCTCACGACGCCCGACTAACCAATATTGACAGGATTGGCCTTGGCCACCTGATCCAGCGCCTTGAGCGTGGCGAGAATGCCCGCCATGTCTTTGAGATAAATCATGTTGGGCCCATCGGACGGCGCATGGTCCGGGTCCGGATGGGTTTCCATGAAGACGCCCGCCAATCCCACCGCCACCGCGGCGCGGGCGATGACCGGCGCGAATGCGCGGTCGCCGCCGGAACTCGTACCCTGCCCGCCCGGCTGCTGCACAGCATGGGTGGCGTCCATCACCACTGGATAGCCGGTCTTGGCCATGATCGGCAGACTGCGCATATCGGTAACCAGGGTGTTGTAGCCGAAGGACACGCCGCGTTCGGTGACGAGAATGCGTTCATTGCCGGTGGAGGCAACCTTGGACACGACGTTGGCCATATCCCAGGGCGCCAGGAACTGGCCCTTCTTGACGTTGATGGCGGCCTTGGTCTTGCCTGCGGCCAGCAACAGGTCGGTCTGGCGGCAGAGGAACGCGGGGATCTGCATCACATCGACCACTTCGGCCACGGGCGCGCATTGGTCGATCTCATGAATGTCGGTCAATACCGCGAGGCCCAGGCTCTCGCGGATCTCGGCGAACACCGGCAGCGATTCCTTAAGCCCGAGGCCACGCCGGCCGCCGAGGCTGGTGCGGTTGGCCTTGTCGAAGGAGCTGTTATAGATCAGCGGCATGCCGGCTTTGGCCGCGATCTCTTT
>CANISR010000055.1 GCA_947470105.1 Fidelibacterota bacterium | reverse complement strand
GGCTACCGCAGCCCGGGGCTGGGGCGGCGGGCCCCACTGGCGGCGAAGCAGAATCGCTGCGCGCCGCGTGAAGGCGATGCCGCTGCCGGGATTTACCTCGATAATCGACTCAAAGGCCTGCAACGCTTCGTCTGTGCGGCCCGTATGCTCAAGAATCGCGCCCAAAGCCCGGAGGGCCGGGAAATTCATGGGCGCCACCTTCAGGACCTGACGCGCCATGGCCTCGGCTTCGCCCCAACGGCCAGCGTCCATGCGCTTATGCGTCAGAGCAATGGCGTCAGCCAAGCCGATCGTTTTTGCCGCCGGAGTCGTATCGCCCGTCATAGGCGCCGATCATACTGGAAACTCGCGGTGGAGCGCCTCGGCAAAAAAAAGCCCGCCACTCCCGGCGGGCTTTTTTATTTTCCAGCTACGCGCCGCTTAAGCGGCCGCGTTTTCCTTGGCCTTCTTCACGCGGCGCTTGAGCTTGAGCGTGTTCGGCTCGAGCTTCGCGTCCGGGGTGGAAAGCAGGAAGGCATCGATGCCGCCGCGCTTCTCGACCGTACGCAGGCCGCCCGTGCACAGGCGCAGGCGAATGCGGGCCTTGAGCAGATCGGACACCAAGGTGACCTGATGCAGGTTCGGCAGGAACCGGCGACGGGTCTTGTTGTTGGCGTGGCTGACGTTATTGCCGGACTGAACGCCGCGGCCGGTGGCTGCACAACGGCGGGCCATGGCAGAATTCCTTGTTCTAAACACGAGACAGAAAGGAGTGTCTCTCGAAGGCGGCGGTTTTACAGGCTCGAACCCGGGAGGTCAAGGCTAAAACCGGCGGGAGAAGGAACCAAATCACCAATAGTTATAATACCTTACATGATTTTTCCGGCGCCGGGATCAGGCTTTAGCCAGCCGCAGGGTGTACATAGAGCCGAATGTCCCCGGGAAGCGCCGCTCTACCTGCGCCCAGGCCGCCAGATCGGTCCCAGGGTTACTGCCGGGAAACATGGAGGCAAACCTGACTGAAGCCAGGTCCCCCTCCGGTTCGAGATTCAAAAGCCTGAACCCCGCAGTCTTGAACAGCGATTCGAGGCTGCCAATGGTGAAGCGATGTTCCTGAACGTGGAAAACCAGGTCGCGGCACTCCGACAATGCGTAGAAGTCGCTGAGGCTCGCGAGTCCGGCGGCGGGATGGTCGGCAGGAAGGCTCCGGACGATATCGCGAAAGCGCCTGATCCCGCCTGGCGTTGCCGGCAAGTCATGTTCCTGGCGGAGGGCGATGCCCGCGACAATCGAGGTCCGCCCCGACTCCGTATAAACTTCGAGCAATAGCTGGCCGCGATCGGCGAGTTTGGCGTGGAGCAGCGCGAGGCCGCGCGCTGGATCTTTGAGGTGATGCAAAACGCCGGAGCATGCAATCCGGTCGAAAGTCATGGGCAGAGTATCAAGCGCAAGAATATCCCCCTGAACGAAGGTGACATTTTCGATGCCGTACTCCGCAGCTTTGCGAATGCCATAGCTCAGGCTGGACGCGCTGAGGTCCATCGCCCAGATATCGAATGCTGGCCAGACCATCGCTGCCCATAGCGGCTGGAAACCGGTTCCGCAGCCTGCGATCAGCATACGGCCCGGCGTATCCCCGCCATAACCGCCGCGCGCCGAAGACGCCACGCGCCACCGATCGAGGCGCTGCCATCGCGGATAAGGGTTTGCCTCGTACTGCGCCTTGACCTGTTGCGACACGTGATCGTCGGCAATTTCGGTCACGCGCGGTATCCCTTTACGCAGCGCCCTTTCCTCAAGCGGCTCTACCACTTGCACTATCAGGAATTGTCCAAAGGGGCCTTCCCGCGCCGCCGGCAGCAATGCGCGGACCAGGTCTTCCGGCAGCGTTGCGATCAGAGCGCGATATGTGCCCAGCACCGCCGTTTGGAATCGGTCGAGGGGCGCGCCGCTCGCGATATTTGCCGCAACTCTGCGTTCGAGTTGGCCAACGGCGCCGGCTTCTTCATCCGTTTCCATAAAGACGTATTCATTGTTGAAGCAATGAATCGCCAGCGCCACGGCCAGACTAGACTCTTCTTCTGAAACCGTCGCATCCGCGGCCTTGGCGAGCAAGCCGCGCCGCAACCGCGTCAGGGAAGACTCCAGATCCCACCGCGTGGTGCGGCCATACACAAGGAATGTAAGCAAAAGTCCGTATTTCGCGTCCCTTTGCTCCGCCGCCAATGCTGGCCATGCGGCCTCCGCGCCGCGCGCCTGCAGCCAACCTTCCAGCACGCGTTGGGCGGCCAGCTCGGCGGCTTTGTAGTCGATGGTCTCGATCTTTATTGCCTGCTCGATCCGCTCCACCAGGCCATCCGGCGCGTTGATGAAATCGGCGTCATACAGGCATGCGCAGAAGCCCTGCCAAAGGGTCATATCGTCCGGGTCGAGGTCGATGGCGCGCTGAAACTCCGCGAGAGCCATTTGCGTTTGACCCTCGGCGGCCAGAAGTCGCGCCCACAAACCGCGGGCGCGCGCATCATCCGGCTGCTCCTCTGTCAGCTTTCCGATCTCGCGCCGCGCGGCGCTCAGATCGAAAACATTCAAAAGCGCTTCGCAGGTTTTGTACCGGGCGTCGGGCATTATGATCCGCTGCTCAACGCTTTCCCGGCTTTTTCACCGGCATTTTCGGCGCCGGCGGGTCACCCAGCAGCTCGCGCATGCCCGATAGCACCAAGAATCGCTCGTTGTCGCTGGCCATCATGCGGCGCATGTCCATGTGGGCCTTGTGCAGCGTGAGCAGCCGGGCCAGGGCTTGCGGATCGTGGAGCAGCTTGGGAGCCTGCGCCCGGAGATCGGCCAGCGCCTTGTCGAGGCCGGACTGCATCTGGCCGCGCTCGCGCTTATAAACCGCCATGGCTTCGGCGATGACCTCGGCGCGATTCGTTTTGCTCGTGACGTATGTCTTGGCCGGGGTTTTGGCCTTTTTCGGCGGGCTCTTTTTCTTGGCGCCGAAGAGCCCTTTCAGGCGGTCGGTGAAGGACATCAGGCTATAGATTCGGTTTCTGCCACCGCGGGAGCCATGCGCGCCATGGCCAGGTCGTCAGCAGCCCTGAACAAACGATAGGCCCGGCCCAAGGCGCCTTCCTCCACGATCTCCAAAGCCATCTTGTCGTCGCCTAGAGCCTGCGTGAGCCGCTGATAACGCCGCACGAAACCGGCGAGCGCACCGCGCGCGGCGTTGTCGCGCACCACCGCGTCGGCCATGCGTTCGGCCATATCGGGATGGGTGGTGGCGAAATTCAGGAACGCCTGCACGAACACCGTCGCATCACCGGCGCCGAAGCGGCTCCAGGCGGCAGCGGAATTCTCGCGCGCGATCACCCCCAACCGCTCCGCCAGGATGGCGGCATTGACAGCGAGATCCCGGAGCGCGAGCTCGCGCCCCTGCGCGCTCTGGCTGCGGGCCAATTCATTTTGCAAAGTCAGCAGCGCCCGGATCTGTGTCTCGGCCTGCTGCAGGCTGTGGCGGCTGTGGGCCAGCACCTGGGTGACGGCCCGGCGCTGCTCCATAACCGCGACGAACAGCCACATCACCGCCGGCGTGCCGCCGGCCGCCGCCAGCAGTACGGCGAGTTCCATGGGCGCGAAAGCCGTAAGGCCGCTCCAGCCGATGTTGCGCAGATAAACCGCCAGCAGCGCGATCCAGAGGACGGTCAGCGCGACGGCGATCACAAAAGGGATGCGGCTCAGGCTATCGCGGTTCAAAAGAAGCCCCCGAAACGGAACGTGGTGAAGTCTAATGCATTTCACCCCGTGCTGATACTGTGCCTTAAGACGATGACCTACCGGAGCCATCCATGAGCTTTCTCGATAAGGTCCAGCGCTGCAACCGTCGTGACCTCGCCGGTTATGTCCCGTTCGCCGCCGATGGCCGTCAACTGGGCTGGATCACGCCTGCGCGGGCCGAGGCGTTGCTGGCGTTTCCGGCTGTGTTCACCGCGCGCGCTCACGGCGCCGGTGTCACTTTCGACGCCGGCCTGACCGATCCCGGCGGCCGCAGCGACGCGGTTGCGGCGCTCATCCCGGACCTGCCCAAGGAACTTTTCGCCAAACCGCGCAAAGAACTCTACGCCATCAAAAATAACTGGGCGGAGCCAGCGGCCTTTCGCCTGGACCGGGGTCTGGTGGCGGCCTTCGGCGCGCGGGCCTACGGCGTGCACCTCAACGGCTATGTCCGCCGTGGCGAAGACGTGCTGCTCTGGATCGGCACCCGCGCCGACGATCTCAAAGTGGAACCCGGCAAGCGCGACAATATGGTCGCGGGCGGCCAGCCGGCCGGGTTGTCGTTGCTAGAGAATCTGTTGAAGGAGTGCGGCGAGGAAGCCCATCTGGAGCCTGCGCTGGCCCGGCGCGCCATTCCGGCCGGCATGATCTCCTACGCGTTCGATGCGCCGGAGGGCCTGCGCGCCGATACGCTGTTCTGTTACGACCTCGCCATGCCTGCGGAGGTAATACCCCAGCCCTCGGAGGAGATCACACGCTTCGATCTGATACCCGTCGCCGAGGTACTGGCCATGGTCCGTGATACGGATACATTCAAGTTCAACGTCGGCCTGGTGATCCTGGATTTCGCCATGCGCCACGGGCTGCTGGATGCGGAAAACCAACCGGATTTCGAGGCTATCGCCGCGGGCCTGCGGGAGCGTCCACAACCGGTAGTATAGCTACCATATCACTTTCACTGGATATTGTGGCTGCATTGCGCCCGGTGGTTGACTTTTTAACCCCCCGTCTGCATTTATCCGCCCTTTCGTGGCTGGTGATAGACTTCCCGCATGCATTTTCTGGACTTTGAAAAGCCGATCGCCGAACTGGAAGGCAAGATCGCCGAGCTCCGGCATCTGTCGGACAGTGACGGCATCAACATTGCCGAGGAAGTCAGCCGCCTGCAGCTCAGGGTCGATAAGGACCTGCGCTCGGCCTACGCCAAGCTCACCCCGTGGCAGAAGACCCAGGTGGCGCGGCACCCCGACCGGCCGCATGCGCTGGATTACATCCGCGCCCTGATCGAAGACTTCATGCCGCTCGCCGGCGACCGCGTGTTCGGCGAGGACTCAGCCGTGGTCGGCGGCTTGGGGCGCTTCCAGGGCCGCTCGGTCATGGTCATCGGCCTGGAGAAAGGCCGCGATACGGAAACCCGCATCAAACACAACTTCGGCATGGCCCGCCCCGAGGGCTATCGCAAGGCCCGCCGCCTCATGGAATTGGCGGATAAATTCGGCATTCCCGTCATTACCCTGGTGGACACCGCCGGCGCCTATCCCGGCGTGGACGCGGAAGAGCGCGGCCAGGCGGAAGCCATCGCCCGCTGCATCGACTGCTGCCTTGCGCTGCGCGTGCCGCTGATCTCGCTGATCATCGGCGAAGGCGGCTCGGGCGGCGCCATCGCGCTCGCCACTGGCAACGTGGTGCTGATGCTCGAACACGCGATCTATTCCGTCATCTCGCCGGAAGGCTGCGCGTCGATTCTGTGGCGCGACGGCGAGCAGGCCAAGACCGCCGCCGAGGCGCTCAAATTGACGGCCCAGGATTTGGAACGCCTAGGCGTAATCGACGGCATCATCCCGGAACCCCTGGGCGGCGCCCACCGCGCCACCGAGGCCATCTTCGCCGCTGTGCGCGATACCCTGGAAATGCACATGAACCAGTTGGTGCGTATCGATCCCGGCCAGCTCCGTGCACGCCGCCGCGACAAGTTCCTGCAGATGGGTCGGGGTTTGGAATAGCCTTTACAGTTGCTGTAACCGTCCGTATTTTCCCTGCCATGTCGCGTATGACTAAAACCACGACCAATACCAAAACGACCACCATGGGTGGGCGTTCGGGGTCGTGCGCGTAGGTTAGACGCAGCAAGCAGACAGAAACCTCGAAAGGCCCCACCGGATCGGATGGGGCCTTCGTCATTTCAGGCGCCATCTCCCGCACAACACAGGAGAACGCCTATGTCTTCCCAACCCCGCAACATCGCTATCGTCGGCGCCACCGGCGCCGTCGGCGTGGAATTCCTTCACTGCCTCGCCAAGCGCAATTTCCCGGTGGGAAAGCTGAAGCTGCTCGCGTCTTATCGCTCGGCGGGCAAGACCCTGCCGTTCAAGGGTGAATCGATCGTTGTCGAGGCGCTCACCGAGAACAGCTTCGCCGGTACGGATATCGCCCTATTCTCAGCGGGCGGGGAAACCTCAAGGACCTACGCGCCCATCGCGGTGAAGGCGGGTGCGGTCGTGATCGACAATTCATCGGCCTTCCGCATGGACGCGAACGTGCCCCTGGTCGTGCCTGAAGTGAACCCGGAGGCCATCGCCACACACCAAGGCATCATCGCCAACCCCAATTGCGCGGCCATCATCTCCATGACGCCGCTGTGGCCGATCCACAAGGTCAACCGTATCAAGCGCGTACAGCTTGCCACCTATCAAGCAGCTTCGGGTGCGGGCGCCGCGGCCATGGATGAGCTGGCGGAGTCCACCCGCGCCTTCCTCGCCGGCCAGGATTACGCGCCCAAGGTGCTGCCGCACCCTTACGCCTTCAATCTCTTCAGCCACAACACCAAGGTCGACCGGGTCACCGGCTACAACGACGAGGAAACCAAGGTCATGCGCGAGGCCCGCAAGATCTTCGGCGATCCGGACTTGCGCATCTCCGCCACCTGCATCCGGGTGCCGGTGCTGCGCGCCCATGCGGTGGCCGTATCCTTCGAGTGCGAGCGCCCCATCACCACGGAGGAAGCCCGTACCCTGCTCGCCTCCGCGCCCGGTGTACGCCTGGTGGACGACCGTGAACGCAACCTGTTCCCCATGCCGCGGGACGCCTCGGGCCAGGATGACATCCTGGTGGGCCGCATTCGCCAGGATCTCAGCGATCCGTCGGGGCGCACCATTGCCCTGTTCGCCGCCGGCGATCAGTTGCTCAAGGGCGCAGCCCTCAACGCCGTGCAGATCGCGGAGCATCTCGTGAAGCCGTCATGAGCCTCGCGGGCGACTTCGCCCAAGGTGCGGTGGTGGGGCTTTCCATTGCCGCGCCCGTGGGGCCCATCGGCCTCTTGTGCATCCGCCGCACTTTGGATCATGGCGCCCGCGCGGGAATTGCCGGCGGCCTGGGGACG
Source organism: Fidelibacterota bacterium (assembly GCA_947470105.1). GTDB lineage: Bacteria > Pseudomonadota > Alphaproteobacteria > Rhodospirillales > Rhodospirillaceae > SHVO01. Next base: position 13,181 of record CANISR010000055.1, on the reverse strand, counting down.
GCGGCGGCGGATGCGGCATATGCGGCGGTCGCTGCCTTCGGCCTCACCGCCGTGTCGGCGGCGCTGGCCGCAGTGATGCTGCCGTTGCAGGTTGCCGGAATCGCGGCGCTGGGCTGGCTCGGCGTCCGCACGCTGATGCAGCCGCCTGCGACCAGCGCGGCGCACGGCGCTCATACCGGCCTTTTTGCGCAGACCTTCTTCCTGACCCTGACCAACCCCGCCACCATCATCTCCTTTGCCGCGATCTTCGCCGGGCTTGGCCTGGCGACGGGCGGTGACGCGGGGCGCGCCACCGCTTTGGTCGCCGGCGCCTTCGCGGGATCACTGGCGTGGTGGGTCATTTTGAGTATTGCTGTGGGCTTTGCGCGCGCGCGAATAACACAGCGCGTCATGACTTGGATCAATCGCGGCGCGGGGATGCTATTGCTCGGATTCGCGGCGCTGCTGGCGATTCGTCTCGCGCACAGTGTGAGGCCAATGGCGTGACGGCCTCTGTCCAGGCACGGTATAGTGGCCTTCCCGCAAACGTGGTGATCCGATGAAGACCGAGACGGCCCCGGACTACAGGTATTGGGCGGACTATAAGCGCTCGCCCTTGCTCGCCATCGAAAAGCGCCCGTTGCTCGACGCCGGCACCAAAGTTTTCACCATGGGCAGTTGCTTTGCCATGGAAGTGCGCCGCGCCCTCATCGAAAAGGGTTTTGACGTCTACCCCAAATACCGCGATCTGCAATTCGATAAGGCGACGCAGATCTTCGACAAACTCCCCGAGCGCGACGCCATTGCCCACTACGATACCTTTTCCATTCGCCAGGAGTTCGAGGCTGCCTTCGGGCTTTTTCCCGATCGCGCGGCGGGCTTCTGCGCGGTAGAAGGCAATTTGGTTAATCAACATCTGAACGCGGCCACAGCCTACCAGGACCCCTACCGCAAACTGAACTATGCGGTCGACCTGCCGCGGCTGGAGGATCTCGCCGCGAAGATCGACCGAATGCTGTACGACGGCATCGCCAAAGCAGAAGTACTTGTACTCACACTCGGCTTGACGGAGGTGTGGCGCCACAATCGCACGGGCCGGTACTTTTGCCGCCCGCCCGGATCGGGGTACGGGGGCGGCAAGGGCGAAGCAACCTTCCGCCAAAGCACCTTTGTCGAAAACTACGAAAACATGCGCGCCACGCTGGACTTGCTATTCAAGCATTTTCCGGAGAAGCAGATCGTCCTCTCGGTGTCGCCTGTGCCGCTGGAACGCACGTATGCCAAGACCGATATCGGCACCGCCAATCTCGAGAGCAAATCCATTTTGCGAGCCGTCGCCGGTCAGATTTGCCGCGAATACGCTAAGAACGTGATGTACCTGCCGTCCTACGAGATGGCCACCATCATCCCGGGGCCGGTGTTCCAGGAGGACGGACGCCACGTGCTGCCGGAGTTCGTCGACCAGGTCATGAGCGCATTTTTCAAATTCTGCGCAAAACCGGCGTAGCCGGCCCCTAACCCAGCGCCTTCACGCCCGGCAGTTCCTTGCCTTCCATCCACTCCAAGAAGGCGCCTCCGGCGGTGGAGACATAGGTGAGCTTATCGGCCACACCCGCGGCGTTCAGCGCGGCCACGGTGTCGCCGCCGCCGGCCACCGATACCAGGCTGCCGGACGCGGTCAGGGCCGCAGCTTTACGGGCGATGGCCATGGTGGCCTTGTCGAAGGGCTGGATCTCGAACGCGCCCAGGGGCCCATTCCACAACAGGGTCCTGCACGTGGCGAGCTTGGCTTCCAGCGCCTTAACGCTGGCCGGACCGATATCGAGAATCATTTTGTCCGCGGGCACGGCGTGAATGTCGCATACCGCGGAGGCCGCGCCGGCCTTGAAGGCGTCGGCCACCACCGCGTCGGTTGGCAGCAGGATTTCGCAGCCGTTCGTCTTGGCGGCCTTAAGGATCTCGCGCGCGCTATCCGCCAGATCCCGTTCACAGAGGGACTTGCCGACGTCGATGCCTTGGGCATTGAGGAACGTGTTGGCCATGCCGCCGCCGATCACCAGCATGTCGACCTTGCCGGTGAGGTGATTGAGCACGTCGAGCTTGGTGGAAATCTTGGCGCCGCCGACGATGGCCATCACCGGCTTCTTGGGATGTTCCAATGCCGCCGTAAGTGCTTCCAGCTCCGCCTGCATCTGCAGGCCGGCGTAGGCCGGCAGCAGGTGGGCGATGCCCTCGGTCGAGGCATGGGCGCGGTGCGCCGCGGAGAAAGCGTCGTTCACGTACAAATCACCGAGCGCCGCGAGATCCCGGCTGAAATCCGCATCATTCGCTTCTTCCGCAGCGTGGTAGCGCAGGTTCTCCAGCAGCGCCACCTGGCCGGGCTTCAGCGCGTCCACCACGGCCTTAGCGGCCGGGCCGATGCAATCATCGGCAAAGGCGACGTCGACGCCCAGCAGCCGCCCGAGCACCGGCGCCAAGGGCGCCAGCGACATGGAGGGCACGCGCTTGCCCTTGGGGCGGTCGAAGTGCGACAGCACCACCACCTTCGCCCCACGCGCCGCCAGGTCTTTTATCGTCGGCACCAGACGCTCGATACGGGTGGCGTCGGTGACCTGACCGTCCTTCATGGGCACGTTGAGGTCGGCCCGGAGCAGGACGGTCTTTCCGGCGACGCCGGCCGCGGCGATGGACTTGAACGCGGGCATGGGCGGCTAGAGCAGCTTGCCCATGTGCACCAGGGTATCGAGCATGCGGTTCGAGAAACCCCACTCGTTGTCGTACCACGACAGCACGCGCACGAAGTTGCCGGGCATGACCTTGGTCTGGGTGGCGTCGAAAATGCTCGAGGCCGGGTTGTGGTTGAAGTCGATGGACACCAGCGGCAGCGTATTGACGGTGAGCACGTTTTTAAGGGCACCGCCGAAGGTCTTGCCGTCGGCCGCGTCCTGGATCGCCTGATTGAGCGTGGCTTCGGTCACCGCCTTGCCCAGGACGCACTTGAAATCCACCACCGAGACATTGGGGGTGGGCACGCGGATGGACGAACCGTCGAGCTTGCCCTTCAGTTCCGGCAGCACTTCACCGACCGCCTTGGCCGCACCGGTTGAGGTGGGGATCATGCTCAGCGCCGCGGCGCGGGCGCGGCGCAGGTCTTTATGCAGGGTGTCCACGGTCGGCTGGTCGCCGGTGTAGGAGTGGATTGTGGTCATGTAGCCCTGGAGCACGCCGAAGGTGCTGTGCAGCACATGGGCCACAGGCGCCAGACAGTTGGTGGTGCAGGAGGCGTTGCTGACGACCAGATGGTCCTTGGTGAGCTTGTCGTGGTTGACTCCGTAGACGACCGTGAGGTCAGCGCCGCCGGACGGTGCCGACACAAGGACCCTCTTGGCACCCGCGCCGAGGTGAATCTGGGCCTTGTCCTTGTCGGTGAAGATGCCGGTGCACTCGGCGACGATGTCGATGCCCAGGTCCTTCCACGGCAGCTTCGAAGGGTCCCGTTCCTTGAATACCTTCACCTTGCGGCCGTCGACGATCATCTCATCGCCCGACACCGACACGTCGGCCTGGAGCTGGCCATGGACAGAGTCGTATTTCAGCAGGTGAGCGTTGGATTCGGCCGGACCCAGGTCGTTGATGGCGACAAATTCCACGTCCGAGCGTTTGGCTTCGATGGACGCGCGGAACACATTACGGCCGATGCGGCCAAAACCATTGAGGGCAACGCGAATGGGCATATGCACCTTCTCTTTCTTCTGGTGGCGTCCGGGGGGACGGCGGCCCGGCCGTGCGGGACCGCGAGGGGGAAACGTTGGGGCCGGAAATACAATAAACTCCCCCCGATTCCAAGCGCGGGCCGCGCGAAACGGCTATGTTGAAACCGCATAAACCGCACACAGCCAATGTTTCGGGCACTTCCGCGAAGGATGACATCATGTTCAAGGCGGCCGAAATCGGCGCGGCGATGACGGATGACCAGTTTCGCGCGCTCAAGGACCGACTCCGGCTCGACCTGATCGAGGCCCAGCAGGAAGCCCGGGCCTTGGCCAAATTCCCGGTCGTCATCGTGCTGGCGGGTGTGCGGGGCGCCGGCGTGATCGACACCCTCAACCTGCTCAACACCTGGATGGATCCGCGCTGGATCGAGAGCCACGCCTTTGGCGCCCCCAGCGCAGAAGAGCTGGAGCGTCCGCCCCTGTGGCGCTATTGGCGCTCGCTTCCGGCCAATGGAACCATTGGGCTGTATCTAGGCGGCTGGTATGGAGACTTCATCGCCGCGCGCGCCACCCTCACATCAAGCGGTGGCAAGTCGAATCCGAAAAGCTTCGCCGCCGACCTGGCGCGGGCCACCGCCTTCGAGCGCGCCCTCACCGACAGCGGCGCCCTGGTACTGAAGTTCTGGCTGCATGTGGACGAGGCGCATCACAAAGCGTCCAGCGACGCCCACCGTGTTGACCCGCTGCTCGGCTTTCGCACCAGTGACGCCGCGCTGCCCGCGGCCGGGCCATATAAGACCTACATGCATGCCGCCGCGGCTACCCTCAAGGCCACCGACACAGCGGCAGCGCCCTGGCACATAATCGAAGGCGCAGACGACAATTTCCGCCGCGCCAGCGTACTCAGCATCCTGCGGGAATCTCTACGGGCCCACCTCAATGCCTGGCCCAGGCAGAAGAAACGCGGCGATGTTCCGGGCGCCGGGAAACCAGCGCTCCCGAAAGAAAAACGTCGCCCGTCCCTGAGCAAGCTGCGGATGCCCCGCCTCGACGGCGCGGCGTACTGTCGCGCCTTCCCTGAACATCAACATCGGATCTATGCGGCGCAAAAGGCCGCCCACGCCGCCGGCATTCCGTGCGTGATCGCCTTCGAGGGCTGGGATGCCGCCGGCAAGGGTGGCGCCATCCGACGCCTGACCTACAGCCTCAACGCCTTCAATTTCCACGTTGTGCCGATCTCAGCGCCCACCGCGGAAGAAAGCGAACACCACTACCTCTGGCGATTCTGGCGACACCTGCCCGGGGCCGGGCGGGTCACCATATTCGACCGCACTTGGTACGGGCGGGTGCTGGTGGAGCGGGTGGACAAGTTCGTCGGCAAGCCGTCCTGGAAGCGCGCGTACGGCGAGATCGAGGCCTTCGAGAAAGACCTCACCGACAACGGCGTGGTGCTTATCAAGTTCTGGCTGCAGATCGGCAAGAAAGAGCAGAAGCGCCGGCTCAAGGAACGCCGCGATACCGCGTTCAAGCAATGGAAGCTCACGGGCGACGATTGGCACGCCCATAAACAGTACAACGCCTATCTGGAGGCCGCCGACGAAATGATCGCCCGCACTTCAACCGTGCCGTGGCACGTGATCCCGGCGGACGACAAGCACCACGCCCGCATTGAGGTGCTGGACCTGGTGGCGACGGCACTGGAGAACGCCGTGAAGAAGAAGAAAAAGAAAAGCTAGGCTGCGGCCGGCGCCGTTTGACGCGTGTTCCACCAATAGCCGAGAACGGCGATGACGATCACCACGCCTTGGGCCGACAGAGTCAAAGCCGAGGGATAGACGCCAAAGGCTTCAAAGCGCGGGCCGTTGATGGCCATAGGCGGAAAAATGCCAGCCTCCTGCAGGGCGGCGACGCCCTTGCCGGCGAGCACCACCGCCAGCACCGCGATCAACAGCGAGCTCCAGGCGAAGAACTGGCCGATGGGCAGGCGTTTGCTTGTGCGCATCAGCACAAAGGCGATGACCGCGAGTACAGCGATGCCGGCGGCAAACCCGCCGAGGATCGCCGTCCCGTCGCCCCGGGTCCACAACGCGATATAGAACAGGATGGTCTCGAATACTTCGCGATAGACTGCGACGAAGGCCAATGTGAACAGGAAATAGGCCGACTTCTTGGTCAGCGCCGCCGACAGCTTTTCCTTGATATAGGCCTGCCAGCGTCCGGCGACGCTTTTGCCGTGCATCCACACGCCGACGGCGAGCAGCACTACCGCCGCAAATACCGACGAAATGCCCTCGGTGAGCTCGCGCTGAGCGCCCTTGATGTCGATCACGTAAGCCGCAACGCCCCAGGTGGCGATCCCGGCCACCAGCGCCAGACTCCAGCCCGCGTGCACATAGGGCAGCACGTCGCGCCGGTCGACCTTGCCGAGGAAGGTCAGCATGGCGACCACCACCAGCAGCGCTTCTACGCCTTCGCGCAAGAGAATGGTGAAGGCGCCGAGGAAGGTCGCGGTGCCGTCGTCGGCGCCGGGCGCCAGGGCCACATCGACCTTATCCAGCAATCCTCTCAAGATCTGGACCTGGGCCGCGACCTGGGCCGGCGTGGCCTGGACGCTGATGCGGGTCCGCAGTTCCGCCATGGCGGTTTCCATCTGCGCCAGCAGCGCGCTGTCGCGCGAGCGCAGCACGGCTTCCACCGGCTCAAAGCCGTCAAGATATGCGGACAGGGCCAGCGCGGACGCCTGGCGGCCATTGCCGGCCTCATAGGCCTTCAGACTCTCGGCAAGGCGGGTGCGCGTGAGCGAGAGGCCGCTTCCCGCCGTCTGTGTCATGACCTCGGGGTGGGCGCGTAGGTAGGCGAGAACGGGGCCGGCTTTATCGACGCCGATGTCGGCGGCAAGGGCAGACTCCGTCGCCCGCGTCAGAGCTTCGAGGTTGGGAATGCGGGCGCGCAAGGCCGGGTCGTTCTGCCACAGCTTCTCGCCCGCAGCGCGTTCGGCGTCGGTAAAGGCATAGCTGCCGGAATGGAAAGCCACGGCCCAGCGGTCCGCTTCCGACAACTCCGCCTGGAAGCTGATCATGGGTGTTCCGGCGACGCCCTGGCTCACGACTTCATAAAGCGAATGGACGCTACGCTCGCGCGCGCGTTCACGGTCGCTGAAGGCAATGGGCCGCGGGTCGAGTTTGGCGCCCGCGGGCCCGTCGCCCGCGCCGGTGAGGCCGTGACAGTTGGCGCAAATCCGTGCGTAGGCCGCGGCGCCGCGCGCCAAATCGGGGGCCGTCGCGGGCGCCATGGGCACTGGGTAGGCTGCAAGCAACCCGTCCGCCAGCGCATGCGCGATGCGCGCCACATCGGCAATGGGCTTATGGGCAGCAATGGCGACCTTCAGGTCGTCGCCTAACGCGACCAGGGACGCTTGTTCGGCCGTCGCCGGCAACCCCGCAACGCTCGCGCGCGCGACTTCAGCGAACTCATTCATCTCGGCGAATTCGCCTTCGTCGGTCACTTCGCCGTTGACCACAGCACCGCCGTAGTCGACCGCCAGGTAGTCAAGAAGCTTCCAGGTCTGGCGCACGGTTTGCGTGGCCGCGTCGGCGGCGGCCCAAGCCGGCAGAGCGGCGCCGCATAAAAGGAAAACCGCGACGACGGCCGCCGTGAGCCGGCGCGAGAGGACAAGGGCTGGAGACTGGTTCATAGACCGACAAGTACTGCAACTAAGAATGGTTCGCAATACTATCTGTTCGCTTCGCGCACCGATACTTAAATCCGCGCAAGCAAAAGGGCGCGAGCCAAAGGCCCGCGCCCCGTAAGACTTCTGCAAGGAAGCTTAATGTCTGCGTTTGGCTTCCTTAGCGGCGTCCTGGAGTCCGCCGGCGGCGTTCTGAATCTTGCCGACGGTCTTTATCATTTTGCCCTCGGCAACCATCTTCTGGTCGCCCACGGCTTTACCGGCGGCTTCCTTCACGCGGCCCGCAACCGTCTTGGCGGCTCCCGCGATGCGATCCTTGTTCATAACGATCTCCTCTGAACCGCCTACCGGCTCTCGCGCGGCGTATGAGAAACGGTGATGGCCAGACGGCCCGCGCCCAAGGCGTTGATGGCCGGCTGGATGCCAACTTCTGTAACGGTAACCACATCGCCAGCTGCGAATTCGCGCGGCGTTTCGACCTGATGAGCGTCAGACTGCGCGAGAACGGCGGGCGCCTGAGTATCCACAAGCAACGCCAGCGGCGCGCGGGCGCGTGGGCCCGGAACATAACGCTGCGTGATGGATAGCGGCGGGGTCATGGCAGCGCCGGCTTCAGCCTGGACAGAGTCATTCTGTACTGCAGTCTGGTCTTGGGCTTGGGCGCCGCCGCTGAGCGTCAGCGCGCCGGCGAGGAGGAACATGATGCGATATGTGTTTGTCATGCCGGATCAACGGCATATGCAGCCCAAAGTTCCCCGCCTTTGCAGACATCACAATGTCGCCGCAAATGGTGGCGCGGGCGGAATAGCGAGGATTTAGCCAGCCGACCGCAACTTTAGCTGAGGGGCTGGATCGGCTTGCAGGTTTCCGCCCAGGTCATGGTCTCGCCCTTCTCTTTTCGGGTCAGCTTCAGCGTCATTGCGCCGCGGTCGAGTACACCTTCCCAGCGCACATCGCCGTAACCGGTGCCCGTGGGGCTGCTCCACCTGATCTGACTTTGCCCATAGTCCTCGACGAACACGAGATCGAGGACTTTGCGTGCTTCGGAATACCTGAACAGATGCCGGGTCGTATCATCGTAAGCATAGACATCCTTGGCGGACTTGCTCTCGCCCACAGGCTTGTTGTCGGCGCCGACGGTTGTGATTGCGCCCTCGCACTGCAGCCAGGTCTCGGCCGCGGAAACCGCGCCCATCGATGTGAGAACCAGGAGGAAAACCGCGACGCCAAATCCGAATGTCGACCTCATGATGCCTCAACCTTCCACCCGTCGTTGACCCTGGCCGTAAATCTCGGCCCAATAATCTGTAAGTCCGCTCCGCAACGAAGTGCAAGAGGGCGGCTAAATCGCTGCGGTGACAAGGCCGTGAGACGGATTGCCGATTTGAAGAATATTACGCGAAAGGCCGCCGGCGTTTCCGCCGGCGGCCTTTCTTGGTCGCGTCGTCGATATTGGGTTTGGTTTGGCCGCCTTAGTTTGACGGCGGAACGATAACGGCGCTGCTGCCCTCAGGCACAATCACCGTATTGCTCGGCGCGGCTGCCTCCGGGACGACGACCGGACGTTCCACGACTGTGCGTTCATGATAGCTGCAGGCAGCGAGCGACACCAAGGTCGCCGCAGCGAAGATGATTCCACCGACCTTTTTCGAAGCTTTCATTTGTTCGTCTCCTGTTACGTGAGCCGCTCGCGTCCTCTCTGGACGTATCCAACCGTTCACCCATCGACACAATGCATGGACTGCGACTTTTTCTTGTCAAAATCGCGTCTTATCGCCGACGCGGTTGTGCACTGAATCAGGGACTCCCTTATTGGCGTCGCCGCCCCGGTTTCTTTAAGATTCTCACGGCGAAATCATGTCCAACATCGCCCCAACTAAGCCATAACGCCCGCTCATATTGTCATTAGCGCCGTGCATCGGCCTGGCTCTCGCATAACCGGAACGGGGATCGTATGATCCCCGCGCCGAACCGGGAGCGGAGGCCCGAAGTCGGCTCGTAGAGTGTTCAAGAACCATCAAAGGAAATGTCATGTTGTTCCAGAGACCTCTCCGCTCCGCTTTCGTCCCCGGCTTGATGATGGCCGCGCTGTTGTCGGCGCCTGCGTTCGCCGATGCATTCATGGATGGCGCCAAGGCTTTCCAGAAAAATGATTTCAAGACCGCCGAGCGTCTGTGGCGCCCGTTGGCTGAACAGGGCGATCCCAAAGCCCTGTTCAATCTCGGCTTCCTCTATGCGTCGGGCTCGGGCGTGAAGCAGGACATGAAAGAAGCTGTGAAGCTGTGGAAGCAGGCCGCGGACAAGAATTCCGCTGAGGCGCAGCTGAACCTGGGCAATGTCTACGCCGCCGGCCAGGGCGGAATCGACAAGAACGTCAACGAAGCCGCCCAGTGGTACATGAAGGCCGCCAAGAACGGCGACACCGAAGCCCAAACCACCCTTGCCGAGTTCTATGCCACCGGGACGGGCGTCGCGCGCAATCCGCAGGAAGCCGCAAAATGGTACAAATCCGCCGTGGGCAAGGGTTACGCCCCCGCGTTCGCCGGCTACGGGAAAATGTATGAGCGCGGTGACGGCGTGCCCAAGGACGTCATCAAGGCGCATATGTTCTTCAACGTCGCCGCTGCGACGTCATCCGGTAAAGCGGCCGACGCCGCCATCGCGGAGCGTGATCGCCTGACCAAGGCGATGGCGCCAGAAGAGATTTCCAAGGCCCGCGCTTTGGCCAAGACCTGCATGACGACCAACTACGCCAAGTGCGAATAGCACGCGGTACAGTGAGAAACAGGAAAAGCCCGGTGCATCGCACCGGGCTTTTTTGTTGTGCGGGCGCGGCGCAGAAGCCCGGTGGAATAGGCTATGGAGTCGCCCGCCGTGGCGAAGAAGATGCCGGCTCGAGCGCCTGAGCATTCAGATTCATTTCGATTCCTAGTTGGCGACACTGTTATGCTGATTTCAGTGGTCCGATTCTAAACAAGAAAATCTCATGCGCTGGCAATTCTGGATCGACCGCGGCGGCACGTTCACCGACATCGTCGCACGCGCGCCCGACGGCGCGCTCACCACGCGCAAGTTGCTGTCGGAAAGCAGCGCCTATACCGACGCCGCCCTTGCCGGCATGCGCGAGATCCTCGCCGAGGCAGAAGGCCTTGCGCAAGATGCGCCCCTGCCCGCGCACCGCATCGAGGTGGTGAAGCTGGGTACCACTATCGCCACCAATACTCTGCTGACACGCACCGGCACGCCGACACTGCTTGCCATCACCCAGGGCTTCGCCGACGCGTTACGGATCGGCGCCCAGAACCGTCCGCGCCTGTTTGACCTCCATATCCGCCTGCCGGATATGCTTTACAGCGCGGTGACGGAGGTGCGTGAACGCATCGCCGCCGACGGCACCGTCGAACGTCCCCTGGACGAGGATCACATCCGGGCGGCCTTCGCCAAATACCGCGCGGAGGGATTTTCCGCCGTCGCCATTGTCCTCATGCACGGGTACCGCTTCGAAAACCACGAAGCGCGGGTCGCAGTGATCGCGCGCGAAGCCGGTTTTACGCAGGTCTCCGTATCCCACCGCGTCAGTCCGCTGATAAAACTGGTGGGCCGCGGCGACACGGCCGTCGCCGACGCCTATCTGTCGCCGGCGCTGCGGAGCTATACGGCGGGGTTTGCCGCCGCCTGCGGATCGGCCCGGGTGCTGTTCATGCAATCGAACGGCGGCCTCGCGGCGGCCGAGATGTTCCACGGCAAGGATGCCGTGCTGTCCGGCCCGGCCGGCGGTGTGGTCGGCGCCGCCGAGACCGCGCGGGCCGCGGGCTTTGAGCGCATCATCGGCTTCGACATGGGCGGCACCTCCACTGACGTCTGCCTGGTGGCCGACGGGCAGTATGAGCGCACTTTTGAGACGATGGTTGCCGGCGTGCGTCTGCGCACCCCCATGATGCGCGTGCATACGGTGGCCGCCGGTGGTGGCTCTATCCTGACGTTTGACGGGCTGCGGTTTCGCTGCGGACCCGCGTCCGCCGGCGCTGTCCCCGGCCCTGCCTGCTACGGCAAGGGGGGGCCCCTGTGCATCACCGACGCCAATTTGCTGCTCGGCAAGATCCAGCCCGACTTCTTCCCCAAGGTGTTCGGCGCGGGCGACGCCGCGCTCGATGCCGCTGTGGTGCGCCAAAAATTCGCACAAATGGCCCGCGAGGTCGCCGCCGCGCGCGGACGCGCCTGCGCGGCGGAGGAGCTGGCGTTGGGCTTCACTGCGCTTGCGGTGGACAACATGGCGCGTGCGATCCGCAAGATTTCCATCGAGCGCGGCCACGACGTCGCCGCCTATACCCTCGCCTGTTTCGGTGGCGCCGGCGGCCAACATGCCTGTGCGGTGGCCGATGCGCTCGGCATGAATCGGGTCTTCATCCACCCCTTTGCCGGTGTGTTGTCCGCTTACGGCATTGGGCTCGCCCGGCTGCGCGCCATCAGGAGCCGCAGCGTCGAACGCGCCATTGAGGATCCTGGCGTCGCCAATGCCCTCTCCGCGCTCGAAGCCGAAGCGCGGGATGCCGTGTCGGCCCAAGGCGCTGCGGCGGAGACCATCGAGCGCCGCGTGCATCTCAAATACGCGGGCACAGATGCGACACTCGCCGTGCCCTTCGCGGAGCCTGGCGTCATGACCCTGGCCTTCACCAACGCGCACCGGGCCCAGTTCGGCTTTATCATGGACGGACGCGGGCTGGTCTGCGACATGGCCGAGGTCGAAGCCATCGGCGCCGCAACGGCCAATACCGACGCACTGCCGATAAGCCACATCACCACACCGGCTACGCCGGCGGCCACTATCATGCTTGTCACGGACGACGGCTCTGCCCCGGCGTCGCTGTTTCGCCGCGAGGATCTCGCCCCCGGGCAAGACGTCGCGGGGCCCGCCGTGATTGCCGAGCGCCTGGCGACAACCATGGTGGACCCGGGTTGGCGGGCGCGGGTCCGCGCCGACGGCGGCCTGGTACTGGAGCGCGTCGCGCCGCGGGCCCAGGCAGCGCTATCCACCACCGCCGATCCCATGCGGATCGAGCTTTTCAACAACCTGTTCATGTCGATCGCCGAGCAGATGGGCGCGGTGCTGCAAAACACCGCCCAGTCGGTGAACATCAAGGAGCGGCTCGATTTCTCCTGCGCAGTGTTTGATGCCAAGGGCCAACTGCTGGCCAATGCCCCCCATATGCCGGTGCACCTGGGCTCCATGGGCGAGAGCGTGCGGGCTGTGATGGACCGCCACGCGGCGTCCTGGCGGCCGGGAGACACTTTCGTCCTCAACAACCCCTATGCCGGCGGGACCCACCTGCCGGACATCACCGTAGTGACGCCCATATTCATCGGCGGTGACGACCCTCACTTCTTCGTCGCCTCTCGCGGCCACCATGCGGATATCGGCGGCGTCACGCCGGGGTCCATGCCGCCGTCAAGCCGGACACTCGCCGAAGAAGGCATCCTGCTGGATAACCTCGTCCTGGTGCGGCAAGGAGTCTTCCAAGAAACCGCGATGCGCGCCGTGCTCACGGACGGTCCCTATCCCGCCCGCGCAGCGGAGACCAATCTGGCCGACCTCCGCGCGCAGATTGCCGCCAACGCCAAAGGAGCGACGGAACTTGCCCGCGCCGTGACCGAATATGGCGCCGCGACTGTGGACGCCTATGTGGGCCATGTGCTCGATCACGCGGAAGAAGCCGTGCGGCGGTTGATCGGGCGGCTGGACGACGGGCATTTCTCCGCGCCCATGGACGAAGGCGGCCAGATCCAGGTGCGCATCACCGTCG
>CANISR010000054.1 GCA_947470105.1 Fidelibacterota bacterium | reverse complement strand
CGCCAATGGATGCCTTGGCCACCCGCGCGGTGCCGCCGCCGTGGCCATTGAGTTCGTCGTTCTGGGCGACCTCGCCGCGCAGAAAGACTGTCCAGGGCTCCGCGAACTTGACGGCGGATTCCAGAGTCCAAGCATTGAGGGCTTCGTCGCCGACGATCTGTTTGCGCCCCCAGGCGACCGTGGTGGACCACCAACCGTTCGCCAGCGGGCGGGTGTAGATGGCGCTCGCGGACCAGCGCTTCTGGTCATGGCCCGGTTCCAACTGCTCGGGGCTAATGAGGTTGGCCCAGGACACTTGCAGCGCCAGTTCATCGGTCGGATTCCAGCTCACGCGCACCGCGGCGCTGTCGAATTTCGCCGGCTCAATGTCCCAGCGGCTTTCGTCCGGCTCGCGACCCTTGAAGCCGGAAGCCTCGATCTTCCAGTTGCCGTGTACGACGCCGCCGGTCACCACGCCGAACGTGATATGCGTGGAGTCAAGCCAATGGTGGGTGATGGGCGCCTCCGGACTGTCCATAATCGACAGGCGGTGCATGAAGGCCGGCGGCCCAAAGGCCGGCTCGCCCGGCCATCCGGCATAGAGAAACACGGAATCCTGATCCGACAAGGCATGGCTGTAGGTGGCCGACAACTCCATGAACAGGTCATGGGGATGCTGCCGGTCGGTGAGCAGGTGAACGCCGTCCGCGCTCTCGCCGGCCGCCAACAGCAAAGGATAACCGCGCGGGCCCATGACCGGGTCGGGGCTCACCATGGCGCGCAGTGTCAGGGCGCCGCCGGTATCGAAGGCTTTGCGCATGCTGCCCATGACCATACCGGAGAACAGCGCGCCATCGTCGCCGCGCGGCCCCTGCTGCCAGTCGTAGCCGAGATTGAACCGGGCGTGCGCCATATACATGGTATCGCCGTCCATGACATGCAGGCCCTGGTGAACCGAGCTGTCCGGCTGCCAACTGGTGCCGGTACCGTCGCGGGTCATGCCATAGGGGCCCAACGTCCCGGCCATAGCCATGCCCATTCCGGGCATGGCGTCCTCGTCCGTGGCGTCATGGGTCATATTGCTATGATCCATTTTGCTGTGGTCCATCTCCTCTGCCGCCAGAGCGGGACCTGACAGAGCCACAAACACAGCAGCGACGCCCGCCAAGCGGACGCGCCCAAAAAACAAAGTCATGAAAAATCTTCTCCAAAAGACGCCAAACACACGCGAGTCAGAAGCCCGCGTAGGTCTAGATCAGGAGGCGTCTATGGCGGAGAGAGGTTGGGGATGGCGGCGGGCCGTGGCCGTAGCGCAGCGCCGACACTGATCGCGCACCGCCGAAGGGCACATCAGCGGCGATGGCCACTGCAAGGACAGCGCCGGCGTGGTCACTCCGCAACACCGGCGATTCATAGGATGATTCCGGCGTCGCGCCGGCGCAGACCGTATCGCAGGCGTTGACCGGCGCGAGCGCCAGGCCGTCCGCACGGTGCATCCGGTGACAGGGCGGTTGAGCCGCCTCCGCCATAGCCGTTGCGGCGTGCGCTGCCGCACGGTCGGCCGCGAGCGTGCCCGCAGCCAGCATCGCCACAGCCAATAGGCAGCGGACAAATGCGCTGAAAGAGGGGGCGCGCAAAGGAGAGGTACGGGTGCTCACAGGCCTATGGTAAAAGCGGGGCCCGGCTTCACGCAACTCACATCCACGACACCCATATGACTGTGCCCGACTTTCCCGAAATCCGCGACGCCGTGCGCAGGGTCTGCGCGGCATTTCCCGGCGCCTATTGGCGTGATCTGGAAGAGGCGTCGGCCTATCCCACGGCCTTTGTCGCCGCCATGACCGACGCGGGATTTCTGTCGGCGCTGATCCCTGAAAGCTTCGGCGGTACCGGGCTCCCGTTGCGCGCCGCTGCCGCGATCCTCGAGGAGATTCACGCCAGCGGCTGCAACGCAGCCGCCTGCCACGCCCAGATGTACATCATGGGCAGCCTGCTGCGGCACGGTAGCGACGCGCAAAAGCAACGCTACCTGCCGGAGATCGCCGCGGGGCGCCTACGGCTTCAGGCCTTCGGCGTGACGGAGCCAACCTCGGGATCGGATACCACCAGCCTCGCCACACGCGCGGTGAAAGACGGCGCGCACTATGTGATCACCGGGCAGAAAGTCTGGACCTCGCGCGCCTTTCAGTCGGACCTGATGCTGCTGCTGGCGCGCACCACGCCCTTGGCCCCCGCTTCCGCTTCAGAAGTGCGCAAGAAGTCCGAGGGGCTGTCTCTGTTCCTGGTCGACATGAAGACCCCTGGAATCACGGTGAAGCCGCTCAAGGCCATGATCAATCACAACACCACCGAAGTGTTTCTCGACGGGGCAAATGTGCCGGCGGAGAACCTCATCGGGCAGGAGGGCAAGGGCTTCTCCTACGTGCTCGACAGCATGAACGCGGAACGCCTGTTGATTGCATCCGAATGCCTGGGCGACGGCCGCTGGTTCACGGAGAAAGCAGTGGCCTATGCCAAGGAGCGCCAGGTGTTCGGCCGGCCCATCGGCCAGAATCAAGGTGTCCAGTTTCCGGTGGCGCGCGCCTATGCGGAATTGCGCGCGGCCGAGCTGATGGTGCGCGAAGGCTGCGCGCTGTTCGACGCAGGCGCACCCTGCGGGCCCGAAGCCAATATGGGCAAAATGCTGGCGTCCGAAGCATCATGGCACGCGGCGGAAGCCTGTCTCCAAGCTCACGGCGGCTTCGGCTTCGCGCGCGAATACGACATTGAGCGCAAATGGCGCGAGACCCGGCTTTATCAAATCGCGCCCATCTCCACCAACCTGATCCTGTCATACGTGGCCGAACACGTTCTCGGTCTTCCCAGGTCGTATTGATCATATTGCGAAAACGCCTTCAGTCCGACATCATGCGGCCGCAATGCGGGGTAAGTATTGCGGGGTTGAAATGCCGGGAGGAACCATGAGGCGCGCACTATCGATTGTTTGCATTCTCGCGATACCGTTTGCCGTGATTTCAAACAGTGCCCGCGCGGAGGGCGATCCCGTTAAGGGCAAGACACAGTTCGCCCCCTGCTCCGCCTGCCATACCGTGGAAAACGGCGGCCCCAATAAGATCGGGCCGAATCTGCACGGCCTTTTCGGCCGCAAGGCCGGGTCGCTGACGAATTACACCTATTCGCCGGCCATGAAGAACGCCGCCTTCACCTGGGACGAAGACAACCTGCGCAAGTGGATCAAGAAGCCGCAGGAATTCCTCATGGGCACCAAGATGCCCTTCCCCGGCTTTCCCCAGCCTGAGACCCAAGACAACATCATCGCCTACCTCAAAGAGTCGACGAAATAAGCCTAACTGTCTGAATTTCGTGATGGTTTTGGCTCGTCTATGATGTTCTTGTTTTGTTCTTTTCATCGTCCTAAGGTCGGGGGATGGGCAAACCCAGCAAAGCTCCCAATCCCAATCCCCGCGGCGAGGCGCGTTATACCGGTGGGCCGCTGGACGACACGGTGGGTGTCCATCCCGACGCCCGGCGCGGGCGCGGCGTTGTCAGCAACGGGGCGGGGCGCTACGAGCGCCAGGGCCGGGTAGCGGTCGATGACGGCTGGGACAATCTCGATGAACCGGCGCCGCCCCTGCGCACCCAGGTGCTACGGGATTCCACCCGCACCATCATCGCCCGCAATACCTCGCCGGATATCAGCTTCGACCGGTCCATCAATCCATACCGGGGATGCGAGCACGGCTGCACTTATTGCTTCGCCCGGCCCACCCACGCTTACCTCGGCCTGTCGCCCGGCCTCGATTTCGAGAGCAAGATTTTCGCCAAACCGGATGCGGCGGCGTTGCTGGAAAAAGAGCTGCGCGCGCCGCGCTACGAATGCCGCACCATGGCCATGGGCACCAACACCGATCCTTACCAGCCGGTGGAACGCACCCATGCCATCACGCGGTCAATCCTCGGCGTCCTCGCGCGCTTCAATCACCCGGTGGGTATCGTCACCAAGTCGGCGCTGATCACGCGCGACGCCGATATCCTCGGCCCCATGGCCGAACAAAACCTCGCCAAGGCGGCGCTATCCGTGACGACCCTCGATCATCACCTCGCCCGCAAGATGGAACCCCGCGCCTCCACGCCCGGGCGCCGGCTGGAGGCCATCGCCAAGCTCACCGCCGCCGGCGTTCCCATGGCGGTGATGTTCGGCCCCTGCATCCCCGGCCTCAACGATCATGAAATGGAAGCGGTACTCACCGCCGCCCGGGACGCGGGCGCGGTGTCGGCCGGATACGTGATGCTGCGGCTGCCGCTGGAGGTCAAAGACCTGTTCCAGGAGTGGCTGGCGGCCGATGTGCCGGAGCGGGCCGGCCGGGTCATGAGCCTGGTGCGCAATATGCGCGGCGGTCTGGACTATGATCCCAAATGGGGTGAGCGCATGCACGGCACCGGACCCATCGCCGACGCACTGTCGGATCGCTTCCGCTTGGCGTGCAAACGGCTGGGACTGAACAGCCACCGGCGTCCCTTGGACGTGACCAAGTTCAAGCCCCCGCCCCAGGCGGGCGATCAACTCACGCTGTTTTAAAGGACCCCATTGTCACCCTCCGGCGCGCGCCTTCGCCGGCGCGGGGGAAACAGGCTCTAGTGAAGCGCTCCGCCGACCGGAGGATGGAATTCGGCGACGCCTTCCGGATCCTGGTGAATGATGATATCGGCGCCGGGAAAGGTGGCTTCTACCGCTTTTTCCACATCGTCGGATATGCGGTGGGCGTCGAGCAGACTCAACGTGTGATCCAGCACCACATGCATCTGAATGAACTTCTGCGTGCCCGAAGACCGGGTGCGGAGTTCGTGGACGTGGCGCACTTTCGGGTGATGGCGAGCGATCTCCAGGATTTGCTGGCGCTCCGCTTCGGGGAGTTCCTTATCCATCAGCGCGCCGACCGCCCGGTTGGCAATGGTGGCCGCGTTGACAAGGATGAAAATGCTGATGCCGATACCGAACACCGGGTCGGCCCAGGGCACGCCGACCGAGGACGACAACACCAACGCCACGATCACGCTGCCGTTGAGCAGCAGATCGCCGGTGTAGTGCAGTTGGTCGGCGCCGATGGCGAGGGATCCGGTACGCTTGACCACATAGCGTTGGAACGACACCAGCAGCAGCGTAACGGCTATGGACACAGCACTCACTGCTATACCGAGGCCCGGATTGGGAACGGCCACCGGCGCCGAGAAGCGTGATATGGCCTCCACTAAAATCAGGACTGCGGATCCCGCGACGAACGTCGCCTGGCCCAAAGCCGACAATGGTTCGGCTTTGCCGTGACCAAAGCGATGCTCCTCGTCGGCGGGCGTGAGCGCGAAGCGGATCGCCATGAAATTCAGGCTGGAAGCCGCCAGGTCGAGCGCAGAGTCCGCCAGGCTGGAGAGCAACGCCACCGAGTGGGTGGCGACATAGGCCCAGGTCTTCAGCCCCAGCAGCACCAATGCGCTAGCGACCGCGGCCGCGGTCGCTAGCCGCATCAGCCGGCCGCGTGCGCCTTGTGTCACGGCGCGTTTACCTTCATGCCCCGCTTCCCCTTCATGGGTTAAGCCGCTCGGCCCGCCATCCGCGGCTCTGGCGCGTGAAGGCGACACGGTCGTGAAGGCGGTTCGCGACATTGAGCCAGAACTCGATCATGTCCGGATCAAGGGTGTAGCCCAGCCAATGAGGCGGCCGCGGCACCGGGGCGTCTTTGAAGCGGGCTTCGACTTCGGTCACCTTACGCTCCAAGGTCGGGCGCGCGTCCAAAGTGCGCGACTGATCGGAGGCCCAGGCGGCGATCTGGCTGCCGCGCGGGCGCGAGTCCCAATAGGCATCAGCGTCCGCCGGCGAGACCAGGCTCAGGCGGCCTTCGACGCGCACTTGGCGGCCAAGAGTCTTCCAGTGGAAGCAGATGGCGGCGAAGGGATTCTGCGCGATCTCGAGCCCCTTGCGGCTCTCGGTATTGGTATAAAAGACGAGGCCTTGCGGCCCCATATCCTTGAGCAACACCATGCGCGAACTGGGCCTGTGGCCGGGACCAACCGTGGAGAGGCACATGGCATTCGGCACGTCGGGCTCGGCGCCTTCGGCGTCCTTGAGCCAGTCACGGAAAAGGCCAATGGGATCAGCCGTATCGGGTATGGTTGTAAGCATCTGGATTTTCGCCCAAGGCACCGGGATTTCGCCCGGACGTTGTAACCTCACCGCGCCTGTGCCGCTACGCCCTTATTTTGCCAATATTTTCAGATGAATTGAGCCTGAGTAACACTCCCAAGCGCGGGATCCGGCGTGTTGTTACGTTAGAATATACGCAGCCAAGACCGACAATGAAGGACAACACCACCATGAAGAATATTTCGAAGAAGGCGGTCATTGCCGCGATGGTCGCGAGCACGCTTGCCCTCTCCGGCTGCGCCAGTGATGCCGGCCCCAACCAGACCGGCGGCGCGCTTGTTGGCGCCGGGTTCGGCGCACTACTCGGCTCTGCGATGGGCGGCCGCGGCGACGGACAGCTCGCCGCCACCGCCATCGGCGCGCTTGCCGGCGCCGCGATCGGCAGCAGCATCGGTAAGCGCCTCGACGATGTGGACCGCCAGCGCATGCGCGAGGCGGAGCGGCGCGCCTATAACGCGCCCTTGAACGAGCCGATCGTGTGGAACAATCCCAACACCGGCCACTCCGGCACCGTCACGCCGACCCGAGAAGGCCGGCGTCCCAACGGCGAGTACTGCCGCGAGTTTCAGTCCAACATCACCGTCGGCGGCCAGAACGAAAAAGGCTACGGCACCGCCTGCCGTCAGGCCGATGGTTCGTGGAAGATCGTTTCCTAACGTCCAACACCGCGCGTGAATAAAGAGGCGGCCGTATCGGCCGCCTCTTTTTATTCCGGCTCCGGCGAAAGGATTTTCGCGATGCTGACACTGAGCAAGCGTTGCTCGGACTCGCCGGCCGCCGCGAGGTAGCGGTCCAGCCTGCGGGCTACGCCGGACGTATCCGGCACCCTCAAGACCATGAGATTCAAGCCGAGACCGAAATGATGCACCAGGTCGCTGAGCGGCGTGGCGGCGGGCTCGCGGGCTAACACCCACTTACCGTCGGCGCCGCAGACCACGAAATTCCCCGCCTGCAGTGATTCTAGCAGCACTGTGACGATATCGTCGGGAAGGTCGGCGAGCCGCGCGAGATAGTCGCCCTTGCAGCCTTTGCCTTTGCGCTCGGCCTGCGCGAGGACGCCGATGATTTCGAGCGACAGCAGCAACCGGCCGATGGTGCCGGTGGCGCGGCCTTTGAGCGATAAACGCCAATCGGGCAACGTTGCGGTTACCACCGCGCCAGCCATGACAATGTACCAGACGAAATATACCCACACCAGAAACACCGGCACCGCGGCGATAGCGCCGTAGATGGCCTGATAGGACGTCATGAGTTTGATGTAGAAGATGAAGGTATAACGCAGCAGTGCCAGCAGAATGGCGGCGAAGGCCGCGCCGATCATGGCGTCGCGCCAATGCACACGGTTGTGGGGCACAACATCGTAGACAAAAGACAGCAGCACCCAGGTGATGGCGGTCGGGATGATATGTCCGAGCAGCACCACAAGGACGGACCCTGTGCCGGCTTCGGGCGTGACATAGAGTGTTGAAAACGCGCCGAACAACGACACGCCAACTCCCAGCAGCATCGGTCCCACTGTCAGCACCGCCCACAGAACCAGAATCCGGATGACCAGCGGACGCGGCCGGTTAACGCCGAAGACGAGATTAAACTGCCCTTCGATGGTGAGCAGCAGAAGGATCGCGGTCACGGCAAGGCCTACCGCACCCACCGCGGTCAGCTTGCCGGCGGCCTCGATGAACACGCCGAGTTGCTGGCTGATTTCCAGACCCGTGTCCGGCACCAGGTTGTTGATGATCAAGGCCTGAAGGGCCGCACGAAACCCGTCAAAGGCTGGAAAGGCCGCGAGGCTCGCCAGTACCAGGGCCATGGCCGGAACCACCGCCAGCGTAGTCGAATAGCTTAAGGCCGCCGCGGCGCCGCTGACGGGCATGTCGTAAAGCCGCTTGCCGAAGAACCTCACCAGCCGCTTGAGGCGCGCGGAACCCCACAGCGGCGAGGGCGCCGACAGAGGCGGCAAAGTCCGTTCGGGATCAGGCGTTTGGCGCATGCCAGGCCTCACCTTGCCCTTGGGGTCGTTTCGTGTAGGATGCCGTAAGTTGTTGGTTCATGAAAGCTTTTCGCGAATTTCGGGAGCGGAGGATGGCGGCGGAACACGGTTTGATGGCGGGGAAAAAAGGCCTGATTCTCGGCCTCGCCAATGATCGATCGATCGCCTGGGGCATCGCCCGCCAGGCGGCCGAACACGGCGCCACCATGGCTTTCACCTTCCAGGGCGAGGCCCTGGAAAAGCGTGTCCGCCCCCTGGCCCAGAGCGTCAATTCGCCGCTGGTTGTGCCCTGCGACGTCACCGATGAAGCCTCCGTTGATGGCGTTTTCGACGCCATCGCCAAGACCTGGGGCAGCCTGGATTTCGTGGTTCACGCGGTCGCCTTTTCGGACAAAGAGCAGCTCAAGGGCCGCTATATCGATGGCATAACGCGCGACAACTTCCTGCGGACCATGGATATCTCGTGTTTTTCGTTCACGGATATCTGCCGCCGTGCGGAACCCCTCATGAGCGCCGGCGGCAGCCTGGTTACTCTTTCGTATTACGGCGCCGAGCGCGTCATCCCGCACTACAACGTCATGGGTATCGCCAAGGCCGCGCTGGAAGCCTCGGTGCGCTACCTGGCCGCCGACCTCGGCCCCAAGGGCATCCGCGTCAACGCCATCTCCGCCGGCCCCATCAAGACCCTGGCGGCCTCGGGCATCGGCGACATCCGCACCATCATCCGCTGGAACGAACTCAACGCGCCTTTGCGCCGGAACGTCACCATCGACGACGTGGGCAAGGCCGGGGTCTATTTCCTAAGCGACCTGTCGGCCGGTGTGACGGGAGAAGTGCACCACGTCGACTGCGGCTATCACGTCGTCGGCATGATGGCCGAGGACTCCGCCGCCGAGAACGCCGAACTCCTCAATAACGCCGTCGCGCCCAAATAGCTTTTCCGGCCACGGCTCTGATCGGACTTCCCGATGTCGAGCAATACCTTCGGCACGCTCTTCCGGTTCACGACCTTCGGCGAGAGCCACGGGCCGGCGCTGGGCTGCGTGGTCGACGGCGTGCCGCCTCGCATCCCGCTGGCCGCGGCGGATTTCCAGTACTGGATGGATAAGCGCAAACCCGGCCAATCAAAATTCACGTCGCAGCGGCGCGAACCTGATGACGTAAAGATTCTGTCCGGCGTGTTCGAGGGCCAGACCACGGGCACCTCCATCGGACTCCTGGTCGAGAACGTCGACGCACGGTCCAAGGATTACGGCGACATCGCCGAGAAATTCCGCCCCGGCCACGCCGACTACACCTATTGGAAAAAATACGGCATCCGCGACTATCGCGGCGGCGGCCGGCAATCGGCCCGCGAAACCGCCATGCGGGTCGCAGCCGGCGTCATCGCCCGCAAAGTTCTGGAAAGCCGCCTTGGCGCGGGCGTCAAAATACGCGCCGCGCTGGTTCAGATGGGACCGCACCGCATCGACCGCGCTGCCTGGGACTGGGACGAGGTCGACCGCAATCCGTTCTTCACGCCCGACGCAAAGGCCGCCGCCTTCTGGAGCACCTACCTCGACGAGGTGCGTATGGCGGGATCGTCCATCGGAGCGGTGATCGAAGTGGTGGCCGAAGGCATTCCGGCCGGCCTGGGCGCCCCGGTCTACGGCAAACTCGACGCCGACATCGCCTCCGGGCTTATGAGCATCAACGCGGTCAAAGGCGTGGAGATCGGCGCGGGGTTCGCGGCTGCCGAGCTCTCCGGCGAAGACAATGCCGACGAAATGCGGGGGGGTCCGGACGGCGCGGTGGAGTTCCTCTCCAACCAGGCTGGCGGCATCCTCGGCGGCATCTCCACCGGGCAGCCCATCGTTGCCCGGCTGGCCATCAAGCCCACCAGCTCGATTCTGACGCCGCGCCGGACCATTGATATTCATGGCCGCGATACCGAGATTGTGACCAAGGGCCGGCACGATCCCTGTGTAGGTATTCGCGGCGTCCCGGTGGCCGAGGCGATGCTTGCCATCGTGCTCGCCGACCACCTGCTGCGCCACCAGGCTCAGTGCGGCTAGAGTTTTCGCGAAAAGGTTCACGCACAATGCGTTTGATCGGCAAGATCCTCCTCGGCCTGCTGTCGGTGGTGGGGTTCCTGACACTCCTGGCCGTCGGCCTGTCGATTTACGCCCTGTCCAATTTCAGAGGTTCGACGCCGGCCATGCCGGTAAGCGGGCGCGCCGTGCTCGCCATCGACCTTGACGACAACTTCGTCGAGGGCACATCCGGGCGGCGGATTGAAGGGTTCGGCCTGAGGTCCCAGGTCTCCCTGCACGACACGCTGCTGGCGATTAAACGCGCCAAGTCCGATTCCCATATCGTCGGCATTAAAGCCAATCTCAGCGAGCAATCCCTGGGCTTGGCGCAGATCCAGGAAGTGCGCGAGGCCGTCGCCGATTTCCGGACGAGCGGCAAACCGGCGTTCCTCTATTCCGAAACCATCGGTGAAGGCAGCGGCGCTCTGCCCGGCTATTACCTCGCCAGCGGCTTCGGCACTATCTGGGTGCAGCCCTCGGGCACGGTCGGCATCGCCGGCATCGGCACGGAGGAGTTCTTCCTCAAGAAACTCCTGGATCGCCTGGGCCTCAAGGGCAGCTTTGTCGCCCGCAAGGAATTCAAGAGTGCGCCCGAGACTTTCACCGCCACTTCCATGTCGCCGGCTAATCGTGAGGCCATGACGGCATTGATCGGGTCGTGGTTCGAGCAGATCACATCGGGTATTGCAGCGGACCGCAAGATCGAGCCTGCCGCCGTGAAAGCCCTGGTCGACAAAGGGCCGCTGCTGGCGAGCGAAGCCCTTGAGGGCAAACTCATCGACCATCTCGGCTACCGTGACGAATTCGACGCCCATGTTAAAAGCGAGCTCAAGGGCGCCAATGAAGTCACGCTGTCGCGCTACATCGGCGCCGAAATGGTGGCCAAGCAAACGTCCAGCCGCAAGCGCGTGGCGGTGGTTCATGCCGTCGGCGAGATCGACCGCGCAAAAGACAAGGGCGGCGAGTTGATCCCCTCCGGCGGTGTCCACGCCGAACGCACGTCCAGGGCGATCCGCAAAGCCGCCGACGACAAGAACATTGCCGCCATCCTGCTCCGCGTCGATAGCCCCGGCGGCTCCTATGTGGCCTCCGACACCATCTGGCGCGAGATCATCAAAGCCAAAGAAAAGAACAAGCCGGTGATCGTCAGCATGGGCAATCTGGCCGCGTCGGGCGGCTATTTCATCGCCATGCCCGCCGACCGGATATTCGCCGACGGCGCCACCATTACCGGATCCATCGGCGTGTTCTCGGGCAAAGTGGTGATCGAGGGCGCCCTGGCGAAGCTCGAGATCGGTCATGAGCAGGTCACCGTGGGTGAGTCCGCCGGCATGTTCAGCGCCACGCGGGATTTCTCGCCGCGCGATCTTGCGCGTCTCAACCAGATGCTGGACGCCACCTACGCCGATTTCACCGGCAAGGCCGCCCAAGGGCGCGGTAAGACCGCCGCCGAGATCGAGGAGGTAGCGCGCGGCCGCGTGTGGAGCGGCGCCGACGCCGCCAAGAACGGCCTGGTGGACGAAGTAGGCGGCTTCATCCGCGCCCTCGACTACGTCAAAACCCGCATCGGCCTGCAGGCAGACGATCAGGTGACTCTCGTTCCCTTCCCCACCCCGCAGCAGCCGTGGCTGACGTTGTTCCAGTCGCTGGAAGACGACGACCTGCCGCTCACCGCGCTGGGCTTCCTGCAAACGCTGCGATGGTTCGAGACGCGCCTCGCCCCGTTCAAGGCGATGATGGAAGCGGCAACGTCGGAAGGCCACCAGCTCCGCATGGAACCGATCAGCGCGAAGTGACCTCGAACCACAGGAGGTCATCCTTGGGCGCGACCCGAGGATGACGGCTGGGGATGTGATGGCGAATGGGGTCTACTTCACCGCCCCAATCAGAAACTCTACATTCCCCGCCGGTCCTGTGATGGGACTTGTGGCGATGCCCCGCACCGTCCAGCCCTGCTCTCCGAGCCAACCCTCGATCATGCGGCACACTTCCTCGTGCAGCGCCGGGTCGCGCACCACGCCGTTCTTGCCGACGCGCTCCTTGCCGACCTCGAATTGCGGTTTGATCAGTGCGATCAGCCACGCGCCCTTCACGGCAAGCGACAAAGCCGCCGGCAATACCGTGCGCAGGCCGATGAAACTCGCGTCGCAGACCACGACCTCGATGGGATCAGGAATCATCACAGCGTCGAGCGACCGGGCGTTGGTGCGCTCCAGCACAACCACGCGGGCGTCGGTGCGGAGTTTGTGGGCCAGCTGGCCGTAACCCACGTCGACGGCGTAGACCTTGGTTGCGCCCTTGGTGAGCAGAACATCCGTAAACCCCCCCGTGGAGGCACCCACGTCGAGACAGATGTGGCCTTCTGGGGAAAATCCGAAGTGCTCAAGCCCATGGGCGAGCTTCAACCCGCCGCGGGACACCCAGGGATGCGGCTGCCCTCTGACGGAAAGCTCCAGGGTGTCGGCAATCTTCGCGCCCGCTGACGTGAGGCGGGTCTCACCCGAGAATACCAGCCCGGCCATGACCAGGGCCTGGGCCTTGGTGCGCGACTCCACGAGGCCACGGTCCACCAGGGCCTGATCCAGCCGGGACTTAGGAGAACCTTTGGGAGGCATTTAATAGCTTGCTGTTATTATTAAATAGCAGACTATTTATTAAGCGCGCGAGGGCTGTTCGGAAGCAACGCGGATGCGATTGCCTCCGAGCGCTGCCAGTGCGGTCGTCACAATATGACCTGCCGTCAGATGGGCTGCCTCGAGCTGATCCTCAGGCTTGGCGTGTTCATAGTAGACGTCCGGCATGGTCATGGTCCGGACCTTAAGGCCCTTGTCCAGGCGCCCCGCCCAGGCGAGTTCGTGCAGCACCGCCGCGCCGAAGCCGCCGGCGGCCCCTTCCTCGATGGTGATCAGCACCTCGTGGGTGTCGGCGAGGCGGTTGATCAGGTCGAGGTCCAAGGGCTTGGCAAAGCGCGCGTCGGCCACGGTGGTGGACAGACCCCGGGCGGCCAAGTCCTCGGCGGCCTTCCTGCACTCGCCGAGGCGGGTGCCCAGGCTCAGCAGCGCGATTTTGGAGCCCTCGGAGATGACCCGGCCTTTGCCGATAGCGAGCGGCGTGCCGCGGGCGGGCAATTCCAACCCGAGCCCTTCGCCGCGGGGATAGCGCAGGGCGATGGGACCGGTGTCGTGGGCGGCGGCGGTCGCCACCATATGCATCAGTTCCAGCTCATCGGCAGGCGCCATAATGACGAAGTTCGGGAGGCAGCCGAGATAGGCGAGATCGAACGACCCGGCATGGGTGGCGCCGTCGGCGCCCACGTAGCCCGCACGGTCGAGGGCGAAGCGCACGGGCAGGTTCTGCACCGCCACGTCATGGACCAC
Organism: Fidelibacterota bacterium; assembly: GCA_947470105.1. GTDB lineage: Bacteria > Pseudomonadota > Alphaproteobacteria > Rhodospirillales > Rhodospirillaceae > SHVO01. Next base: position 6,774 of record CANISR010000054.1, on the reverse strand, counting down.
CTGGTCGTAGGCGCGCTGGAGGAACGTGGAGTAAATAGCACAAAATGGTTTGAAGCCCTCGGTGGCGAGGCCGGCGGCGAAAGTGACCGCGTGCTGTTCGGCGATGCCCACATCGAAAGTGCGCTTGGGGAATTTCTGCTCGAATTTGTCGAGGCCGGTGCCGCTGGGCATGGCCGCGGTGATGGCGATGATCTTGTCGTCGGCGTCGGCCTCGGCCATGAGCGCCTTGGCGAACACGCCGGTATAGGACGGCGCCTTCGCAGCCGCCTTCGCCTGCGTACCCGAGACCACATCGAACTTGGTGACGCCGTGGAACTTGTCGGCGGCGGCTTCCGCCGGCGGGTAGCCGCGGCCCTTCTGCGTCACCACGTGGATCAGGGTCGGGCCGTTGCCCTCGCTGTCGCGCACGTTGCGCAACACCGGCACCAGATGCTCGATGCGGTGGCCGTCGATGGGACCCACGTAATAGAAACCCAATTCCTCGAACAGCGTGCCGCCGGTGACGAAGCCGCGGGTGTACTCCTCGGCGCGCCTTGCGGCATTCTCGAGTGGCTTGGGGAAATGCGAGGCCACCTGCTTCAGGGCCTGGCGAAGATTGATGTAGGATTTGGACGACAGCAGGCGCGAGAGGTAAGCGCTCATGGCGCCGACAGCAGGCGCGATGGACATGTCGTTATCGTTGAGAATGACAATCAATTTCGACCGCAGCGCTCCGGCGTTGTTCATGGCCTCGTAGGCCATGCCGGCGCTCATGGCGCCATCGCCGATAACACACACGACGTGGTTGTCCTTGCCGGCGAAGTCGCGCCCGACGGCCATGCCGAGTCCCGCTGAGATCGAGGTGGAGCTGTGGCCGGCGCCGAAGGGGTCGTACTCGCTCTCACTGCGGAGCGTGAATCCGGAGAGGCCGTGCTGCTGCCGGATCGTCGACATGCGGTCGCGGCGCCCGGTGAGAATCTTGTGGGGATAGCACTGGTGGCCCACGTCCCAGATCAGACGGTCGTCGGGCGTTGCGAACACATGGTGGAGAGCGACGGTGAGTTCCACCACGCCCAGGCCGGCGCCGAGATGGCCGCCGGTGCGCGAGACGCTGTCGATGGTCTCGGCGCGCAGTTCATTGGATAACTGCGTCAGTTGCTCGATGCTGAGATTGCGCAGATCCGCCGGCTTTTCGACCCGGTCGAGAAGCGGCGTCGCATTGCGGAGGGATTCATCAGTGCGGGATGTCACGCTGGCCCACCTACGTCGCCTGAGTGTTCTTGTTCTTAACTGCGGCTACTAGCTACGCCGGGTCGCGGAAAACGCCGCAGCCTCGCGCAAAAGCGCGGCCTTCTCGCCGAACCGCCCGAGATGGGCAACGGCTTCATCAGCCAAGCTTCTTGCGTAGTTTTTAGCACCTTCCAGGCCGAGGCGGGATACAAAAGTCGCCTTCCCGGCGGCGGCGTCCTTGCCTGTGGCCTTCCCGGTTTCGGCGGCCGAGCCCTCCACATCCAGGACGTCGTCGGCGATCTGGAAAGCCAGCCCCATGCTGAGGCCGTAGGCGCCGAGCGCCTCCACCACCTCGGGGCCCTGTCCGCCCAGGACCGCGCCGGCGCGGCAGCCGATGGCGATCAGGCACCCGGTCTTGAGGTTTTGCAGCCGCGCCAGTCCGTTTGCATCGAGTGCGAGGCCGCCGGCGAGGAGATCGATCATCTGGCCGCCGACCATGCCTGCGGCGCCCGCGGCGCGCGCGAGCTCGGCGACAAGGGCCGCGCGCACTGCACCGTCGGCGTGGGTATCCGGCGCGGCCAGCACCGCGAAGGCTTCGGTCAACAGCGCGTCGCCGGCGAGGATGGCGGTAGCTTCGTCGAACTTGCGATGCACCGTGGGGCGGCCGCGACGCAGGTCGTCATCGTCCATGGCGGGCAGGTCGTCGTGTACCAGGGAATAACAATGCACCATTTCAATGGCGGCACCGACCCGCAGCGATGACGCGCGCGGCACGCCGAACAGGTCCGACGACGCCACCGCCAGAAACGGGCGCAGCCTCTTGCCGCCGTCGAGGGCGGCGTAGCGCATGGCGTCGACCACGCGGCCTTCGGGGCCGGCCACTTCCGGCAACAACCGGTCGAGCTCAGCATTGACCTCGCCCGCGATGTTCGCGAGCGCCGTCTTGAACGCCTGCGTGCTAGTCACGGTCGTCGGGTTCCAGGCCAAGGTTCTTGCCGGACCCGGTGATCTTTTCCACCTTGGTCTTGGCTTCGGCGAGCTTGGACTCACAATGGGCTTTGAGCGCCGCGCCGCGCTCGTAGGCGCTGACGGCCTCGTCCAGTTTCACTTGGCCGCTTTCGAGGCGGCGGACGATATCCTCGAGTTCCTTCATCGCCTGCTCGAAGCTGAGTGCAACAACATCCGCTTGTTTTTCTTGGGCCGGCATTAGTGGTCTTTCAGGGTCTGCACATGTGCGGTCGCACACGACTTCAAGGCATCCAGGTTGTAGCCGCCTTCGAGCACCGATACCACCCTGCCCCCACACAAGGATTTGGCGGAATCCATGATGGCGGCTGTGGCCCAGGCGAAGTCGTTCTCGTTGAGCGCCAGCCCGCCCAGGGGATCGTCACGATGGGCGTCAAAACCCGCTGAAATGAAAATGAAATCCGGACGGAAGGCGGCCAGGCCCGGCAGGATCTCGTCGGTGAGGCCGGCGCGGAAGACATCGCTACCGCTGCCCGCCGCGAGCGGCACATTGACGACGTTGTTGTGGGCGCCGCGCTCGCGCCGCGCGCCCGAGCCTGGATAGAACGGGTACTGGTGGGTGGAGGCATAGAACGCGTTGGCGTCGTCCCAGAATATCTCCTGGGTGCCGTTGCCGTGGTGGACGTCGATGTCGATCACGGCCACGCGGGTGAACCCATGGACCGCCCGGGCATGCATGGCGCCGACGGCGGCATTGTTGATGAGACAGAACCCCATGGGCCGGTCGGACTCGGCGTGGTGGCCAGGCGGGCGCACGGCGCAAAAGGCATTGGCGACGTCCTTGCGCGCGACCGCGTCCACCGCCTGGATCACAGCTCCCGCGGCCCGGGTCATGGCCTCGCCACTGCCGGGCGAGACCACCGTGTCGCCGTCGAGATGGGAAAGGCCGCTGTCCGGGATGGCCGCCTGGAGGTGATCCATATAGTGGCCGGGGTGGGCGCGTTCGACCTGTTCGGCGGTTGCGGGCAACGCCTCAGCGCGGATCAGGTTCGCGAAAACAGATTCATCGAGGCCCGCGAGCACGCTTCTAAGGCGCGCCGGGCTCTCGGGGTGATGCGGACCGGTGTCGTGATCGAGGAACCGGGTATGGCTGACAAGCAGGGTGGTCATGGGCTCTTTTTAGCACGCCGCCTAGGCTGCCGCGACGGCCCTATACCTATCGGCCTGCCCCGGTTTTTCGACCCGCTCCACGCCGTTTTCTGCAATCAGGTAGTTGAGATGGGCTAGCGTTTCACCGATCGCGAAATGGACCTGGTGGCGGTCCAACGCGCGGGGAAAGATTGCGGACAGGACCTCCATGGCCGTGGCGTCCCGGCAGGCCGCTCTGGCCACGGCGAGTCGGTCATGGTGATGCGCGATGATCTGGTCGACCCGCGTATGCAGCCCATAGAACGGCAGTTTGTGCGACGGCAGGACCAACGTGCCGGCGGGCACCGTACGGAAGCGCTCCAGGCTGTGGAGGAAATCCCGCAACGGATCGGCGTCGGGCTTTTCAGGCCGCACGCTGACATTGGGCGAGATCCCGGGCAGTACCTGATCGCCGGAGATCAGAAGGCCGCGTTCCTCGGAATACAAAGCCGCATGCTGCGGCGAGTGGCCCTCGCCCAGGATCACGCGCCAGGCCGTTCCCGCGGCCATGAGGGGATGCGTTGGTTTGACCGGTATGTGGCGGTCGGGCAGACGGTGAACGCGGTCGGCGTAGTTATAGCCGGGCACATTGCTGGTATCCGTCAGCGGAAACCCAAAGCGCGCATAGAACGCCTGCAGCATTTCAGGATCGGGTTTGTGGGCCCGCACCGTTTGCGCGGTATTCCACTCCTTGGCGGTGATCTCCAAGGCGACACCGTGACGGTCGGCGAGCCAGCCCGCCAGGCCGATATGATCAGGATGGAAGTGGGTGCAGAACAGCCGCGTCACCGGCTTGCCCTTGAGCGGCCCGGCAAACAGGGTTTCCCACAAGGCCATTGTCGCGGGCGTGTTGATGCCGGTGTCCACCAGCATCCAACCGTCATTGTCTTCGAGCACCCAGAGATTGATATGGTCCAGGGCGAACGGCAGCGGCATGCGCAACCACTTCACGCCGGGTGCGACCTCCTGCACACTGCCGGGGGCGGGCGGGTTCGGAAACGGAAAGCGTAAGGCGGCTTTGGCCCCGGCGTCATTCATGTCCCTGCCTCCCATATCGCTTTCCCCTTGTCCAGACGACGACACTCAATATGGCGGCCTCAGACACACAGTCAGAACCTCAGGTGCGGATCGGCGTCGACCTCGGCGGCACCAAGATCGAAGTCCTCGCCATGGACCGCGCCGGCGGGGAGTTGTTTCGCCGGCGCGTGCCCACACCCGTGGGCGACTACGGCGGGACCGTGCGCGCCGTGGCGGCTCTCGCCCAGGCCGCGGCTGCGGCCGCGGGGGCGCCGTCGTCGGTGGGTGTCGGCATTCCGGGCGCCGTTTCCCCTGCGACCAACCTCGTCAAGAACGCCAACTCGGTCTGCCTCATCGGCCGTCCCCTGGAACGCGACCTCGCAGACGCCATTGGCAAACCTGTGCGCCTCGCCAACGACGCGGATTGTTTCGTTCTGTCCGAAGCAACCGACGGCGCGGGCGCAGGCGCGAATATCGTTTTCGGAATCATACTGGGCACGGGCGTCGGTGGCGGCCTCGTGGTCAATAAACAGGTGGTGCGTGGACCCAACGCCATCACCGGCGAATGGGGCCACAATCCCCTGCCCTGGCCGGCGGATTCCGAGCGCCCCGGACCCAAGTGCTACTGCGGCCTGCACGGATGTATCGAGACGTTCCTATGCGGCGGCGCGCTGGCCCATGACTACGCCGAACGATCGGGGCTCAGCCTCTCGGCCACGCAGATCGCGGAAGCTGCCGCGGGCGGCGATACGGCCGCGGCCACCGCGATGGAGCGCTATATCAACCGGCTCGCCCGCGCCACTGCGACCTTGATCAATATCATCGATCCTCATGTGATCGTGCTGGGTGGTGGATTGTCGAAGATCCCGCAGCTCTACGATGCGGTGCCGTTGTTGTGGCCGGAGTATGTCCTGTCGGACACGGTGGTCACGCGCTTGGTCCCTCCGCGCCACGGCGATTCCAGCGGCGTGCGGGGCGCCGCGTGGTTGTGGCCCTAGCTTTTACGGCAAGCCGGCGCGTCCAGGCGCTGTAGCCGCGTAAGGCGCGCGGACAGGGCGTAATCGAAGAAGGTCTGCTCGAAATTCTGGACGATGCCGGTGTCGTGGATCTGGATCGCGGTCTCGGTGTTGGGCGTGTCGCGCTTTTCGCCCAGATTGAAGGCGGCGGTGCTGATCTGCCAGTTGGCAGTGGCGAGGAGCTTAGGATCGAATTCCGGCGTTGGCGGCGGGGCGAATTCGCCATGCCGCGGACCGATGGCCACCGACAGCACTCGCGGGCCGGTGGAATAGGAGCCATTGAGAACCACGCTACGGAACAATGCATCTCCATTCTCCGCATGCTGCAGAAGCGCGCGGGAATGGGCCAGCGGCAACAATGTGCCGGGCGGCAGCGGCAGCGTGACCTTCTTGAACTCCTTGCCTTTGGGGGGCGTGGCCAGGGGTTCATACACCGCCTGGCCGCCTTTGGCATTGATCACAGCCGTGCCCTTGAAGGCCTCCACCGTATTGCTGTTCTTCAAAGTCTGAACGGCAAAGCGGTACGAGGCGCCGTTCTTGGCTTCCCACGACGTGAAAAACCGCTCGTTGGTGTAGGTGAGGTCGTCGCGGAAGGTCAGGTCGACGACGATGTGGGATTTGGTTTCCCAGCCGTCGCAGGTGTCGGCGACGCGGTAACTGTACTGACCCACGGCTGCGCGTGGGCCGTAAGTGGCGCTCGCGCGTGTGAGGCGCAATTCATAGGTCGCCTCGTAAGGCGGGAAGTCCGCGGCGCGCGCACCGCTTGGCATGCCAACTGCCGATATGGCGGTCGAAGCCCCGAGAACCAAACCGGCGGCGATCAGGTGCGTCCTCAGCATGGCGGGACCATCACAGGCTCGGCGCGCACGAGATCGAAGCCCAAGGTGAACTTGCCGAAATCCTGAGACAGGGCCCGCGCGACCCCCGAGGGCAGCATGTTCATATTGAGTTCGTAGTCCGGCGCCTCGGCATCGGTGGCGAAGTGGAAATAGGCGAGGCTCACCGGCCATGCCGCGCCGGCGCCGAGGTCGGCGGCTTTGCCCGGGCCACCGCGCGGCGCCGCGATCGCCGCGGAGATCATGAAGGGTCCCTCCTCGAACGAGCCGTCGATCACCGGGCGGATGAAAAACTTCTCGCCCGCGGCAGCGGCCTTGATCAGGGCCAGGGTGTGGCCGGTGGACAGCAACGTGCCCTTGGGCAATTTGAACTTCTGGATGGAATCGGTTTCATAGGTCACGGTGCCGGACCCGTCGGCGTCCAGCGCCACGTTGCCGATGTACGATTTGCTGAGCTTGCCGTTCTCCAGCACCTGCATGCGGAAGGTGGACGAGCGCCCGTCCTTGGCTTCCCACGAGGCGAAGCGCTGATCGACCTGGTT
>CANISR010000053.1 GCA_947470105.1 Fidelibacterota bacterium | reverse complement strand
GACGATCTCACGCCGACCTTTGTCGCCGTGGCGCTGCTGCCGGGGGCGCGCAAATACCGCGTGATCGGGGTCGCGTCGTTCGCCAGCGGCACATCCGGCTCGGCGGTCATGGCGGCCAAGACCGCGGCGGCAGCCTGGCGCAAGCGCGTCCACAAACACGGGCCGATCTATCGCTGGCGGTTCGCGCGCTTTGCCCGGCTGATCGAGCGCGACCTGCCGCTGACGGCGGCGGGCGTCACCGGCGGCGCGGCGCTTGGGTCTGCAGTCGCTTTCGTGGCCGCCTCGTCACGGTTCAGCGGCTGGCCGCTGGTGCTCGCCGGCCTGGTGATCGGCGCGGTCGCGGGCCCGGGGCTCAAGTTTCTGGTGGACCGCAATGTGGGTGAGGCCTACCCGCGGCCGTGGGCGCGTTTCGCCGTGGCGACCGCCGCAGCGATCGCCGGCGCGGTGTCGGCCGCCGGTGTCGCGCTGACGCTTTATTGGAGCTAGGCGCTCTTTCGCACCGGCTCGTAGTTGAGGTTCGGCGCGAGCCAGCGCTCGACTTCCGCCGTGCTCACACCCTTGCGGACGGCGTAATCCTCGATCTGGTCGCGCTCGAGCTTGCCGACGCCGAAATATGCGGCGTCAGGATGGCCGAAATAGAAGCCGCTGACGGACGCTGCCGGCCACATGGCGAAGCTGTCGGTGAGTTCGATGCCGGCATTCTTCTTCACGTCGAGGAGGCTCCAGAGCGTTGCCTTCTCGGTGTGGTCGGGGCACGCCGGATAGCCCGGCGCCGGACGGATGCCGCGGTAGCCTTCGCCGATGAGGTCTTCGTTGCTCAGTGTTTCTCCGGGCGCGTAGCCCCAGAATTCCTTGCGGACGCGCTGGTGCATGCGTTCGGCGAAAGATTCCGCCAGGCGGTCGCCCAGGGCCTTCAGCAGGATCGAGCCGTAGTCGTCGAGGTCGCGTTCGAAGGCCGCGGCGCGGGGCTCTAAACCAATGCCGGCGGTGACCGCAAAGGCGCCGATATAGTCGGTGACGCCGCTGCCCTTGGGGGCGATGAAATCCGCCAGCGCCATATTGGCGCGGCCTTCGCCGTCGCGGACCATCTGCTGGCGCAGGGTGTGGAGCACCTTCAGCACCTTGCCGTCTTCGCCGTAGATCTCGATGTCGTCGCCGATGCTGTTGGCGGCCCAGAAGCCGGTCACGGCGCGCGCCGTCAGCCACTTCTCACCGATCAGGCGCTGCAGCATGGCCTGGGCGTCGTTGAACAGGGACCGGGCGCTGGCGCCGACCACGGCATCCTCGAGGATGGCGGGATAGTTGCCGGCCAGCTCCCAGGTGCGGAAGAACGGTGTCCAATCGATGGTGCGCGTCAATTCGGCCAGGTCGTAGTCGTCGAACACCGTGATGCCCAGTGTGCGGGGCTTCTCGGGCTTATACGTCGACCAGTCGATCTTGAGGGCGTTTGCCCTTGCGGCGGCGATGGGCTGACGGCGCTTGGCTTGCTGGCCGCGATTGTGGGCCTCGCGCACCTTGGCGTATTCGGCTTTGACCTCGGTGGCGAAGGCGGCGCGGCCCTCTTTCGACATGAGGCTGCCGGCGACACCCACCGCGCGGGAGGCGTCCGGCACGTATACCGTTGACTGTTCATAGCCCGGCGCGATCTTGACGGCCGTATGCACTTTAGATGTGGTTGCGCCGCCGATCAGCAGGGGCGTGGTGAAACCCTCGCGCTCCATCTCGCGGGCGACGTAGGCCATCTCGTCCAGGCTGGGCGTGATCAGGCCCGAGAGGCCGATGATGTCGGCATTCTCGCGCTTGGCGGCTTCCAGGATCTTGGCGCAGGACACCATGACGCCGAGGTCGATGACTTCGTAGTTGTTGCACTGGAGCACGACGCCGACGATGTTCTTGCCGATGTCGTGCACATCGCCCTTCACGGTCGCCAGCAGGATCTTGCCGTTGTTCTTGGAGGCGTCGACGATGCCCAGCTTGGCGTTGCGCGCCTTCTCTTCCTCGATGAAGGGGATTAGGTAGGCCACGGCCTTTTTCATCACCCGCGCGCTCTTGACCACCTGGGGCAGGAACATCTTGCCGGCGCCGAACAGGTCGCCCACCACATTCATGCCGGCCATCAATGGGCCTTCGATTACATCCAGCGGACGTCCGCCGCGGGCTTCGGCCGCCGCGCGGGCTTCTTCCGTGTCGCCGTCGATGAAATCTGTAATGCCGTTGACCATGGCGTGGGACAGACGGGCGTTGACGTCCTGGTCGCGCCACGACATGTCGGCGACGCGGCCCGGGCCGGCGGCCCCACCTTTGTATTTCTCGGCCACTTCCAGCAGGCGGTCGGTGGCGTCGGGGCGGCGGTTGAGGATCACATCCTCGACCCGTTCTTTCAGGTCGGCGGGAATATCCTGATACACCGCGAGCTGGCCGGCGTTGACGATGCCCATGTCCATACCGGCGCGGATCGCGTGGTAGAGGAACACGGAGTGGATCGCCTCGCGCACCGGCTCGTTGCCGCGGAAGGAGAACGACACGTTCGACACGCCGCCGGAGATATGGGCGTGGGGCAGGGTGGCGCGGATGCGGCGGCAGGCGTCGATGAAATCGAGCGCGTAATTGTTGTGTTCCTCGATCCCCGTGGCGACGGCGAAGATATTGGGGTCGAAGATGATGTCCTCGGGCGGGAAGCCTACTTTTTCCGTGAGGATCTTGTAGGACCGCGTGCAGATCTCGACCTTGCGGTCGGCGGTGTCGGCCTGGCCTTTTTCGTCGAACGCCATGACCACCACGGCGGCGCCGTAGCGGCGCACGGCTTTGGCCGCAGCGATGAAGGCTTCTTCGCCCTCCTTCATGCTGATGGAGTTGACGATGGGCTTGCCTTGGACGCACTTCAGCCCGGCTTCGATCACCGACCACTTGGAGCTGTCGATCATCACCGGCACACGGCTGATGTCGGGCTCGGCCGCAATCAGGTTCAGGAACCGGACCATGGCGGCTTCGGAATCCAACATGGCTTCGTCCATGTTGATGTCGATGATCTGGGCGCCGCTTTCGACCTGCTGGCGCGCGACCGTAAGCGCCGCGTCGAAATCGCCGGCCATGATCAATTTCTTGAACTTGGCGGAGCCGGTGACGTTGGTGCGTTCGCCGATATTGACGAAGGTCGCGATCTTTTGTTCAGCAGACGTGTTCATGAGACAAGCTTAAAGGGCTCGAGGCCCGAGAGGCGCATGGCGGGCTCGATCACCGGAATGGCGCGCGGCCGGACACCGGCGATGGATTTTGAAATGGCATGAATATGGTCGGGCGTGGTGCCGCAGCAGCCGCCGACGATATTGACCAGGCCGTCCTTCGCCCATGATCCGATATGGGCCGCGGTCGCGTCGGGCAACTCGTCGTACTCGCCGAAAGCGTTAGGCAGGCCGGCATTGGGATAGGCGCTGACGTAAGTGTCGGCGACGCGGGACAGTTCGGCCACATAGGGCCGCAGCAGATCGGCGCCCAGCGCGCAGTTGAAGCCGATGGAGATAGGTTTCACATGACGGAGCGAGTTCCAGAACGCTTCCGCGGTCTGGCCCGAGAGCAGGCGCCCGGACTGGTCGGTGATGGTGCCCGAGATCATGACGGGCAGTTTGATGCCGCGGGCTTCGAACATTTCGTCGATGGCGAACAGGCAGGCCTTGGCGTTCAAGGTGTCGATGATGGTTTCCACCAGCAGCAGGTCGGCGCCGCCGTCGACGAGCGCCTCGGCCTGTTCGCGGAACGCCGCGCGCAGTTCGTCGAAGGTGACGTTGCGGAAGCCGGGATCATTTACATTGGGCGAAATCGACGCGGTCTTGTTGGTGGGGCCAAGGGCGCCGGCGACAAACCGGGGGCGGTCCGGTGTGGAGAAGGCGTCGGCCGCCTCGCGGGCGAGTTTGGCGCCCTCACGATTGATTTCGGCCACCACGTCTTCCAGGGCGTAATCGGCCTGGGCGATGCGGGTGCCGGAGAAGGTGTTGGTCTCGATGATGTCGGCGCCCGCGGCCAGATATTCGCTGTGGATCTCACGGATGATCGCGGGCTGCGTCAGGTTCAAGAGGTCGTTGTTGCCCTTCACATCGATCTTATGGTTCGCGAAGCGCGTGCCGCGATAGTCGGCTTCCTCGAGCTTGCGGCGCTGGATCATCGTGCCCATGGCGCCGTCGAGCACAAGGATGCGCGTCGCGAGCGCTTTCGTCAGGGCGGCGGATTTTTCGGATGGGCTCAAGCTGGACCTCGGTGGGCGCAGGGGCGGCGCGGACGCGCCTGTAATAAGAGCGTCGTACTTAATTAACCCGCGCGGTCTTTGCAAACTGAGCCGCGCCCGAGGGCCGCAGGAGAGGGCGTGCGCAGCGGTACGATTCTCCGGTGGCGAAGGTCTGCAGGAGAATCCTCCCCGCGTGGTGGGGGCGCTGCCGGTCCAGCGCCACCCGGGCGGCTCGACTCGCCTCCCGCAAGAGGGCCGATCCACATCCATGGATCGGGTGGTCAGCGCCGTCCAGCGGGAAAGGTTCGGTGTCCTAACCAGTTTCGCGATAAAATATCATTTATTATCAATTGCCTACGGCCGCTTCCGGCGACCGGATTTCCCTACTGGCGACTTGCTTTTTTGTGGCGTTTCGTCTATATACTCAGGTAACTCGCACAGAAGAGTGCGTTTTTTCGTCGGCCAGAAAGGGCGATGAAATGAGTGAGTTGGTCACATCCGCCGCTGCGATTTCGCAGTTCAACCTGTTCGCCTCTCGGCAGCAGGTTTTTGGCATTGAGCGGGCTGCCGACACGTCTGAAGGCGTGGCTGAAGTCGATTCTGCCAAAGCCAGCGCCCCGAACGCCCTCACTTCCGCCAACCGCCACGAAGACGCCCCTGCCAGCCTCGCTGTGCACGATGGGCCTTCACGGGCGCGGGTTGATATCCGCTCGCTCGATCTGGGCCTGACGCCCGCCGAAGTGGTCGGGACCCCCGATGTGCTGCAGCGTTTCGACAGCAACGGCGATGGCCGTGTCGATCTGCTTGAATCCGATAAGGCCACTTTGGTGCGCCAGAACCTTTTCACCTTTGCCGGTGTCGGCAATGCCAAGGGCGAAGCCGAAGCTCCCGCGCCCGAGCCGGCCCCCGTGATCGTCAATAGCGAGGCCGCAACGGCGGCGGTGCCGGCTGAAGACGCGACCCCCGGCGAGCCCAAGAAATTCTTCGTGCCGTTGACGCCCGATGGCCGTCCGGCGGGCCAGAAGATCGCTGACACGGCCCAGGCCGCCACCGGCGCCTCCACGGGTACCGTTGCGGTCGCCAAGAAATTCTACGGCCAGGGCGCCGAAGTCGTGGCCGGCCCCGTCGTCACGCGCGGTACGCCGGCGGCCAACCTGCACGACAAGACGATCGCGCTGCGGCAGCACGGCGTCATCAGGGAAGACGGAACCGGCGAAAAGCGGCTTTATGACAAGGTTCCTCAGAGTGAGCCCCAGCATCGCCAGTCCGGGCATTCCGGCGCGTCGCTGCATGAGAAGGCGCGCCAAATTTCGGCGGCCATCAACGGTTCCAAGAAGACGGTGCTGGTGCAGGTGGCCGCTTACGCCAACGCCGCGGCGGCCCGCACCAAGCAGGCCGCCATCGTTGTGGAATCCACCGACATCACCGCCTAACGCACGCTGAAAGATTTTGAGCGGACGCCGGCCGGATTTAATCCGGCCTTTTTTGTACCTGCAAGGAGGGGCGGTGTTGCGTCTGCGTGGCACAAGTCCCATCTTCCGGGGCCCACCCCCTCCGGAGCGCTATCCCCCTTGAAGAATGCTTTCGCCTCCGACCAGGCCGAGATCACCCGGAAACGCGGGGACTGGCAGGTCATCCGCGCGCTGTTGCCGTATCTGTGGCCGGGTAAAGGGATCGCCGAAGCGGGCGAGATCAAGGTGCGGGTGGTGGTGGCCATGGTCTGCATCGTGCTGGCCAAGGTCGCCACCGTGACCGCGCCCTTGTTCCTGCAGCGCGCGGTCGACGCTCTGGCGCCTGCCGGCAACGTCGATCCGCTGACGGCAATTCCCCTGTCGCTGATCGTCGCCTATGGCCTGGCGCGGTTTCTGGGCCAGGCCTTTGCCCAGTTCCGCGACGCCGTGTTCGCAAAGGTATCGTTGCGGGCCATGCGCCGGGCGTCGGCGGCGATCCTCGCCCATCTGCACGGGCTGTCGCTGAAGTTCCACCTCGACCGGCGCACTGGCGGCCTGACGCGGGCCATCGAGCGCGGCCGCAACGCGATCGACAATCTGCTGTCCATCTCGCTGTTCAACGTGCTGCCCACGTTCCTGGAGATCGGGCTGGTGTTCGGCGTGCTGTGGCATTCCTTCAGCATCTGGTTCGGAATCGTCGCGGTCCTGGACGTGGCGGTCTACATCCTCTTCACCGGCATCACCACCGAATGGCGCCTCAAGTTCCGGCGCGAGAGCAACGCTCTCGACAACAAGGCCAATACCCGCGCCATCGACAGCCTGCTCAACTTCGAGACCGTGAAGGCCTTCGGCAACGAGAAGCTGGAGGTCGACGAATACGACCGCATGATGGGCCAGTACGAAACCGTTTCCGTGAAGAGCCAGTCGTCCCTGGCGCTGCTCAACGTCGGCCAGGCCCTGATCATCGCCGTCGGTCTCGCGGTGCTCATGGCCATGGCGGCGAGCGGGAAGGTGGCGGGCACCATGACCGTGGGCGATTTCACGCTGGTGAACCTCTATATGATCCAGCTCGCCCAGCCGCTGAACTTCTTTGGCTTCGTCTACCGCAACATCAAACAGGCCCTGGTGGACATTGAGAAGATGTTCGACCTGCTGGAAGTGTCGCCGGAGATCAAGGACCCGCCGGGCGCGCTGCCGCTGGCGTTCAAGGGCGGAGAGGTGCGGTTCGAGAACGTGACCTTCGCTTACGATCCGCGCCGCACGATCCTCAAAGACGTGTCCTTCACCGTGGCCCCGGGCCATATGGTGGCGCTGGTAGGCGCCACGGGATCCGGCAAGTCCACCATCGGGCGGCTGTTGTTCCGCTACTACGACACCGCCGGCAATATTCTGATCGACGGCCAGAATATCCGCGACGTGACGCAGAGTTCAGTGCGGGCCGCCATCGGCGTGGTGCCCCAGGACACCGTGCTGTTCAACGACACCATCCGCTACAACATCGCTTACGCCAAGCCGAACGCCACCCAGGCGGAGATCGACGAGGCAGCGCGCCTCGCCCATATCCATCAGTTCATCGCCGCCCTCCCGGACGGCTACGACACATTGGTTGGCGAACGCGGCCTGAAATTGTCGGGTGGTGAGAAACAGCGCGTGGCCATCGCCCGCGTGATCCTGAAGGGCGCGCCCATCCTGCTGTTCGACGAAGCCACCTCGGCCCTGGACACCCACACCGAGAAAGAGATCCAGGCCAACCTGAAAGAGGTCAGCGTCGGCCGTACCACGTTGGTCATCGCCCACCGCCTGTCGACCATTGTCGATGCGGACCAGATCCTGGTGCTGGACCAGGGTGTGGTGCTCGAACGCGGCACCCACGCCGATCTGCTGGCCAAGGGCGGGGCCTATGCCGCCGCCTGGACCCGCCAGCAGCAATCCATGCGCGTGGACACCGGCGGCGAAGAATTTGCGGCGTCCACCGCGTAGTAGCTGATTTTTAACCCCGCCGTCCTAGGGTTGGTCTGGGTTATCAGGCCGCAAGGGGCATTGGCTGTTCCAGCCGTGCGCCTTGGGCGTTGATTAACCCCCTGACATAGAAGTGCTTCCGCGCGGCTATCCGCGGGGACGCACCGTGACCATCCACGCCCAAAAATGGGCGGGAAATGGAGAAGGTGGGACCATGGCGAGCGACATGCACGAAGACCTGGACAGCGACAGCGTCGCGCCGGACACCGCGGTGAATGGCCGTGTATCGGGCCGCAGCGCCGTGCGGGTCAAGAAACCCCCCTTCGCCGCCAAATCGGGCGTGATCGTGCGCCCCGAGGTCCACACCGGACAATCCTCCGCTGTGGCAGCGACAGCGCCTCATCCGGGCGATGCACCGCAAGCCTGGTGGATGGCGCAGAAAGCCGTCGCCGCCGGTATCGTTCTGTCGGCCCTGTGGGCGCTGGTGTTCTCGTCTTATATCACCGCGACCATCGGCTGGAGCCAGATCCTCACGTTGCTGCCCGATCAGTTCGGCAGTTTCATGGCGACCTTCATTCTGCCGATCGCCATGCTGTGGCTGCTGGTGGCCTTCTTTGATCGTGGGCGTGAACTCAAGCGCGAAGCCGCCGCCCTCCATCGCCACCTGGCGCAACTCACCTATCCGTCCGACGAAGCCCAAGGGCGCGTCAACGAAATCACCGGCTCCCTGAAGGCCCAGGCCGCGGCCCTGCTCGACGCCAGCGAGACGGCCGTGAAGCAGGTGCAGAAACTGCAATCGGGCTTTTTGCGCGACACCGAAAAGCTCGCCAACGTCACCGGCGCCCTCGAAGCCGGCGCCGCCGCCGCCGCTGCGGCTGTGACCGACCAGGTGGGCAAGCTTCAGCTCGTCATCGATTCCGCCGCCGACGTGAACCTCAAGATCGAAGACGCCTTGCGCCGCCAGCATGAGTTCGTCCGCACCTCGAGCCAGAAGACCCTGTCCGAAGTGAACAGCATGGGCCAGACCCTGGCCGGCCATGTCACCAGCCTGTCCACCGCCACCGAGCGCGCCCGCGGCATGAGTGCGGCCATCGCGCAGCAGTTGGGCGAACAGGAAAAGGCCCTCGCCAAGGCCGGCGAGACCGCCAAGATTTACGCCGACGAGATGGGCAAAGCCGTCGCCTCCAACTCCGAACAGGTGGAAGACGCGGCGCGGCGCGCCGAAGCGGTGGTGGCCGACATCACCAACAACCTCAGCGGCAAGGCCCATGGCCTCGCTGGGCTGTTCGACAAGCAGCGCGTGGAATTGTCCGCCGCCGGCGATCGCATCGAAGACCAGGCGACCAAGGTCAACATGCGCCTGGGCCAGCAGACCGCCAACCTCGACCAGGTCATGGAACGCGTGCTCAGCCGCGTGAAGATCGTGGAAGAAGCGCTCGCCATCCAGACCAAGGAACTCAACGCCGCGTCCGACGGCGCCGTGGCTAAGCTGCGCACCGTGGAAAGCATGGTCAAGAAACAGGCCGAAGGCGTGGGCGAAGCCGCCACCCGGGTGGAGAACCGCCTGGCCGCCGCCGCCGATGAATTCGGTTTGCGTTCGCGCCTTGTCACCGAGAAGTTCGACCGCGCCACCACCGACCTCGAGAAAGCCTCCAACATCGCCATCGGCCGCGCCGAAGCCATGGGCACGATCTCCGACACGGTCATCCAGAAAATCGATACCGTGGGCGCCCGCGTGCGCGAACACGCCGAACAGCTCGCCAACTCCGCCAGCCGCGCCGCCGTCCAGGCCGACAGCATCCGCGACACCCTGCGCCGCCAGAACGACGAACTGGAAATGGCCGCGAATACCCTCACCACCCACGTCAAGCTCAGCGAGACGGCGCTGGCCCAGCAGGCCCGCCAGATGGGCTCGACCTCGGAGCAGGTGCTGGCCCACGTGCGGTCCATGTCCGATGTGCTCAGCCAGAATTCTTCGGAGCTCATGCAGCTCTCGGCCCGCGTGACCAAGGAACTCGAATCCATCCGCGAGTCCCTGGAAGCCACGGCCGAGAAGGTGTCCGATACCGTCAGCCACGCCGTGTCCAAGACCAAGGACGTCAGCCGCGAGATCGGCACGGAAGTGTCCGCGCTCTCCAGCGTCGCCAGCCAGGTGGCCAAGGATATGCAAGGCGTGCTCGGCACGCTCGATCAGAGCAAGGACGCGCTGCGCACGGCCTCCGATCAGGCGGGCCTCCGCCTCAAGGAAGCCGCCGAGCAATTCCAGGTCCAGGTCTCGGCCATCGACAAGGCCGCCTCTCACGCCACCGAATCCATGGCGGTGGTGGGCGACGGCCTGCGTCAGCGTTCGGCCGCCATCGCCAGCGCCGCCGACGACGCCCAGGTGCGCCTCAACGGCTTCCGCGACGCGCTGCAGAAGCTGATGCTCGACTTCGAAGACTCCACCAACCGCGGCGCCGCCCAGGTCAGCGTCGCCGGCGAGAAGATGCGCCAGTCGTTGGGCGAGTTCGCCGATACCTCGGAAAAGATCGCGGGCGGCACGCGCGCCACCGGCGAAGCCTTCCGCCAGCAGTTGAACACACTGGGCAAGTCCGCCGACGAGGCCGTCGCCCGCGTCGAAGTGGTGCTCAAGACCCTGCGCAAACACGCCGAGAGCCTGGTGGAAGCCTCCAATGGCATCACCGAGCAGACCGGCAAGGCCGGGCAGACGTTCGCCAAGCAGGTCGACCACCTCATGGCCAGCGCGACCAAGGCCGCCGATACCGCCAAGCAGTTGGACGAAGCCCACGACAAGGCCCACACCGGCAAGTTCCTTGAGAACACCACCTACGTCATCGAGCAACTGCACAGCATGGCGGTGGATATCGCCCGCATCTTCCAGCCCTCGGTCGAGGAAGAGCTGTGGAAGCGCTACTACAAGGGCGACCAGGGCGTGTTCCTGCGCCACATCACCAAGACGCTGTCACGCCAGAAGTTCGAGGCCATCCAGCGCAAATACGAAACCGACGAGAAGTTCCGCGGTTACGTCATGCGCTACCTGAAGGAATACTCGGCGCTGGTGAAACACGCCCGCGCCACCGACCGCTCCGAAGTGCTGACCACGACCTTCTCCACCTCCGACATGGGCAAGCTCTACATGCTGCTGTCGAAGGCCATGGAAGGCGCCGCGGTCGAGGGCGCCGCGGAGTAACAGATGCCTGAGTGAAGACGGGCTAAGGGGCGCTCAAGGATCGAGCGCCCCTTTTTCTTTAAAGCCAGCCCGACTTCTTGAATCCGCGGTACAGGAACAGGCATCCCGCGACGATGATCGCGAGCGACATGGGATAGCCCCACTTCCAGTCCAGCTCGGGCATGTATTTGAAGTTCATGCCCCATATGCCTTCGAACACCATCGGCAAGGCGAAGATCGCGGCCCAGGCGGTGAGGCGCTTGGTGGTTTCGGCCTCGTCGATGGTGGTGAGCGCCAGGTTCACCTGCATGGCCGAGGAGATGGTGTCGCGGATCGTGTCCAGCGATGTGTTCAGGCGCACCAGGTGGTCATAGATGTCGCGGAAGTATTCCTGGGTGTTGACGCAGACGGCGGGCACGCGGCCGCCGTAAAGCTTGCCTGACGCTTCCATCAGGGGAAACACCGCGTGCTTCATGGTGAGGACTTTTTGCTTGAGCTCATAGAGCCGCTCGGTGCTTTTGCGGGCCGATGATTTGGCGAAAATCTGCTCCTCGATGGCCTCGAGGTCGGACTCGATGCCGTCGATGATCGGGAAATAGCGGTCCACCACCGCATCCATCAAAGCGTAAAGCACGAAGCCCGACCCCTGCTTGAGCAGGTGGGGTTCGCGCTCGCAACGGTCACGCACGCCGACGAACTGCTGCTGGCTGCGGTTGCGCACCGACAGCACGTAGTTGCGCCCGACGAAGACGTCGATTTCCCCCACATTGAGTTCGCCGTCGATAAGCTCAATCAGGTGCATTACCGCGAAGATGGAATCGCCGTACTCCTCCACCTTGGGGCGCTGGTGACCGGTATGGGCATCCTCCACCGCCAGTTCGTGCAGCCCGAACTCCTCCTGCATTTCGGCGAGTTCTTCGTTCGACGGATCCTTCAGGGCCACCCAGACGAAACAGTCCGGGCGCTCGACATACTTGCTGATGTCCTGAATCGGGATATCGGCGAGTTTGCGGCCGTCCTGATAGGCGATGCAGTTGATCAGCATGGGGACTATCCCTGGTAAAGGCGGGCCAGATTAGGCCGGTTTACCCCCCCAACAGTAGGCGCAATTCGATGGCAGGGTGCGACCTGTCGAACTTTCAACCTTTGCGTAGAAAGACCCGCCGTTAAAGGCTCTTTGGCGTTTGGCACGCAGGATGAATGCTCCGAGTCTTGCGAGGGTCTTATGTTCATCGACCGTTCTTTCGGCAACCGCGTGCCGTCCGAAATCCGCGTTGAATTGGTGGCGTCCCAGGGGGACCTGCTGAGCCAACTGCGGACGATCGTGCGCACTGTCGGGGTTCCCGGTGGCAACACCGAGGCCTGGATCAGCGACCGTATGGCGCTGCACGCTCACGGCGATCTCATGATCTTCACCGCCCGCGTTGGCCGCCTGCTGGTGGGGTTCATGATGCTGGATAAATCCACCATGACCTCATCCTATTCCTGGATCGTGCCGCGGTTTCGCAATAAGGGGCTGGGCGAACGGTTCTACTCTTTCGCCTGCATCAACCTCGGCGCGCCGACGCCGTGTTTCATATTCCCAAGCGATATGACCGAGGAATACGCGACCGCCCTCAAGGGGGTTCCGATCGAGGCCGCCAATGACGCGGGATTCTGCGCCATCCATCCAACAGCGGCCGTGAAGGCCGCCTAGCTTAAAAGCGCGGCCTTCAGATCCGGGGGCAGGTTCAGCCCGCGCAGGTCGGGGCTGGCCAGGGCCTGCTGCAGCACCGCCAGGCGCTGCACCCGGCTTGCCGTCTGGCCTTCCGCGAGCGTGAATCGCCGCGCGCTTTTCAGGATTTCCATGAACAGCGGATACAGGTCGGCGGGCATGCCCGTCTGGCCGTAGAGAATTCCCCAACTGCTGTCGAACTTGGCGGTCTCGACCATGTTGCGGATGCTGCGCGCACCCACGTCGCACAGCGCCGCCATGGCGCCGGTGAAAATCGTCCACTCCTGCGCCGCGACCGCCACGGCGCACAGCTCGAACAATTGCTGCGCGGCGCTGGTCTCGCGCAGAGACAGGGCAAGTTCGGCGGCCGATGCCGGAGTGGCGGGCCACCACGGCCTGAGAGCGGGCGTGTTCATAGGTGATCGATGTATGGGTGCGGTCTAAGGAGCGCGATGCAGACGCGCGAGGCCGGAGCGAACGCTGTCGATGTGGCGGAGAAAAGGAATCACATGTGCACCAGTCGGTGAAAGCGGTGGCACACTGATCTGCTGCCCCGCGCGGCGCATTGATATAGGTCAAGGCATTCGAGCAATTGAATATGATGGTTGTGACTGTCGACGTGGCGCGGCACGGAACAATATTCGACGCCAAACGGCCATTCATGAGCGTAGAGTTGATCGCGCCGCCGCCCATGAAACCGAGCCGTTAGGTTGGCGCGTCCTGCCTGTTTTCAAGGCAAATTCGCTGAAGGCTCGCCTCCAGCGCGCGGCAGAAGCTTTCGATCTTAAACAGCGGCTGGGTTTCCAGATTCGCAGCCAACTGCGAATGAATCGCGCCCAGGGCATCGGGATGGGTCGCCAGGTGGACGGCGCGGTCTTCGTAAGCTTGCAGATCCGCGGCGATCATGTCGGCGAGGCCGAGTGCTTTCAGGAATGAGGCGGCGATCCAGGCGCCGAAGCGGTCCCCGGTTACCGTCAGCAGCGGCAGGCCCGACCACAATGCATCCAGAGCGGTGGTCGAGGCATTGAGCGTCAGGGTGTCGAGGAACAGGCCGCACAGCAGGTGGCGGGCGAGATGGCGCGCCTTATCCGGCAGGCGTGCGGCGAAGATCAGGCGCTGTCCATCGATCCTCGCGGCGCGCGCCGCCGCGCGCAGGTTCTCCTCCACCGACGGGCTCAAGGTGCGCGACAGCCACAGCACGCTGCCGGGGGTCCGGGCGAGGATGCGCATCCACACGGCGAAAACGCGGGCGTCGATCTTTTCGGGATTGTTGAAGGCGCAGAATACAAATCCTTCCGGCGGCAGTCCGGCCTCGGCGCGGGTCATGGGCGCTCCGATAGGATGTGGCGATGCGCAGTGATAGGTGACGGGCAGCCGTTCGACTTTCGCCGTGTACAGATGTTCTTCGCCCGGCGGCACCACCGTCGCGTCGGCCAGCACATAGTCGATGGCGGAAATGTCGCAGTTGCCGGCGTGGCCCAGCCAGAACACCTGGGTTCGCGCAGGCCTCGCCGCCATCACCGGCAACAGCGCCAGCGACATATAGCCGTCGAGATAGACCAGGACATCGAGGTCCCGCGCCGCGATGGCCTGCGTCATGGCCTCCGTGGTGTCGGGCAATGTGATGAAATGTTCGACGCTGCTGGCAATAATTTGCGTGAAGGACGTGTCGTTCCCTTCCGGCAGGTAGAACACATGAACATCGAACTTTGCGCGGTCATGGGCGCCAAACAGCGCCGCGGTCACATGGCCGATGGGATGATCGCGCAGCATCGAAGAAAGATAGCCCACCTTCAGGCGCCGTCCGGCCAGGGGCGCCTGTTCCGCCGGCGGGAAAATTTTTGCCTGTGCGGTGAGTTGGCGGTCCATGGCGGCGGCCACCGCCGTGGACAGGGCCTGGGGCAGCGGCCGCAGCACCGCTTGATACGCGACCACCGCCAGGTGCATCCAGCTCATGGCCGCGAGATTGGCCTGGGCGAGGCTCGCCGTCAGAAGGCGGTGGTGCGCCGTCGCGTCATCGAGCCGCCCTTCGATGCCATCCATCGTAAGCAAGCGCGAGAGCGCGAAGGCGTGCCCGGGGCTTTTGGCGAGCACCGCGTCATAGCTTTCCCGGGCGGCCTGAAAGCTGTGTCCGTGGTCCGCGGCCCACGCCTGCTGCAGGAGGGATTTAGCCTCCGCGCCGGTCTCCGCGTCCGCGCCGCCGTCCAGGAGCGACCGGGCGCGCACATTATTGGGGTCGAGGGAGAGCGCCTGCATAAGGCGGATTTCGGCGGCGCCCGCGCGCCCCAACAAGGATTCGGCGCGGGCGAGATTGATAAGCGTGCCGATGGACTCGGGCTGTAAATCCGCCGCCGTGTTCAGGGCTATTCTGGCCTCTGCCGTATGTTCGGTTTCCAGCAAGGCCGTGCCGAGAATCTGGTGGGCCTCGGCCAGATCCGGCGCGAGGGCGATGGCGGCGGTGCTGGCCGCGATGGCCTCGGCAAAATTTCCCAGCCTGAATTCGACCCGCGCCGCGTTGAGGTGCGCCATGGCGGAGGCGGCGTCCAATGCGCGGGCTGTGTTCAGGTGCTGGCGGGCTTCTTCCAGCTTACCGACAGTCATCAGCAATGCGCCCAGATGCAACGCGGCGCCGGCATCCTGGGGCGCGACGGCAACGGCTTTGCGATAGGCGTTTTCCGCGGCCGGCCACTGGTTCAACTTGGTCCACAGCTTGCCAAGGTCGATCCAGATCGCGACACGGGACGGGGCCGCGGCGACCAGGTCTTCCATCATCACCGCTGTTCGCTGAAGCACGTTGGACGCATCTTCCACCATGCCGGCCGCGGTATAAGCGCCCGCCATCGCGTCGAGCAGGGCCCAGCTCCGCGGGGCATGCTGAACCCCGATTTCGAGCACAGCCGCCGCCACGCGCGGTTCACCCAGCGCACGCAGGGCTTTCGCCGCATCCTGAACGGCGGTCTTGTTCCCGGGATGGCTTGCGCCCACCGCGATGAACAATTCCACGGCGGCGGCGATCTCACCCCGGTTTGCGGCTTTGACGCCGGCGGCCATCAGCGCTTTGGGCGATTCAGGGGTCATGCAGCAGGGGTCACAAGGCCTTGTAAAGTGGGGGTCTTTGAAGCAAGCATGGGCGCAACATACTGGGACGACCGCGCCGGACAAAATGAATCCTTCCGAAACACTCGCGCAGTTGCTCGACGCCGGACAGGCGCACCTTGCGCGTGCGGATCTGGCCGCGGCCCTCGCGGCGTTTGCCGAGGCTCACGCCGTCGCGCCCACCGATCCCCGGACCTGCTTTATGTATGCCCAAGGCCTGGCCGCCGCCGGCCGTGTGCGGGAGGCGCTGGTGGTGGCGGACGCGGCTCGCGCCGCACACCCCGCCGACGCCAACCTGTTGCGCCTGGCGATCGAGCTGGCTCAGGCGGCCGGCGACCTCAAGCGCGCGGTGAAGCTCAGCACGCAGCTCGAAGTTCTTACGCCCGCCGACCCCTTGGCCCATGTGAAAACCGGGCGGCTGTGGATGCTGGTGGCCAACAGCGCCGCCGCGGAGACGGCGTTCCAGGCCGCCCTGGCCCTTGACCCGCAGTGCGGCACCGCTCTCGATGGTCTCGCCGATCTCTGGCGTCTCGATGGCGCGACGGAAAAGGCGCGCGAGGTCTTGCTGCGCCGTGCGGCTGTACCCGATGCACCGGACATCATGGCGGCCACGCGCTTCAAGGCCGCGACCATTCAGCCGGTGGTGGCGCGCGACGTGGCGGAGATGGACGCGGCGCGCGCCGCGTTCGCGGCAACACTGAAAGCAGGCCCCGAAGCACCGCTGGCCGACCCCTGGGCGCTGGGCCTCGGCCCCAACTTCTTCCTCGGCTACCAGGCCCGCGACGACCGCGCGTTGCAGGAGGCTCAGGCGGCATACTTCCGCAGCAGCACGCCGTCCCTGGATTTCACGGCCCCCCATGTGGGGCGCAAGCCGGGTGCGCGCCTCAAGGTGGGCATCGTCTCCAACTTCTTCTCCAAGCACACCGTCGGCTATCTGACGCTGGGACTTGCCGCGGGACTGGACCGCACGCGGTTCGACCTCGTGCTGTTTCGCACGCCGGCCGCCGGCCAGGACAGCATCACGCCCAAGTTCGCGGCTGTAGCGCCCATCGTCGACCTGCCGCCGGACCTGGCGCGCGCCCGGACCGTCATCGCCGAGGCCGGCCTCGACATTCTGCATTGTCCGGAAATAGGTATGGATCACTTCACCTATTTCCTGGCCTTTGCCCGCCTGGCGACGGTGCAAAGCATGGCCTGGGGCCACCCCATTACCAGCGGACTGCCGCAGATAGATATGTTCCTGTCCGTGGACGCCATGGAGCCACCCGGCGCCGAAGCGCACTACCGTGAAAAGCTGGTGCGCCTCGCGGGGCTCACGTTCTCCGGCGAACGCCCCGCCCCGCCCGATGTCGCCGACACATTTATTGATAAGACCCGCCCGTCCTATGTCTGCGCCCAGAGCATGTTCAAGGCGCATCCGGATTTCGACGCCACGCTGGCAGCTATCCTGCGCCAGGACAGCGACGGCATTCTCTACTTCATGGGCCACAGCCCCGCGACTATCGCCATCCTCACGGCCCGCCTGGAAAATGTGTGTGGCCGCGACATTGAACGTGTCCGCTTCCTGCCGCGCATGAAGGGCAACGCCTTCCTGGCCATGGCGCGCGCCGCGGATGTGCTGCTGGATATTCCGCAGTGGTCGGGCGGCAAGACCTCGCTCGAGGCCCTGGCCATGGGCACGCCTATCGTGCACCAGCCGGGCGCCTTCATGCGCGGCCGCCATACCCTCGCGTTCTATCGCCGCATGGGCGTGGACGCGATGATCGCCGACTCACCCGAAGCTTACGCGCACCTGGCCGGGCGCGCGGTCCACGACCAGGCGTTCCGCAAGGAGGTCCGGGCCGCCATCGCCGACCGCAGCGACCTGTTGTTTAATGATCAGGCGTCAATCCGCGAAATCGAGGACGTCTGGAGCAGGGCTGTGGGAGATGCGATACTGCAGCCTTAGGACAAACGCCGGAGGACAGCCCCCATGACCCGCTACGCCAATATCGTCGAAACCATCGGCCGCACGCCGGTGGTGCGCATCAACAAGCTGGCGCCCGCGGGCGTAAATCTGTGGGTGAAGATCGAGGCGTTCAATCCGCTGGGCTCGGTGAAGGACCGCCTGGCCCTGGGCATCATCGAAGCCGCGGAAAAATCCGGCGAGCTGAAACCCGGCCAGACCGTCATCGAAGCCACGAGTGGTAATACGGGCATTGGCCTGGCGATGGTCTGCGCCCAGCGCGGCTATCCCCTGGTGGTGACCATGGCCGAGAGTTTCAGCGTCGAGCGCCGCAAGCTCATGCGCTTTCTTGGCGCCAAAGTGATCCTCACCCCCGCGGCCTTGCGCGCCACCGGCATGGTGGAAAAGGCCAAGGAACTGGCCAAGGCCCACGGCTGGTTCTACGCCCGCCAGTTCGAGAACCCCGCCAACCCGGACATCCACGAACGCACCACCGCGCGCGAGATCCTGGCGGATTTCAGCGGCGAGACCCTGGACTACTGGGTCACCGGCTACGGCACCGGCGGCACGCTGCAGGGCGTGGGCCGCGTGCTGGCGAAGGAAAGCCCCAAGACCAAGATCGTGGTCTGCGAACCCGCCACCGCACCCCTGCTGGGCAGCAAAGTGGCGCAGGAGCGCAATGCCGACGGATCGCCGTCCAAGGGCCATCCGTCCTGGACCCCACATCCCATGCAGGGCTGGACCCCGGATTTCATCCCCAAGGTGACCGAGGACGCGGTGAAGCAGGATTTCATCAATGAGGTCATCACCATCGCCGGCCCCGACGCCATGCGCTGCAGCCAGGATCTGGCGGCGAAAGAGGGCATTTTCGTCGGAATCTCCTCGGGCGCCACGTTTGCCGGCGCCCTGGCTATTGCCGCCAGGGCCCCAAAGGGCGCAAACATCCTCTGCATGCTGCCCGACACCGGCGAGCGCTACCTCAGCACGCCCTTGTTCGAGAAGGTGCCGGTCGATATGACCGACGAAGAAAAGGCCGTTTTCCAGTCGACCCCGTTCGGCCAGCCGACGGCGTAAGCCGCCCAAAAAGGAAGTCAAACCAGGATGAGCCTCACCGAAGCGCAGCGCGCGGCCCTCGTAAACCTGCGCAGCCAGCACGGCGCCAAATTCACCGAAATCACCGCCTTGCTGTCCCTGGAGCTGGGCCACGGTGAGGTCGGCAAGACCGGCCCCAAGATCCGCAAGGACATCGTCGACAAGGCGCACGAAGCCATCGACACCTGGACCGAGGAAGCCGAGCTGGACCGCAGGGAAGAAGCCAGCGGCGAACCGCCCACGCCTTTCCAGCGCCTGCTCCGCGAGTACAGCGACCTGGGCGAACAGATCAGCGACATCCTGGACGAAGGCGCCGGCGCCGAATAACGCCGCAGGTTTTGCACAGACGCTCAGAAAAAAGTTTCACGTGAAACTGTATGGGTGTCGAAGGCGTGGATGCGACACGCTAAACCTGAAAACCCCTTAAGGAAGGAATCTGGAATCTGGATTCTGGAATCTGATTCTGGAATCTGATTCTAACCTCCGCCCTCTCCCCCCTCTCGTCCCCCCTCAAAGTCACTTTTCTCCGCTAAATCCGCCACGGCCACATCCCCGCCGCACATCATTTACACGGTGCAAAGTGGTGATGCAGCGCAGCTGCTACTGGGGCGCTGCATTTTGTGGATAATGGCGCGGGCACTATCCGCGCATGACCGCGCACGGGATTTTCCGGGGGGATTGATGGCACACGACAAGTGTAGCGGCGCGGGCTTGTCCGACGATCCTGAGGTCGAGGCGCTCGCCGAAGTCATGGCTTCGGAAGAGGGGCGCCTTGAGCAGTTCCTGAACGAACGCGCAATCGCCCGCGGTGGTTTTGCGAAGACCAACCTGGTCGGCGAAGGACGTTATGCCGGGTGCAAGGCCGATGCCGAAGTGATGATCAACAAGCTGAACGCGCTCGGATTTGACGTCGTGCCGATCAGAAGCGCGGACGTGAGGATCGTGCCGCTGCGGTAACTAGATCCGCCACGGCCACATCCGCGCCAGCACGCCATCTTTGCGCACAAAGTGATGAAACAGTGCCGCCCCCACATGCATCGTGATCAGCGCCGACAGCGCCAGCATCGCGAGCCCATGCAGGCCCAGCAGCTTCTCCGACAGCGCCCGATTTTCATCAACAATCGGCGGCAGAAAAAACAACCCAAACACACTGATCGGCGCCCGGTAAGCCGACGTCCCCGCCCACCCCAGCAGCGGCGTGATGAACAGCAGCCCATAGAGCGCCCAATGCACAAGCTGCGAAACCTGATGCTGCCACGCCGGCAACCCCGCAGGCAGCGGCGGCGGTTTGTGGAACACGCGCCAGCCCAGCCGCAGCGCCGTGAGGCCGAGGACCAATGCCCCGAAAGAGCGATGCAGATCAAACAGCCGGCTCTGTAGCGGCCCTTCCAGGTTCATCATGAGAAGGCCGAGGGAGATAGCGCAAATCACTCCCAACACCGTGAGCCAGTGGAAAACCTTTGCCGGGCGAGTGTAGCCAGTGGTGTTCTCAGGCATGCTTACCGCGCTTAAGGAAAGGCCATTAGTTCGAAGGTGTGTTGCAGCGTACCGTATTGGCGCAAATCGCGGAGCTTGAGGGTCTGCTGCTATTCGGAGAGTACAACGCGCCTCAACGCTAAAGCTTTAGAACAGCATAGTCGCGTAGCTTACGTTGTGCTTTGCGCCCATAGCTCAGCGAGCCGCACGGTCGCAGTGTTTGAGCGGATCGCTCCTAGGCGATCCGATCCCCCGCGGCGACAGTAGCGCAATATTCGGAGAAAGGGCTGTGCCGAGTGGGGCAAGGTCCGCACTCGAAATACGAAAAAAGGAATTGTGTCGCGGGCGGCTGCTTGGAGATGGTGGGCGGTGCAGGGATTGAACCTG
>CANISR010000052.1 GCA_947470105.1 Fidelibacterota bacterium | reverse complement strand
TTCTGCGCCGGCGTGAGATGCGCGATGGTGTCGGCGAGGTCCTCGCCGATAGCCTTCTGAAGGTCTGTCCCGAAGGCCGCAGCACCGGGGTTGGCTTGGGCGACGGAGAGCCAGACATAGGCTTCCACATAATCCTTCGGGACGCCCGCGCCCGCGCGATACGCCGCGGCCAGGCCGTATTGCCCCATGACGTCGCCGCCTTCGGCGCCTTTGCGCAGCCAGGTATTGGCTTCGGCGTCGTTCTTGGCCACACCGTTGCCGACGGCGTACATTCCGCCTAACGATGAGGCGGCGTGAGCAATCCCGCCTTCAGCGGCCTTGCGGTACCATTTGGCGCATTCGGCCGTGTCTTCCTTGACGCCGACGCCGTAGCAATACAGATCACCGAGGTGCGCCGCCGCTACGGGCAGCTTGTCCGCGGCGGCGCGATATAGCTTCGCGGCCTCGTCGTAATTCTTATCTATGCCCACGCCTTGCATGAGACGGTCGGCGAGCGCGGTTTGAGCCTCGGGAATATTCTGATCGGCCGCCCGCCGATACCACCGCGCGGCTTCCTTGGGGTCCGTCTTAGGATAACCGAAGGCGCCCTCGAGCACCGTCGCCAGAGCGAACTGGGCGGTCGCGTCGCCGGCCTCTGCCAGCGCGCGCAGCTTGGGCACTGCAGTATCGAATTGCTGGGCCCGGAGGCTTGTCTGGATGTCGTCGATGGGCGCTGCGGACGCTGTAGCCGCAAACAGCAGAAACGCGGCAGCGACCGCGGCCCGCATCACACCAGCCGGCTTTGCGTAACCGCCGCCTGGATAAAGGACGTGAACAGCGGGTGCGGTTCGAACGGCTTGGACTTCAGCTCCGGGTGGAACTGCACGCCCACGAACCACGGGTGATCGGGATATTCCACGATTTCCGGCAGCACGCCGTCGGGCGACATGCCGGAGAACACGAGCCCGGTCTTCTCCAACTGGCTGCGGTAGTTGATGTTCACTTCATAGCGATGACGGTGGCGCTCGGTGATGGAGGGCGACGCATAAATCTCCGCCACGCGGCTGCCGGGTTTGAGCGCGCAGGGATAGGCGCCGAGACGCATGGTGCCGCCCTTGTCCGTCTCTGACGTACGTTTTTGGACTTCATTGCCCTTGACCCACTCGGTCATGAGGCCCACCACGGCGTCGGGCGTCGGGCCGAATTCGGTGGAGCTCGCCTTCTCGATGCCGGCGATATTCCGGGCGGCTTCGATCACCGCCATCTGCATGCCGAAGCAAATGCCGAAGTACGGCACCTTGCGTTCGCGCGCGAATTTCGCCGCCAGGATCTTGCCCTGGGCGCCGCGCTCTCCGAACCCGCCGGGGACGAGAATGCCGTCCACATGCTCAAGATGCGAAACCACATCCTCGCGCTCGAAGATTTCTGAATCGATCCAGTCCAGCTTCACCTTCACGCGGTTGGCGATGCCGCCGTGTTCAAGGGCCTCGGACAGGGACTTGTACGCGTCCTTGAGCTGCACGTATTTGCCGACCACCGCGATGGTGACTTCGCCCTCGGGGCGGCAGACGTTCTCGACGATGTCGGACCAGCGCTGGAGGACCGGTTCCTGTTCCGTGGGCAGCTTGAAATGTTTGCAGACCTGCGTGTCCAGGCCTTCGTCGTGATAGGCGATCGGCACGCGGTAGATGGTGTCAACATCCATCGCCGGGATCACGGCCTCCTCGCGCACATTGCAGAACAGCGCGATCTTGCGCCGGTCCGAACTCGGCAGCGGCCGGTCGATACGACACATGAGAATGTCGGGCTGGATGCCAAGGCCGAGCAGTTCCTTGACCGAATGCTGGGTCGGCTTGGTCTTGAGCTCACCGGCGGCCGAGATGAACGGCACCAGGGTCAAATGCATGAATAGTGAACGCTCCGCGCCCAGTTCGTTGCCGAGCTGGCGGATGGCTTCCAGGAACGGCAGACTCTCGATGTCGCCCACGGTGCCGCCGATCTCACACAGCACGAAATCCTCGTCGGTAATATCGGCCTGGATGAATTCCTTGATGGCGTCGGTGACGTGGGGAATGACCTGCACCGTGCCGCCGAGATAGTCGCCGCGGCGCTCCTTGGCGATGACGTTGGAGTAAATGCGCCCGGTGGTGACGCTGTCGCTGCCGCGCGAGGATACGCCGGTGAAACGCTCGTAGTGACCAAGGTCGAGGTCGGTCTCGGCGCCGTCGTCGGTCACATAGACCTCACCGTGCTGATACGGGCTCATGGTGCCCGGATCGACGTTGAGGTACGGGTCGAGCTTGCGCAGCCGCACCCGGTAGCCGCGCGCTTGCAGCAGCGCACCGAGGGATGCGGAGCAAAGGCCTTTACCGAGAGAGGAAACCACGCCGCCGGTGATGAAAATAAAACGCGTCATGGGCGGCTAATGTATCTCAAGAAAAAATGACGGCAAGCGCGCGTCCGAAGAATCGCGCTACCAACGAAAAATTTCTGTGGAAAAGTTCGCCCGAGGCTCTGGTGGCGATGGTGGTGTCGGCGGAGGGTGAAGAACCATCCGCCGCGGGCCATCAGTTTTTGGGAACCGTGGGCACGACAGGAACCGCCGGAGCGGCCGCAGGCGTGGATGTTTCCGGGGCCGGCGCAGCCGACTTCTCCGCGGTGGGCGTCGCGATCTCGTCCACCCGCGGCGCGCTGCCGGAGCTGACGCCGGGCGTATCAAGCAGCGACGGCGGCGGACCGACATTCTTGGCCAATAGCGCGATGCCCAGGCTGGTGACGAAGAAACCGATGCCGAGGATGCCGGTGGCGCGGCTCAAGGGATTGGGACGCGAACGGGGCTGCATCATCGCCGCGGTCGCGGATACCGAGAACCCGCCGCCGGCGGCATTGCCTTCGCTCTTATGAAGCAGAATGAGGGCGATCAATCCGACGGTGATCAGAATGTGGATGACGACGAAAACCTGAAGCATGGAGCCTTGAAACCTTATCTGATCCCGCCCCGGTCTCGACTGGATCCGGGGTGCGGGGGTCTTTTAGTCTCCCCCCGGCCCCAAGGCCAGGGAAATTTCACTGAATCCCGCCGTAAATCCTCTGAAAACCCAAGGAAAACACGGGTATCGGGGCGTATATGGGGTGGGACCCGCTTATGGGCAAGCGCCGACGATTTTCCAGAAATCCTCAGGGTCGAGGCTGGCGCCCCCCACCAGAGCACCGCCGACACCAGCGCACGCCAGGATGGTTGCAGCGTTGGAGCCTTTGACCGACCCCCCGTAGAGCACTCTCAGGCCCGCCCCGATCCGACCGCTCTCGCCGAACAGCCCATGGATCTGCGTGTGGACGGGCGCGATGTCGGCCACGGTTGCGGTCTTACCGGTGCCGATAGCCCAGACGGGCTCGTAAGCGATGACGCAATTACCCCCGGTGGCGGCTTGCGGCACCGAGCCCTTGACCTGGCGGGCAATGACCTCGGACGTCTGCCCCTTTTCCCGCTCTGCGTCGGTTTCGCCGACACAGATAATGGGCGTCAGCCCGGCCCGCAGCGCCGCCTCGGCCTTGGCGCGCACGGCGGCATCGGTCTCACCATGATCCGCCCGGCGCTCGGAATGGCCGACAATGACATAGCTGCAGCCCAGTTCAGCAATAAGGCCGGCGGCAATATCGCCCGTGTGGGCGCCCTTGTCCGCGGTGTGGCAGTCCTGGGCCCCGACCGCGATCCCGCTCCCGGCGCAGATTCCAGCCACCAGACTGAGCAGCGGCGCCTGTGGACACAACAGGACGGCCGCCCGCGGCGCCCCCGCTTTATTCTTGGCGGCCAAATTCGCGGCCAGTTCCTGGGCGAAAGCCACTGATCCGTTCATCTTCCAGTTGCCGGCGATCAGATATTCCATGGGGGACGCTCCCAGCCCGTTTTTTTACCCGGCCCTTGCTAGCCTGCTTTAGGCCCGGCCGCAATGCGAGGCCGCCTTCCGCAATTCCTATCTAACCCCAAGTTATAACGAGCAAAACTGCTTTCAAGGCGATGCTTGCCGCCCCCAGGCCCCGCACCTATTATGCGGCCCATTCCAAACCCGTGAGGTGGCTCTTAGCCCCGCGCGCAACTCCCAAATTCAAAGTGCCCCCATGATTGAAAAGTTCCGCTCCTACAAAGACAGCATCGCCATCAAGATCTTCCTGGGTCTGTTGATGGTGTCGTTCGGGGTGTGGGGCGTAGGCGACTTCATCGGCACCGGCGGCCTCGATCCGTCCATCGCTATCAAGATCGGCAAGGCAGAAATCCGCACCGACGATTTCCAGCGCCGGTACACCCAGGAAATCGAGCGCTTCAAGCAGTCAATGGGCCCCACCGCTACCACCGAGGAATCCTTCCGCCGCTCCATCGCCCAGGCGCTAATCCAGGACATCACCCGCACGACCACCGTCAACGCCGCCGGCGCAGCCATGGACGTGGTGATTCCCAAGGAAACGTTGCTCAGCATCATCCGCAACGAAAAGATGTTCGCCGATCCCACCACCGGCCAGTTCAGCCAGATGCAGTTCGCCCAGGTCCTCGGCCAGGCCAATATGACCGAACGCGGCTTCGTCGATATGTTCGAGCAGGACCTGCGGGCGCAGCGCATGACACGGCCCCTCGCTGCCAATGCCGGCGCGCCCAAGACGCTCGCGGACGCGCTGTTCAGCTACCGCACCGAATCCCGCGTGGCCGAGACGTTGCTGGTGACCGCGCCGACCCTGCCGCTGACCAAGACGCCCACCGACGCCGACATCAAGGCCGTCTACGACGCAAATCTTTCGACCTTCACCGCGCCGGAATACCGAAAAGTCGGCGCCGTGATTCTGAACGCCAAGGAGATGGTAAAACCCGAGACCATCGAGGACGCCGACCTGAAGGCCTATTACGAGCAAAACGCCGCCAAGTACCGCACCGTGGCCAAGCGCCATGTGGTGCAGGTGAATTTCGACACCGAGGAAAAGGCCGCCGCCGCCAAGGCCGACGCCAAAGCCGGTGAATCGCTGGCCGCCCTCGCCGCGCGCCTCAACGCCGGCGATGTCATCGACATGGGCGACCTCGCCACCGACTCACCGCTTGCGAAAACCATCGCCGTCGTGTTCGTGCTCCCCGCCAATGAGATCAGCCCGCCGGTGCAGACCGATCTGGGCTGGCACCTGTTCGAGGTGACCGCCATCACGCCTGAAAACGTGCAGCCCTTCGACACCGTGAAGGAACAGGTTCGCACCGCCCTGGTCGCCGACAAGGGCGTCACCGCCATGTACGACGCCTCGGTGCAGCTTGAGGATCAGGTAGCTGCGGGCGCCTCCATGGAAGACGCCGCCAAGGCTGTCGGCGGCCGCCACTACGTCTTCGAATTGGACCGCGACGGCAGGACGCCCTTCGGCGCCGATATCGCCAATATCCCGGAGCGGCAGGCCTTCATTCGCACGGCGTTCACGCTTCAGAGCGGCGCGGACAGCGGCCTCAAGGAAACCGCCGCGCGCGACGGCTACTACGTGCTCAAGGTGGAATCCATTACGCCGCCGAAGCCGAAGCCCCTCGGCGACGTGAAGGCTCAGGCAACCTTAATGTGGGAAAAGCAGCAGCGCGAAGCCATGGCCCGCGAGATCGCGGACAAGGCCGCCGCCCAGATCACCGCCACCACGGCTATGACCAGCCTGGAAACCGCCGACAAGCGCCTGTCCTATGCCCCGCTGGGACCGGTCACCCGTTTCGGCGAAAGCCCGCAGCAGGGCGCCGTCGTCGACACCCGCCGCGTGAGTCCGGAAGTGCTCGAGCCGTTGTTCAACGCCAAGGTCGGCGATGTGATCACCGCCACCGTGCTCGACGGCGTGGTGATCGCGCGCCTCAAGGAAATCCGCCCGGCCCAGTCCACTGATGCCGCCAGCGGTTACGGGCAGTTGGTGGAGGGCCTCAAGACCGCCATCGGCAGCGACCTGATGGACCAGATCACCCGCGCCTTCAGCAAGCGGTATCCGGTGGAAGTAAATACCGCCATCATCGACGACATGATCAGCCGCCAGCGCTGATCCCCCGAGCCTGGAAAGGCAGGCGTCATATGGACGTGTTTCCCGGCCGTGCGGACTTCAACGCTGCCTACGCCAGCGGTGCGGCGCAGGTTTTATGGACAGAACTCGCCGGCGATATCGACACTCCGGTTTCGGTGATGCTCAAGCTCGGCCAGGAGCGGCCGTTCTCGGCGTTGCTGGAATCCGTCGAGGGCGGCGCTGTGCGCGGGCGTTACTCCTTCATCGCAACCGATCCGGACCTAGTGTGGCGCTGCAAGGGCCAACGCGCCGAAATCTGCCGTGAGGTGAAACCGGGCGTGTCGCCGGTTTTCCTTGAAGACGACAAGACCACGCTGGCCTCGCTGCGCGCCCTCATGAGCAGTTCACGCATCACCTTGCCCGAGCACCTGCCTCCCATGGCCGCTGGGCTGATCGGCTATATGGGTTACGACACCATTCGATTGGTGGAGGGCATCCCGGACAAAAAACCCGACACTATCGGTATTCCCGACGGCGTTTTCATGCGCCCGACGATCACGGTGATCTTCGATAACGTCAAGGACACCATGATCGTGGTGGCGCCGGTCTACCCGCGCCCGAACCTGACGCCGGAGGACGCCTACGAGGGCGCCCGAGCGCGCCTTGAGGATGTGGTGGTTCGTCTGGGCAAAGCCGTACCGCATCACGTGCCCCAGGCAGCGGCGCGCTTCACCGAGGCCGTGTCCAACATCGGCCAGGCCGGCTATCACAAGATGGTCGAGCGCGCGAAGGAGTACATCCGCGCCGGCGACATCTTTCAGGTGGTCCCTTCGCAGCGCTTCCGCGTGCCCTTCGACCTGCCGGCCTTCTCGTTCTACCGCTCGCTGCGCCGGCTGAATCCGGCGCCGTTCCTCTTCTGCCTCACCTTCGATGGATTTTCGTTGGTCGGCTCCAGCCCGGAGATCCTGGTGCGCCTGCGCGCCGGCAAGGTCACCATCCGGCCCATCGCCGGTACGCGGAAGCGCGGTAAGACCAAAGCCGAGGACGATGCGCTCGCCCAGGACCTGCTGTCGGATCCCAAGGAACTCGCCGAGCACCTGATGTTGCTCGATCTCGGCCGCAACGACGTGGGCCGTGTTTGCAAAACGGGTTCGGTCAAAGTCACCGAGCAGATGACCATCGAGTACTACAGCCACGTCATGCACATCGTCTCCAACGTCGAGGGCGAGATCGATCCCGCTTACGATGCCATGGATGCGCTGATGGCCGGCTTCCCTGCCGGCACGGTTTCAGGCGCGCCCAAGATCAGGGCCATGGAGATCATCGACGAACTGGAATCCGAACGCCGCTGCTTCTACGGCGGTGCCATCGGCTACCTCTCCGCCAACGGCGACATGGACACCTGCATCGCCTTGCGCACCGCCGTGGTGAAGGACGGCCAGATCTACATCCAGGCCGGTGGCGGCGTGGTCGTGGACAGCGACCCTGAGGCCGAGTTCCAGGAAAGCAACAACAAGGCGAAGGCCTTGATCCGTGCTGCACAAGAAGCAGTGCGGTTTTTCGGCGGCGGCAATTCTTAAGCGCCCGCGCGCGCCAAAATGTGGGCGCAATGCACACGGTTCGCGGCAGTGATAGCGCGTCCGTGATCCCATTACATGGCTGCCAGACACCGATCCCACCGCAGGATTGGCGAAAGACTAGCGTCTCTTCTTATGAGCCGTCCCTGATGGCGGTTCATAGCAAGGAGATACATTATGATTGCGAGTCAGCCTCTGCCGTTGCGCGCGAACGGGTTTGCCACCTGCGCGGTGATCCTCGTGGCCGGCATGGCCGCCACGCTGCAACCCGCCGCTGCCGCCATTGAACCCGATGGAACCGTCATGCTGCCGCCAGTGCGCGTTGCCGCCGCGGCGGATACCGACGGCGGCCCCGGCCGCCTCCGCGATCGTGGCCCGGCCCGTGACGAACAGCGCCGCGGCGGCCCCGAACGCGAACCGCCGACAATTGATAAGAAGCTCACCAACGACCAGGTGCGCGACATCGTTGCCGGGCGCCTCGCCCAGAGCGGCAACGCTAACCTGAAAGTCGGCAAAGTCACCGCTAAGGAAGACAGCGTCGTCAGTGTTGAGATCGTCACCAAAACCGGCGCACTTGTGGATACCCGCGAGATTTCCACAAAGACCGGCATGCCCGCCGGCGCCGAACGCCGCTTCGGCGAAATGCGTCACCGCTTCTCGGGCAAGGGCATGATGGCCCACCGTGGTGGGCGTGGTCCTGGAATGAATGGCCCTGGAATGGGCGATCACCGCGGTCCTGAAAAGACCCGGGATCTCGCCCTCACCACGGACCAGGCCAAGAAGCTCGCCGAAGCGCGCCTCATCATGCGGGGCAACCCTCATCTGAAGGTCGGCGCGGTCAAGGAAAAGGATGCCGACACCATCTCAATCGACATTGTCGCGTCCGACAACTCGTTGGTGAGCCAGACGCTCATCGACCGCCACAGCGGCCGCCCGCAACGTCCTAACCGGTCTTAAGACGCCTTCGTAAGGGAGTACCCCGCCGCACTCATCCTGCGGCGGGGTTTTTTATGATGGCGCCCGCTCGTTGCGACGCCGCAGGATTTCCGTCGCCGGCACCAGCACGACACCGGCCGCCTCCAGGCTTGGGAGCCATTCCTTCAATGCGGTGATGGTCGCGTCGTGCGGGTGGCCGATTGCCACCGCGGTGCCGCGGCTGCGCGCTGTGGCTTTAGCGAGTTCGAGTTGCACGCGCACCGCGTCCACGGTCTCGACGTTATCCAGGAAAATGTCGCGGGTGATGAACGGCACGCCGATGGCGCGCGCGGCGCCCGGACCGGCGGTGTCGTTGATGGTGCGGGAATCCAGCCACATGAGGCCGCGGGATTTCAGCTCCTCCATCACCACCGCCATGCGGTTGCGGTCGGCGGTGAAGCGGCTGCCCATGTGGTTGTTGATGCCGACATAGCCCGACCAGCCGTCGAGGTCGGCCGCCAAAG
The DNA here is from genome assembly GCA_947470105.1 of Fidelibacterota bacterium. Lineage (GTDB taxonomy): Bacteria > Pseudomonadota > Alphaproteobacteria > Rhodospirillales > Rhodospirillaceae > SHVO01. Next base: position 11,558 of record CANISR010000052.1, on the reverse strand, counting down.
TCTTGCGGATGGCGTCGTCATCCATTTTTCCCATCAACGCACCGCGCCCGGGATTTTCCTTGGGGTTGACCGGTTCCATGGGCAGATGCGCCATGACTTCGTGGCCACCGCCGTGAGCCTGTTTCACCAGGCCCGCCAGGTCGTGGGCATAGGTCATCAGCGATAGCGTGAGCGGACCGCGCAGGCCAATCATCTGGAGCGCGCGCGGCCGGTCGAGGCCCATGTCGTCGATGACGATCGCGAGCGCGGGGCGGTTCGGATCGGCGGCGGTGGCTACGGCGAAAGCCGTGAGCGGCGGCTGGGTAACCGCGGCTTGCTGTTCGGGCGCCCAGGCCCGACGCGTGTTGGCATCCAGAATGCTGCCCGCGCCCGGGGCGCTTTCGCCGGCGACGGACGGCGGCGACACCACCTTCGGCATGGGCGCGGCCCGTGACGCGTGGACCTCCGAGACCGGAAAAGCTTTGGGCGGCGCCGCCGGCCGTGTCGCCATGTCGAAGGCGATGCCGCTGACGACGCCGAAGCCCACCAGCGCCACCCCCATGGCGATGAGGAACGGCAGGCGGACGGCCTTTGACTTGGATTTCTCTCCCATGGTCTGATTTTGTAGACGGCGTGGTCTTAAAGGTCCATGAATCTTGCTGAAATCATTGCAAAATCAGGCTAATCCGCACGCCTTGACGCGCGCCTGTTGCGCTAGCATCTTCCAGCACAGCTTTTAGGAATCCCACGCGATGCCGTCCCCCCAGTACCTGCTGATCGATAACTACGATTCCTTCACCTACAACCTGTGGCATTTCCTGGGTGAGTTGGGCGCGAACGTCGTCGTGCACCGCAACGACAAAATCGCGGTGGACGAAGTCCTGGCTATGAATCCGGCGGGGATCATTCTGTCGCCGGGGCCCTGCGACCCCGACCGCGCGGGCATCTGCCTGCCGCTCATCGCGGCTGCCGCGGGAAAGATCCCCATGTTCGGCGTCTGCCTCGGCCTGCAATCCATCGGCCAGGCGTTCGGCGGCAAGGTCGTGCGCGCCCCCGACCCCATGCACGGCAAGGTCAGCACCATCACCCATACCGGCCACGCGATGTTCGCCGGAGTGCCTTCATCCTTTGCCGCCACACGGTATCACTCGCTGGTGGTGGACCGGCCGTCCCTGCCCGCATCGCTCACCGTCACTGCCGAAAGCGCCGACGGCCTGATCATGGGCCTTGCCCATAATGACTTCGCCATCAGCAGCGTGCAGTTCCACCCGGAAAGCATCGCCTCGGATTTCGGCCACCGCATTCTCGGAAACTTCCTGCGCTCCACCGGCTTCACGCCACTGTCCGAACCGGTGCTGTACCGTCCGGCCAAGGGGCATACCAGCGCGACCGTCGCTGCGGCGCAATGAGCGCGCTCAAATCCTATCTCGCCAAGGCAGCCGACGGCGTCGTCCTCGACGAGGCTGAAGCCGAGGTCGCCTTCGACGCCATCATGTCGGGCGTCGCTGAACCGGTGGAAAGTGCTGCCTTCCTGATCGCGCTTAAGGTGCGCGGCGAAACGCCTGCGGAACTGGTGGGCGCCGCGCGGGCTTTGCGCTCCCGGGTCTTGAAGGTCAACGCGCCCAAGGGCGCCATCGACACCGTCGGCACCGGCGGCGATCACTCCGGAACCTTCAACATCTCCACTGCCGCCGCGCTGGTGACGGCGGCCTGTGGCGTGCCCGTGGCCAAGCACGGCAACCGCGCGGCCACCTCGCAATCGGGCGCCGCCGACGTGCTCGCCGCACTGGGCGTGAACCTGGACGTGACGCCGGAAACGGTGGAGCGGGCGCTCAGGGAAACCAACATCGGTTTCATGTTCGCGCAAAAACACCACAGCGCTTTTAAGAACGTCGCCGAATTGCGCAAGCAGTTGGGCGTGCGTACGATCTTCAATCTGATCGGCCCCTTGTGCAACCCGGCGGGCGCCACCCGCCAACTGGTGGGTGTGTTCGACCGCAAGTGGATGATGCCCATGGCCGAAGCTCTCGCGCGCCTGGGCTCCGAGCGGGCCTGGGTCGTGCACGGCAGCGACGGCCTCGATGAAATCACCACCACGGGTACGACCTACGTGATCGAGATGCTGGGCGGAAATATGCGCAGCTTCGAGATCGTGCCCGAGGATATCGGCCTCAAGCGCGCCAGCCCGGGCGATCTGAAGGGCGGTGACGCCGCCACCAATGCTGCAGCCCTGCGCACCCTGGTGCATGGACGCGGCGGCGCGTACCGCGACATCGCGCAGCTGAATGCCGCGGCCGCGCTGGTCATCGCCGGCAAAGCGCCCGATCTGAAGGCCGGCTCCGAGATGGCGCTGGACGCAATCATCAACGGCAGGGCTGCCAAAGTGCTGGCCGCACTGGTGGCCATCACCAACAGCCAATCTTCCAGCCAAGCGTCGCCGTGAGCCAGAACGCCATGAATGATGTGTTGGCCGAAATCTGCGCCAGGAAACGCGACAGTGTTTCCCGCAGGAAGAAAGAAAAGCCATTCTCCGAGGTGGAGCGTCAGGCCGCCGCAGCACCTCCGACCCGCGGCTTTGCTGCCGCCCTCTCCGCCAAAGCCGACCGCGGCGTCTATGCCCTCATTGCCGAGATTAAGAAGGCCTCGCCCTCCGCCGGACTGATACGGGCCGACTTCGATCCCGTCGCCCTGGCTCAAGCCTATGCGCGCGGCGGAGCGGTCTGCCTCAGCATCCTCACCGAGGAAGACTACTTTCAAGGCAGCGATATCTACCTCCAGCTCGCACGCGAGGCGGTGCCGCTGCCCATTCTGCGCAAGGACTTCATGCTGGAGCCCTACCAGGTGGCTGAAGCCCGCGCCATCGGCGCCGATTGCATTCTGCTCATCATGGCGGCCCTCACCGACGCCCTGGCCCAGGAATTGGAAAGCTACGCCTTTTCCCTGGGGCTCGATGTTCTGGTGGAAGTTCACGACGAGGAAGAGTTCGACCGGGCGCTGCTGCTCAAGTCGCCCCTCATCGGCGTCAACAACCGCAACCTCAAGACTCTCAAGACCGACCTCGCCGTAACTGAGCGCCTGTCCCACCGCTTGCCCCGCAACCGCGTGCTGGTGTCCGAGAGCGGCCTCAAGACGCCCCTCGACCTTGCCCGCATGGCCCGCACCGGCGCGCGACGATTCCTGATCGGTGAATCCCTCATGCGCGAACGCAACGTGGAAGCCGCCACCCGGGCGCTGTTGTTGCAGGAGGCCACCAGTGGCTAAAAAACTCACCCATATCGACGCCAAAGGCAACGCCGTCATGGTCGATGTATCCGACAAGCCGGCAACCGCGCGCATCGCCGTGGCCAAGGGCAGCGTGTTCATGGCCGCCGCTACGCTCAAGCTGATCGACACACGAAAGGTCAAGAAGGGCGATGTGCTCGGCGTGGCTCAACTCGCGGGCATCATGGCCGCCAAGCGCACGCCCGATCTCATTCCCCTGTGCCATCCGGTCGCCCTGTCATCGGTGACCGTGGAATTGGTCTGCGACAAGAAGAAGTCCGCCGTGCACATCACCGCCACCTGCAAGGTCACCGGCCAGACCGGCGTGGAGATGGAAGCGTTGGCAGCGGTGTCCGCTGCGGCGCTGACGGTCTACGACATGTGCAAGGCCGCCGATCGCGGCATGAAAATCGGCGACATCCGTCTGGTCGAAAAATCCGGCGGCAAGTCCGGCCGGTTTACGCAGAAATAAGATGGCCCCGCTCATCCCCGTCGCCGATGCGCGCCGCCTCATCGTCGAGGCGCTGACGTCGGGGGGCGTGGAGACCGTGGCGCTGTCCGAAGCGCTCGGCCGTGTATTGCGCGCCGACGCCGTTGCCGCAGTGTCCCATCCGCCCGCCGATGTGTCGGCTATGGACGGCTATGCCGTCCGCGCCGGCGACCTGACCGCTGCCGGGCAAAGCCTGACGGTGGTCGGTGAATCCGCAGCCGGCCATCCTTGGGCGGGTCTTGTGGGCCAAGGCCAGGCCGTGCGGATTTTCACCGGCGCCCATATGCCCGCGGGCGCAGACGCCATCGTGATCCAGGAAGACACCACGGCGGCACCCGGCGCGGTTACCATCCTGGAATTACCCGTAAAGGGGCGGCACGTCCGCAAGGCGGGGCAGGATTTCGCAACCGGCGATGCCATGCTTAAGACCCCGCAGCGGTTGTCCGCCCGCGACATCGGTCTGCTCGCCGCCATGAACCTGCCGCGCGTTTCCGTGGCGCGGCGGCCCCGGATCGGCGTGCTGTCAACCGGCGATGAAATAGTCATGCCCGGCGAGTCCGTCGGGCCGGGGCAGATCGTTTCGGCCAATGGCCCGGGCCTCTGTGCTTTCGTCCGCCACTACGGCGGGGAGGATATGGCCCTCGGCGTGGTGCGCGACGACATGAGCGCGTTGCGCGCCGCCATCACCGCGGCGGGGCCTCTGGACCTGCTGGTCACCAGCGGCGGGGTCTCCGTAGGCGAACACGACCTCATGGGCAAGCTCATGGCCGAAGCTGAACTCAGCTTCCACAAGATCGCCATGCGCCCCGGCAAGCCGCTGCTGTTCGGGCGCGTAGGCAAGTTGCCCGTCCTGGGCCTGCCCGGAAATCCGGTCTCCGCAATGATCTGCGCCGCCCTGTTCCTGAAGCCGGCTATGGAGCGCCTCATGGGCCTTCCGGGTGACGCCCCGCGCACCGTGGCCGCTGTCCTCGGGACCGATATGAAGGCCAACGACGGACGCGAGGACTACGTCCGCGCCAGCCTCAACCCGGACCCGACCGGAGCCCTGGTCGCCACCCCGTTCCCCCGGCAGGACAGCGGTATGATTTCCGCGCTGGCCCGGGCCGGCGGGCTCGTGATCCGCCCGCCCCATGCCCCCGAAGCCAAGGCAGGCGAGCGCTGCTGTGTGCTGCTGTTGGACTTCTAGATTTCCGGAAACTCCGTCGTTTTCAAAAGGCCGCACCCGGGGGGCGAATTCCTGAGAGTCCCCAATCCCCGCGCCCGAAATCCTTGACCACGGCCGAGAACCAAAGTAGAACATTAATAGTTTCTGGTTTTGTTCTCAAAAATGTGCCGCTCATACAAGGGCGTTTCGGGAGGCTTTAAATGCTCACCAAGAAGCAACATCAGCTCCTTCTATTCATCCGTGACCGGATGGCCCGTGACGGGGTGGCGCCGTCTTTCGACGAGATGAAAGAGGCCTTGGACCTCCAGTCCAAGTCCGGCATCCACCGCCTGATCATGGCCCTCGAAGAGCGCGGCTTCTTGCGCCGCCTGCCCCACCGCGCCCGGGCCCTGGAAGTCATCAAACTGCCCGATAACATGCCTGAGCGCCCAACCGCGCCGGACCGTGCGGGGTTCACCCCCAATGTCATCACCGGCAACTTCTCCGGCGCCATGGCCGGAGCCTCGGTGAAGGCCTCTCAAACCTCTGAAACCATCGAACTGCCGCTTTACGGCAAGATCGCCGCCGGCACCCCCATCGAGGCCCTGCGCAGCCCCAGCGATCATGTGGGTGTCCCCGGCGCCCTGCTTGGCAGCGGCGACCACTACGCCCTGACGATCGAGGGCGATTCCATGGTCGACGCCGGCATCCACGACGGCGACACCGTGATCATCAAGAAGTGCGACACCGCCGACAACGGCGCCATCGTCGTGGCCCTGGTGGACAACGAGGAAGCCACCCTGAAACGCTTGCGCCGCAAGGGCGAGTCCATCGCCCTGGAGCCCGCCAACAAAAGCTACGAAACCCGTATTTTCGGCCCCGACCGCGTCCGCGTTCAGGGCAAGCTGGTTGGATTGATGCGGCGGTACTAAACGCGCTACCGGTCGCCCCCCGGACTCGATCCGACTGACGCCGAAAGGCGTCAGCCCCAGAGCCATAATGAAGCCGGGCTGTACGCGACGCGGTGTTCATTGCGTCACTGCCACCGCAACATCTAACCTCCGCCCATGGCCACCGACCCCGTCCCTGCCTTGCTTGCGTTGATCAAAGACCGCCCCGACCCGCGGGCGGTATCGGCATGGATCATCGCCTACCTCGGCAAGCGCGACGCCAAGGACCGCAAACGCGCCCTCGCCTCTCTGCAAGCCGAGTTTGAATCCCGCAAAGCCGCTGACCCGCGCGGCGCGGGCATGGTGCTGGGCATCGTGACGAAGCTGCAGCGGGGATAGTTACTTCCCGGCCTTCTTCTGCCCCGCCGCGTACTGCTCTACCTTCTCCATCACCCGCAGAAGATTGCCGCCCCAGATCTTGGCGATCTGGTCCTCGGTGTAGCCGCGCCGGACCAGTTCAACGGTCACGTTGATGGCCTCGCCGGAATTATTGAAACCGTCGATGCCGCCGCCGCCGTTGAAGTCCGAGGCGATGCCCACGTGGTCGACGCCCATGCGCTTGACCGCGTAGTCGATGTGATTGACGAAGTCCTTCACGTTGGCCTTGGGCCACTTCTTGTCGATCTCCGCCATCTTGGCATCAAAGGCTTTCACCGCGTCCGGCGGCATCTTGTCGAGGTCGCCGGGCTGGATGTTCATCTCCTTACGCAACGCCGCGACAGCGGCGGTTTTCTCCGCCGGCACCGCTTTGACAAAAGCGTCCAGCGCCACGATCTGCGCCACGCTGCCGGTGCGCTTGAAAGCGTCGAGCGCCTCGTCGGTCAAGTTGCGCGGATGATCATTCACGGATTTAACGCCCGAGTGGCTGGCAATCACCGGCGCCGCCGACAGCGTCAGCATGTCCATGGTCGCCTTGGCCGACGAGTGCGACACATCGACCATGATGCCGAGCTCGTTGAGCCGCTTGACAACCTGCTTGCCGAGCGGCGAAAGGCCGTGCCATTCCTCGGCCGGCTCGCCCTTGGCGGCCTGCGCTGAATCGCCCAGATCGTTGTGGCCGTTGTGAGTGGGGCCGAAGTAGCGGCCGCCGTAATCATAGAACTGGTCGAGCAGACGGATATCCTTGCCGATGGGGTAACCGTTCTCGATGCCGATGAAGGCGATCTTCTTGCCCGCGGCATGAATGCGCCGCGCATCGGCGGCCGTCAACGCCAGGCCGATCTTGTCGGGATAAAGCTGCTCTGTGAGTTTGTGGATCGCGGAGAATTTGGTGAATGCTGTGGCAAGGGCTTTGGCGTAGCCCACGGCGTTGCGCTCGCCCTGCCCGGTGTAAACGATAAAGAACGGCGCGTCGTAGCCGCCGCTGATCATCGTCGGCAGGTGCACCTGCTGACCGCGCACGCCGGGTTTCATCATGTCGTACGCATCGGTGGAAAAATCGAGTGGAATGTCCACATGGGTGTCGACGGCGATGAGCTTCGCCTGGATGGCTTTTGCCTTTGCCAGAAGCGCCGCATCCTGCGCGAGGGCGCTGGTGCTGAGAAGGCCCGCCAAAAGCAGACCGGCCGCTACGCGATATAAACCCATTCCGTCCCCCGTTTACCGATCGTCCCCGTCGTCGGACTGCTGCCCGACCCTACTCCAGATCCGCAATCCTTCAGAGTCCTTAACCGTCTTGATCCGCACGGCCGCCGCATCCAACCAGACCGCATGGGCACCGTTGTCCTTGAGCGCCGGCCCGTCGATGATCGCGATAGCCGTGCATAGATTACGGGCTTCAACGCCGGTGACGACCGCGTCAATCTGGCCGCAGGCAGCGGTGATTTTTTCCGCCGCAGTGGCGATCAGCACGCGCTTGCCGTTGCGGGAAAATATGCAGCCGCCGGCATCACATTCCAGCCCCAGCGCCGGAGCGGTGGCCGCTTCGGCATTGCGCGCGAGCCGCGGCCAGGGTGTTGCAGACACGCCGAAACGCTCGCTCCAAACCTCGCGCACGAAACGCCCGGCGCGGCTGGGGCGGATGGCGAGGCGGCCGTCGGCGTCGCTCACCGCCACCACACGCCCGCTGTCATCTACCAGGAGATCAGGGGTCGGCGTCAGGAACGGCTGGATCATCGCGACAGCAACGGGAACAAGACCCAGCCAACGCAGGCGACCTTTCCACAGGCACATGAATATCACGCCAACGGCGGCGGCCACCATGGCCCCCGCCGCCATGGGCGGAATATGCACCTGGGCGCCGGGCCACGTTGCCACCTCGCGCGCGATTGCATCAAGCAGTGCGACGCCCTGCCCCATCACCTGCACCGCCCAGGCATCCAGGCCAAAGGGCATCAGGACCAGGGCGATCACCGCGGCAGGCATGATCCACAACGAGGTCAAGGGTGCGGCCACCAGATTGGTCAGGACCGAGTAGGTCGGCAGACGATTGAAATGGTAAGCCGCGAAAATCGCCGTGGCTCCGCCGGCGACGAAATCGGCGATGACCAGGCCGACAAAATAGAACAACACGGCCCGTGCGATATCCAGACTGCCGTCCATATTGCGCAATGAGGCTTTAGCCCAGCTCTGTTCGTAGACCGCAACCAAGCCCAGCACGGCCAGGAACGACATCTGAAAGCTGGCGCCAAAAATGGCGTCGGGATAGACCGCCATGAGCGCCAGCGCCGCCCAGCCTACATTGCGTAAAGAAATGGCCCGGCGATCCACCAGGATGGCCGCCAGCACTGTCGCCACCATCAGGAAAGAACGGATCGCCGGCACACTCATCCCCGAGATCACCAGATACGAACCGGTCGCCGCCAGGGCGACCCACGCGGCCGCTTTCTTGGTGTCGGTCCGGAGCGCCACGGCCGGAAACAGCGCGAGCCCGCGGCGCATCACGAAGAAGACGATGGCCGCCAGCAGGCTGAGATGCACGCCGGAGACCGAGAGGATGTGGGCGATGCCGGATACCCGATATGCTTCCTGCAGGGATTGCGGTATCGCGCTTTGCTCCCCATTGATGAGAGCCGCGGCCACCGCGCCGTCCTCGCCCGGTACCAGAGCCGCGAAGCGATCACCGATGGCGCGACGCAGGGATTCAGTCCAGGCGTGGAACCGTAATGGCCAGCCCGTGCTGTCGCTGGAGGCCACGGGATACCAGCGTCCAACCGCGAAACCGCTGGCGCCGATGCCCTGGAAAAACATGAACCGCTGAAACTGAAACGTGTCCGGCGCCACCGGACGCCCGACAGGCCCGACCACGGCGCGCACGCCCATGCGGCTGCCGACCACCGGGAGCCCGTGGGAAGCCGGCAACGTGACCCGCACCGCGCGCGGTGTATTGGCCGCACTGACGCCGGGAAGGAGAACATAGGCGAGCACCACGTGATTGCCTTCGGGCCGCTTGTCGGCGCTCACCACCTGGCCACGCAGTTGAAATGGGCCGACCTGGTGATCCAGCAGGGGCGCATCCACGGCCCAGGTGCGCAACTGTGCAGCGGTATGGCCAAGGCCAAACATCATGAGCGCGAGCGCCAGGGCAACGGCCAGGCGCCGCCGCAGAGCCAGTAGAGATAATCCCCCTAGGATCATCACCGCGCCGGTCCATACTGGTGGATCGAACGGCCACGCAAAGAACACGCTGATCCCCGCCGCGAAGGCGACCACCAGCCAGAGAAACGATCGATCCGCCTGGGCGGCGGCTTCCGTACGCAAGAGCGCAAGCACCCGTGTCATCACCGCGATGAACCGCGCGCCCGACAAAGATCCGACACCGCCGGGGGCAATTCCCACCCGTTCGCTCATGTGGCCGACAACTTGTTTTGCATGCGGAGAGCGACGTCAAACTGGGTCTGGACTTCCCCAACCACAGTCAAGCCGCAGGCTTTGTAAAACAGCAGCGCGTCAGGGTTGGCAGTGACGCACAACAGACTGGCGCCTTCCGACACGGCTTGGCGCTCGGCCGATTGCAGCAGGCGAAGGCCGATCCCCTGCCTCCACTAGGTTGGATCGACAAACATCCCATCGAGTTCCGCCGCACCGTTTGCGACCGCCAGGACCGCATAGAATCCAAGGACCGCGCCGCCGGCCTCGGCCACATGGACGCGGCCGGCCTCGATTTGCTCCAGGGGCAGATCGATGACCTCCGGGTGGGCGAGCAGAACATCGCGGTAAGTCCCCGAAGCCAGGGAGGACATACGCTGCAGCTCTATCAGCGCCAGGCGTTCTTCGGCCCGGGCGGGACGGATTTTTGCCTGTGTCTGCACGCGGGTTCCCTGCCTGTACGCTGCCTGAGAATATGCTAAACCACCCCCACATTTAATGGGAAAACCGGCACAGATGCCCCCTTCAAACACCGTCGTCACCCGCTTCGCGCCCTCGCCCACCGGCTTCCTCCATATCGGCGGCGCCCGCACGGCGTTGTTCAACTGGCTTTACGCCAAACACACCGGCGGCAAGTACCTGCTGCGCATCGAGGATACGGACCGGGCACGTTCCACCCAGCCGGCCATCGACGCCATCATCGACGGGCTCAAGTGGATGGGCCTCAATTGGGACGGCGACGTGGTGTTCCAGTTCGCCCGCGCCGACAACCACCGCGCCGCCGTGGAAAAACTCCTGGCCTCGGGTAACGCCTATCGCTGCTACGCCACGCCCGAGGAACTGACGGCCATGCGCGAGGAGCAGAAGGCCAAGGGCCTGTCGATCCGCTACGACGGCCGCTGGCGCGACCGCGACCCGTCCGAGGCGCCGGCGGGCGTGAAGCCGGCGATCCGCCTGCGGGCACCCACCGAGGGCGAAACCGTGATCAACGACCTGGTCCAGGGCCAAGTGACGGTCGCCAACGCCCAACTCGACGACATGGTGCTGCTGCGCGGTGACGGCACACCAACGTATATGCTCTCGGTCGTGGTCGACGATATCGACATGAACATCACCCATGTGATCCGCGGCGACGATCACCTCAACAATGCGTTCCGCCAGTTGCAGTTGATCCGGGCGTTGGGCGCGCCGGAACCGGTGTACGCCCATGTGCCTTTGATCCATGGCCCCGACGGCGCCAAACTTTCGAAGCGCCACGGCGCCCTCGGAGTCGAGGCTTACCGCGACTTGGGCTTCCTGCCGGAAGCCATGCGCAACTACTTGCTGCGCCTCGGCTGGGGCCATGGCGACGAAGAAATCATCCCGGACGTCAAGGCCGTGGAGTGGTTCGACATCAAGGACGTAGGCCGCGCCCCATCGCGCTTCGACATGGACAAGCTCACGCACCTCAATGCCTTCTACCTGCGTGAGGCCGACGATCATTCCCTGGTGGAGAAAATCCTGCCCGATCTCGCGGCCAAGACCGGAGCCGTGTCCGACGAAGGCCGGGCCCGCCTCACCCGTGGCATGCATGGCCTCAAGCAGCGAGCCAAGACCCTGAAGGACCTGGCCGAGGGGGCGGCGTTTTATGTCACCGCCCGGCCCATGGCCCTCGATGACAAAGCCAAGGCCGCCCTGGCCGACGGCGGCGGCGCCATGCTCGCCAAGGTCCTGCCCCACCTGGAGGGCGCCGGTGTATGGTCTGCGGAACACCTGGAAAATTGGGCCAAGTTCTACGCTGAGGAACAAGGCCTTAAGCTCGGCAAGATCCTGCCCCCCATCCGGGCGGCGGTCTGCGGAACCACGGTTTCCCCGGCGATTTTTGAGGTCCTGGAGGCTCTGGGGAAGGATGAAACCCTCGCCCGGATCAAGGATTCCATCACCACCT
>CANISR010000051.1 GCA_947470105.1 Fidelibacterota bacterium | reverse complement strand
TAGCGGAAGAGGACCGGCGCATCTGCCTTATTTACCGCCGGCGCTTTAAGAAAATATGAGCAGGCGCTTCCGCGCCGGGAAATCCGCTAGAACTGCGCCCGAAACCGCCGCGAATCGCATACAGGGACCGCGGGGAATCGTGGGTGTTACCGGCCAACCGGAGCGGACTATAATTGCCGACAATGTCAGGCATCACTTGGTACATCTTCCGGCAACTGGGCGCGGGCACCATCGTCTTGGGCGTGGTGCTCACCCTGATCGTATGGCTGACCCAATCGCTGCAATTCCTGCAATTCATCATCAATAAGGGCCTGGCGCTCGGCGACTGGCTCAAGCTGACCACGCTTTTGCTCCCCAGCTTCATCGGCGTCATCCTGCCGACCGCTTTGTTCTTCGTGGTGGTGTTCGTCTACAACAAGCTGATCGTCGACCGTGAGTTGGTGGTGGTCCAGGCTGCGGGGGTCAGCCGTTTAGGGGTCGCCTCACCGGCGCTGTTCGCGGCCATGGCGGTCGTGGTTTTCGGCTACGCGCTGAGCCTGTTCGGCGTGCCGGCGTCCTACCGCAGCTTCCGCGAGGCACAATGGAACCTGAAGGCCAACGCATCGCAGGTGCTGATCCGCGAGGGGGCCTTCAATACCCTCACCGACGGCCTTACGGTTTATGTGCGTGAACGCGGGCGCAGCGGCGAGCTCGAAGGCGTGATCGTCCACGACGCCCGCCAGCGCGGTAAGACCGTCACCCTTATGGCCGCCCACGGCGCCCTGGGCGAAACCGACAGTGGTCCTCGCCTGGTGCTCACCGACGGCAGCCGCCAGGAACTGGTCCAGGGCACCGGCAACCTCTCCCTGCTCTATTTCGACAGTTACGGGCTGGATCTGGACGACATGGCCTCGACCCCAGGCGACCGCTATGCCGACAATCGCGAGCGGTCCACCACCGACCTGCTGGCTACCCGGGAAAGCGACACCCTCACCGCACAGAAAGTCTCGCGGATGCATGCCGAGGCCCACCAGCGCCTGGTTGGGCCTTTGTCAGCCCTGGGCTACACCCTGGTCGCCCTGATCTTCATGCTGACGGGCATGTTCGACCGCAGAGCCCAGATCGAGCGGATCACCGGCGCGGTGGTGGTGATCATCCTGCTGCACGCTGTGGCCCTAGGGGCCATGAACCTGGCCGCCCGCGAACTGCTTTTTGTCCCGCTGATGTATGTGGTTAGTCTGGTTCCCGTGGCGGTGGGGTTGTATATGATCGCCGCACCCGACCGGTCGCTTCTGTCCCTTTGGAAAATCCCCGGGACGGGCCGGCATAGCAAGGCGTGACGTTCGTTTTATGATTCAGGTGATGGCGACGGGTTCGGGGCGGAGCACACGCCTGTATGCGCGGCTGCTGAAGCCGTCGTTCCTTGCGTTAGCTCTGGCGACCGTCTTCCACCTTCCCGCCCAGGCTGCGTTTCTGGAGGCGGAAAAGGACGCGGCTGAAAATACGCTCCTCCAGGCCGACCAGATCAGCTACGACGATGACGCCAATACCGTAACCGCCGCCGGTTCGGTGGAGATCCAGCGCGGCGAGCGCCTGCTGTTGGCCGATAAGATCGTCTACGACCGCAATAAGGACATCGCCACCGCGACCGGTCATGTCTCGCTGCTGGACGATACCGGCACCGTATTCTTCTTCGAAACCATCCAAGTCACCGGCGACCTCAAGCAGGGCCTGGCCGAAGAAGTCCGGGTGATGCTGTCGGATAAATCGCGCATGGCCAGCCGCGGCTTCCGCCGTGTGTCCTCTGCGGTCAGTGAACTCTATCAGGCGGTCTATACGCCCTGCGACAGTTGCACCGGCACCGATCCGCTGTGGCAGATCAAGGCTGCCGAGGTGCGCTACGACCGCGACGCGCAGATGGTCTACTACGACAATGCCTGGCTCGAAGTGCGCGGCGTGCCGATCCTCTACACGCCCTATCTCGCCCATCCCGATCCCACGGCCGGCGCGAAGAGCGGCCTGTTGCTGCCAACCATCGGCGCAAGCCGCAACCTCGGTGTGTTTTACAAGCAGCCCTATTACATCGCCATCGCGCCCGACCAGGATGCGACCATTACGCCGTTCCTCACCAATAACGCCGGCCTTGGCTCGACCTTCGAATACCGCCGCGACTTCCGGAATGGCCAGGTGCGCCTGGACGGCAGCCTCATGGCCAACGACCCCGAACTGAACGAGGATGTGCGCGGCCATTTCATCGGCTGGTCGCGCTTCGACCTCGATGAAAACTGGCGCACCGGCACCGACATCAACCTCGCCTCCGACCAGACCTACCTGCGCCGCTATAATTTTCGCGCGCCAAGCTGGCTGACCTCTAACGTCTTCGCCGAGCGTTTCACGACGAACTCCTATTTCTCGGCCAATACCTATTACTTCCAGCGCCAGCGCGTGAATGTTTCCGGCTCCTCCGTGCCGGTGGTGGCGCCGCTGCTGGAATACAATTACCTCACGGAACCCGACAGCATCGGTAGCTATTGGAGCTTCGACGCCAACAGCCTGATCCTGTTCCGCGAGACTGGTACCGACACCAACCGCCTGTCCACCCGCGTCGCCTGGAATTTGCCTTACACCACGCCGGGCGGGTCGATCTTCACCCTGCGGGCGGATGTCCGGGCCGACGGCTACTATGTGCGCGACCTCGTGCGCCCGGTGCATAAGGATGTATTCACGGGCACCTCCGGCCGCGCGGTGCCGGAAGCGTCAGTCGAGTGGCGGCTGCCGCTGGTCAGCGACCAGCTTGGCTTCCATCAGGTCCTCGAACCCATTGTCATGGTCGCGGCGAGCCCCAACGGCCTCAACTCCGAGAGCATCCCCAACGAAGACAGCCTGGATCTGGAATTCGACGACACTAACTTGTTTTCCATCGACCGCTTCGCGGGGTTCGATCGGGTGGAGAGCGGACCACGCGTAAATTACGGCGTGCGCTGGTCGGTCTTCAACGAAACCGTCGGCACCGTTTCGGCGCAGGCCGGGCAGGTCTATCGTTTCAAAGCCGATCCTGCGTTCACACCGGCGTCGGGACTTGCAGGCCATTTCTCCGATTTCGTCGGCCATGTAGACTACTCGCCCAACGCCCTGTTCAGCCTCGACTATCGTTTCAGGGTCGATAAAGACACGTTTTCGGCGCGGCGCAGCGAGTTCGGCGCCGGCTTTGGTCCGGAACTGGCGCGCGCCAACGTTTCCTACATCTTCGTAAAGGCCGACCCCAAAACCCTAGTCACCGAAGGCAGTACCGAGGAACTCTATGTGCTGCTGTCGAGCCGGTTTTCCGAACACTGGTCGGTGGTGGCGAGCCACCGCGAGAACCTGGGCCGCCTCGGCGGCACCATCCGGAGCGAATTCGGCCTGACCTACGAAGACGAATGCTTCCTGATGGGACTGACGGTCGCCAACGACAACACCGAAGACCGCGACTTCAAAAAGGGCATCGCCGTCCTGCTGCGGTTCAGCCTCAAGACGATCGGCGATATTAGGTTTAATACCGACGTCGGGGCTCGACGGTAGGCCCTCACCTCTAAGTTATTGCTAAAATTGAAGTAATTTGACCAGAAGCGCATGCGCCCATGACTGGTTTTTGGCGCGCGTCCCGCGTATCTTGTCCGCCGATTTACCGTTTCCTCGCGCAGTTGGTTTTAAAACGATGCACATCCGTTCCCGTCTTCTAATCGTGGCTGCCGCCGGCCTCCTGTGCGGGGGCGGTATCGCCACCGCGGCCGAGGCGCCGCTGGGCGGCTTGGGCGGTGGATTTGGGAACTACAACAACGCGCCGGCCCAGGGCGCCAATGCCATGAGCATCGCCGCCGTGGTCAACGAGGACATCATCACGGTGTTCGACGTGCAGGCGCGGCTGGGCCTCTATATGGCCAGTTCCGGCCTCGAGAACACGCCCGACATCCGGCAGCGCCTGATGCCCCAGGTGGTCAACGCCCTGATCGACGACCGCCTGAAGCTGCAGGAAGCCCGCCGCCTCAAAATCGTCACCACCGAAGCCGAGATCCGCTCGTCGGTCGACACCATCGAACAGCGTAACGGCATGCGCGCCGGCGGCTTCCGCACCATGCTCGGCCAGGCCAATGTCGACATCAGCACCCTCTACACCCAGCTCGAAGCCGACCTGGCCTGGGTCAAGGTAATCCGCAAGGAACTCGCCCGCGACACCACCGTCCAGCCGCAGGAAGTGAAAGCCGTGATGGCGCGCATGAAAGCCAACCAGGGCAAACCCGAGCACCTGCTCGCCGAGATTTTCCTCCCCATCAACCCCGGCGCTTCCGAACAAGCGGTGCGCCAGCTCGCCGACAGACTGGTGCAGCAGGCCCGCGCGGGCACGCCGTTCCCGGCTCTGGCGCAACAGTTCTCGCAGAGCGCCACGGCGGCCCTGGGCGGCGATCTCGGCTGGGTGGTGCAGGGCGAACTCGAGCCCGAACTGGAAACCATGGTCGCGCGGCTGGAACCCAATCAGTACACCGACCCCATCCGAACCTCCTCGGGCTACCACATCATGGCGCTGCGCGAACGGCGCTCCTCGGGCGCCCCTGATCCGCGCATGTCGGTGGTCAGTTTGAGCCAGATCTATTTGCCCAACCTCGGCGGCCGCGCCATGCCGCCGCAAAAGATCGCCCAGGTGTCGGAAGAGATCCACACCAAGGCCAAGACCTGCGCCGACATGAACACCCTGGCCAAAGAAGTAGGCGGCCCCGGGTCAGGTCCCATTACCCCGGTTTATCTCGGCGGCCTGCCCGATAAAGTACGTGACGCCATCACCGAGCTGAAGCCCAATCAGGTTAGCCAGCCGGTGGAAGTGGGCGGCGCGCGCCTGTTCGTCATGATCTGCAATCGCAAGGACGATACCGGCCTGCCCAGCGAAGAGCAGGTCATGGGCAATCTGCAGAACGAGAAACTGACCAATGCCGCGCGCCAGAAGCTTCGCGACCTGCGCCGCGCCGCCTTGATCGATATCCGCATCTGACGTTGAACCACCAGAACGCACTGGCCTTGCCCATCGCGCTCACCATGGGTGAGCCGGCGGGCATTGGCGGCGAGATCGCGCTCAAGACCTGGACCGCGCGCAGCGCCGGCGTGCCGGTATTTTTCGCCATCGATTCCATCGCGCGCCTCCAAGCCATAGCGACGCAGTTCGGTATCGCCTGTCCAGTCAAAGCCATTGCTGCGCCCGATGAAGCGGCCGCGGTATTCGCCAGCGCCCTTCCCGTACTGCCCTTGCCAACCGCACTGGCTGCTCCGGTCCAGCTTGGCGCCCCGGACGAGCGCAATGGCCATGCCGTGGTGGGCGCCATCGATCTCGCGGTGGGTCTGGCGCAACACGGCAGCGTTGGCGGCTTCGTCACCAACCCGATCAACAAGGCGGTGCTGCAAAAGAGCGGCTTCGCCTTCCCCGGTCATACGGAGTATCTCGGTCACCTTGCGGGGGACAAACCGACCGTGATGATGCTGGCCATCGAAGGTCTGCGGGTCGTGCCCGTGACCGTCCATCTCGCGCTCAGGGACGTGCCCACGGCACTAACGTCGGAAGCCATCGTCACCTGCGGGCGCATCCTCGCCGCCGCCTTGCGAGCGGACTTCGGCATCGACCGCCCGCGCATTGCTGTGGCCGCACTCAATCCCCACGCCGGCGAAAAGGGTGTCATGGGCGACGAAGAAACACGAATCATCGCGCCCGCGGTTGCGCAACTACGGGCCGAGGGCGTGGCGATCACCGGTCCCGCGCCCGCCGACACTCTGTTCCACGCCAGCGCCCGCGCCGGTTTCGATGCAGCGCTGTGCATGTATCACGACCAGGCCCTGATCCCGCTCAAGACCCTCGACTTCGCCGGCGGCGTCAACGTCACGTTGGGTCTGCCGTTCGTCCGCTGCTCGCCGGATCACGGCACGGCGTTCGACATCGCCGACCAGGGCATCGCTGACCCCAGCAGCCTCATCGCCGCCTTGAAGCTGGCTGCCACCATGGCAACGCGGCGCGCCCATGGTTGAAACTCCCGAATTGCCGCCTCTGCGCGACGTCATCGCGCGCGCGGGCCTGCTGGCGAACAAAAGCCTGGGCCAGCACTTTCTGCTCGATCTCAACCTGACCGGACGTATCGCCCGCGCCGCAGGAAACCTGTCCATAGGAACGACCATCGAAATCGGTCCCGGCCCGGGCGGCCTGACGCGGGCCCTGCTCGACGGCGGCGCCCAGCTCATCACCATCGAGAGGGACCCACGCTGCCGGCCCATCCTCGCAGAACTCGCCGCCGCGTACCCCGGACGCTTGACCGCTTTGGACGGCGATGCGTTGGCGATTGACGCCACGACCCTTGGCGCCGCGCCGCGCCGGATTGTCTCCAACCTGCCTTACAATGTCGGGACAGAATTGCTGATCCGCTGGCTCGGCAATGCCACAGCGTTTGAATCGTTCACCCTGATGTTCCAGACCGAAGTGGCGAACCGCCTCACCGCCCCGGTCGACACCAAAGCCTATGGCCGCCTGAGCGTGCTGGCCCAATGGCTCTGCGACGTGAGCCCGCTGTTCCACGTCAACCCCAAGGCCTTCACGCCGCCGCCCCAGGTGCAGTCCACCGTGGTGCAATTGATCCCGCGCAAGGCGCCACTGGCTCCGGCGCGGCGCGAAACCCTCGAACGGGTGACCGCAGCGGCCTTCGGCCAGCGCCGCAAGATGCTGCGCCAGAGCCTGATGTCGCTGGCGGCAGGGACGGCGTTCGTCGATGGCGAGCGCTTGTGCCGCGCGGCGGATATTGCCCCAACGGCCCGGGCAGAGACGTTATCGGTCCAGCAGTTCTGCGCCATCGCCAATGTGTTGGACGGCCAGAAGACGTAATTTTCCGACGCTTAATCGTTTCTCATGGAATTGACGAAGTCCACCAATCCGGTCTGGCGGTGGCGCCGTAGGCGTTCGGCGGTGAGAATAGCCTTCACCTTGGCCAAACTATCGTCCACATCATGGTTGATGATGGCGTAGTCGTATTCCGGCCAGTGGCTCATTTCGTGGCTGGCCCGGTCCATGCGCCGCTGCACCACCTCTTCCGAATCCTGGGCGCGGCTGCGCAGGCGGCGGGACAGCTCGCTCAAGGACGGCGGCAGCACAAAGATGCTGACCAGGTCGTCGCGGGCGCTGGCCTTGAGTTGCTGCGTGCCCTGCCAGTCGATGTCGAACAGCACGTCGTGCCCTTGCGCAAGTTGGTTCTCAACGTGCGAGCGGGGCGTGCCATAGAAATTGTCGAATACCCGCGCGTGCTCCAGCAAGGCGCCGCCGGCGACCATTTCGTGATAGCGCTTCTCATCGATGAAAAAGTAATCCTTGCCGTCCTGCTCGGCCGGGCGCGGCGGACGCGTCGTCACCGAGATCGACATGGAGAGGTTGGATTCGGCCTTGAGCAACTCACGCGAAATGGTGGTCTTGCCGGCGCCGGAAGGCGACGACAGCACCAGCATCAATCCGCGGCGGGCCATGGGACCCTCTGAGATTTTATGTGCCGTCATTCGATATTCTGAATTTGCTCACGGAACTGATCGACCGTGGTCTTGAGCGCCATGCCGACCCGAGTCAGGGCGACGTCAGAGGATTTGGAACACAGGGTGTTGGCCTCGCGGTTGAACTCCTGCGACAGGAAGTCGAGACGCCGTCCGCAGGGTTCGCCTTTGGCGAGGATCTCCCGCGCCTGGGAAACATGCGCGGTCAGGCGGTCGAGTTCCTCACGCAGGTCGTACTTCACGGACAGCATCACGGTTTCCTGGGCCAGGCGTTCAGGCGAGAGCGCCGGCGTCTCTTTGGC
Organism: Fidelibacterota bacterium; assembly: GCA_947470105.1. Classification (GTDB taxonomy): domain Bacteria; phylum Pseudomonadota; class Alphaproteobacteria; order Rhodospirillales; family Rhodospirillaceae; genus SHVO01. The sequence continues at coordinate 13,062 of CANISR010000051.1, read as the reverse complement.
CAACTCCGCGATCTGCTGCAGCAAACGCGCCTTCATGGCTTCCGGTTGCATGACGGCAAGCGCGCGAGCTTCTCCGCACAGGCCTTCGATGGTGGAAATCTGATCGGCGACGACCGCACCAAGTTTCGCGCCTTCTTCCCGCCGTGCCATGACCAGATTGGCGAGCGCCGTTTTCAGTCCGGCCAGCAGCGCGGCATCGCGCGCCGCGACGGCCTCCGCATCGGGCGGCGCGTTTGCAGCTTCGCGGCTTTGGGCCAGCGCCATGAGGCCGTCGAGCGCCGCGGGCGCAACGCCGGCGCCGAGGCTGGCGGCTTTACGGTTCGCCAGGGCGATCAGGCTGTCGAGCACCGCCTCATCGACGGCCGACTCCCGCGATGGCGTTTCAGTGGTGACGGTGAGAAGGAGATTGACTGAGCCACGGGCGAAGACGTCGGCGGCAGCCTGGCGGGCGGGAATCTCAAGGGCCTCGAAGCCGTGCGGCGTGCGCATCCGGACCTCGAGGTTCTTGCCGTTGACGCTCTTGGCCTCCCAGGACCAGGCCATGGGAATCTTGCCCGCAAGCCGGCCTTCCGCCCGGGCAAAGCCCGTCATACTGGTGACAACAACCGCCATAGGCCCCCAACTTTCGAAGGCACTGTTATATCGGCGGTTTTCTGGCTTAGCTAGGCAGCTTCAACTCGAAGCCGGCGACAAAGCGCCGGAAATCCTCCGGCGCCAGGGGTTTAGAGAAGTAGTAGCCCTGGATTTCGTCGCACCCCAGGCCCTTGAGGAACTGGAGCTGCGCCAGGGTTTCGACGCCTTCGGCCACCACGGTTAGCCCCATGCTTTGCCCCAGGCGGACCACCGCCTCGACGATCTTCTCGTCATCGCGCTTGACGCCGATGCCTTTGACGAAGGAGCCGTCGACCTTGAGCCGGCAGACCGGGAAGGCCTGCAAGTTCGAAAGCGAGGAGTAGCCGGTGCCGAAGTCGTCCATGGACATGGAGATACCCGCAGCCGTCAGCCGATCGACGTTCTGCTGCACGCTGCCGGTACGCTCCATGGCCACGGTCTCGGTAATGCCGATATCGAGCATCTTGGCCGACAGGCCCGAACGCGCCAGCGTCGCGGCGACCTTGTCGAACAAGCCCTTCTGGCGGAACTGTACGCCCGAGACGTTGAAGCCGAGGCGCAGCTCGGGCAGGCCCTGCACCTGCCAGATCATGTGCTGGCGGCAGATCTCCTCAATGATCCAGTCGCCGATAGGCAGGATCAGACTCGAGGCCTCGGCGATGGGAATGAACTCGCCCGGCGAGATCAGTCCACGCTCGGGATGGTTCCAGCGGATCAGGGCCTCGGCGCCGACGATCTTGCCCGAGGCGAGATCAATCTGGGGCTGGTAGGCGAGCCACAACTGGTTGCCTTCCACCGCGTGGCGCAGATCAGCTTCGAGCTGTACGCGCCGGCGAATGTCGGCGTCCATTTCCCGGTCGAAATAGCGGAAGGCGTCGCGGCCTTCAGCTTTGGCCTGGTACATGGCCAGCTCCGCATGGCGCAGCAGCGACGGCGGATCGATGTCATCTTTGGGATAGGCGGCGATGCCGATGGAGGCGGTGGCTTCGAGCATGTGGCCATCGATGGCAAACGGCTCGCGGAATGAATTGAGGAAGCTGCGCACGGTGCGGCTGGCGGCCGCCATGTCCGTGACGTTCTCGAACAGGATGCCGTAATCGTCGCCCCCGAGGCGCGCGAGTGTGTCGCTGGAGCGCATGAGGCCGGAAATGCGCCGGGCGATGCCAGCCAGCAACTGGTCGCCGACTTCGTGGCCGAGCGTATTGTTGACGGCCTTGAAGTTATCGAGATCCAGCACCATGACCGCCACCATGGCCTTGGTGCGGCTGGCGCGCTCGATGGCGCTCTTGATCCTGTCCATGAAAACATGGCGGTTGGGCAGGCCGGTCAAGGCGTCGTATTCCGTCAGACGGATCAGTTCACCCTCGGTCTTGAGGCGTTCGGTGATGTCCTCCTGGATCGCGACGAAATGCGACAGGCGCCCGGTGAGGTCGGTGATCGGAGTCACGGTTTGCTCGGCGGTATAGCTGCTGCCGTCCTTGCGCAGATTGACGATGCGTCCTTTCCAGGTCTCGCCGGTGATCAGGCACGTCCACAGTTCAGCATGAGCGGTGTCGTCGGGCGACGGCGGCGCCAGAATTGCCACCGGTTGTCCGCAGAGGTCGTCGGCGCCGTAGCCGGTCATGGCCGCGAAAGCTGAGTTGGCCCAGGAGATCACGCCGCCCTTCTCGATGATGTAGATGCCGTTGGCGGCGGCCTCCAGCGCCTTGGCCTGCATCTCGATGCGCGCTTCCGCCGAGCGTCGCGCGCTGACGTCATGCAGCGAGACCAGGGTAGCGCCGCGGCCCTGCCATGAGATGGGCCGGGTGTGCATGTCGACGAACACCGGCTCGCCGCCGGTGAAGATCTCCACCGGCGCGGAGTCGTTGGCCGCAGTCACCGGCAGTCCAAAGGCGCTGCCGGTGAGGGATTCGCGCGAAGACTTGAGCAACGTGGCCGCCGCCGGGTTGCAATAGATGATTCGCCCGTCGTCGTTGGCCACGACCAGGAGGCCATCCACCGCCTGCTCCACCATGTGCCGGTACGGCAGGTCGCCGAAGCGCGGCGCCGGCGGGGGCGCCCCGGGCCGGGCCGCGACCCGTGTGCTGCGTGACCGCCGTATGCCGAAAACATCGGACGTATCGGATGTGGTCTCCATGGCTGCCCCTCTTGTCCCTGGTTCCCCGGACCGGGCTCCCCAGCCCGGCGAAACAAGCCCCGCAAAAGAAGACTTGTTTTTAGTAGCGATAATTTTGTATCGAAACTATCTGCGGAGCGAGAGGCGCGCGCAAGAGAAGAATTAGTGTAGGTGTTAATAAACCGAGAGTCCCTGCGGCGGGTTCTAGGGGCCAAGCATTTGGGAATGCAGCACTAATGAAACGGATTCTGGTGATCGACGATGACGACGCGGTGCGCGAGTCGTTTATCGCAGCGCTGGATTATCGGGATTACGTGCCCCAGGGCGCCCCCTCCGGTCTGGCGGGAATCGAGTCGGCTTTGACCGACCGGCCCGACCTAGTTTTCCTCGACCTCAAGATGCCGGGCCTCTCCGGCGTCGAGACCCTGGCGCGGCTTCGGATCATCTATCCGGTGATGCCGATCTATCTCGTGACCGGGTTCTACGGCGAATTTCTTGAGCCGCTGAAGGAACTGCGCCGGTGCGGCACGCCATTTGAACTGGCGCGCAAGCCGCTCACCGTCGCCGAGATCCGCACCATTGCCGATGGTGTGCTGACGCCCGGCGATGGTGCGCGCGCGGCGACGCGCGCGACCACGGCGTCCAACGCCCCGGTTTCAAATTGAGCACCGTCATGGCATCGGCCGGAGGAACAGCGCGGGTCCATCTGCGGCTCTACGTCACCGGTCGCACGCCGGCGGCGGCAGACGCCATCGCCGCGGTGAGAGACCTGCAGGAGGAGTTGGGCGCAGACTGCTGCGTCGATGTGATCGATGTGCTCGACGATCCCGGTGCGGCGGTGCGCGACGGCATTTACGCGACGCCCACTATCCTGCGCGTGCGCCCTGGGCCGGCGCGGCGTGTATTCGGACGCCTCAATGTGGCCGGCACGCTGCGCGCTGATTTGCAGCTCGATACCGACTCATCTTTAGCTACCGGTTAACCACGACCACGCCATGGCTGCCACCGCGACACCCATCACGGCGGCTGCGAGCCACCCGAGCATCTTGAGCCAGACAGGCAAGGCGAACAGCTTGGCGGCTTTGTCGCCCGACACCACCAGCATCATTGCGATCATGATAGGCACGGCCACGACGCCGTTGATCACCGCCGACCAGAACAGCATCGTGATGGGACTGATTTCGGTGGACGCCAGCGCGACACCGCCCAGGGTCGCAGCACCCACGATGGCGTAGAAGCCGATGGCCCGGTTGGCGGGCAGCTCCAAACTCCCTTTGAGTCCGAAGGCCTCTGCCACGCCATAGGCGGCGGACCCCGCCAGCACCGGTACGGCCAACAGACCTGTTCCGATGATGCCCGCGGCGAACAACAGGAATGTCAGATCGCCGGCGATGGGGCGCAATGCTTCGGCGGCCTGCGCCGCGCTGTCGAGTTTCGTAATGCCCTGCGCATGCAAAGTCGCCGCGGTTGTGATCATGATGAATAGGGCGATGGAGTTGGAAAACGCCATGCCCGTCCATGTATCGAAGGAAATGCGGCGGAAGAAGTTGCCCACGGCGGCGTGGGCGCGGCGCGCGATCTGTGCGTCCTCGGCCTCCTGGGCGGCCTGCCAGAAGAACAGGTAGGGGCTGATGGTCGTGCCGAAGATGGCGACAACGGTCAGCAGCATGTCCTTGTCCAGCGAGATATCCGGCACCGCCAGATCATGCAGAACCTTGAGCCACGACACCTGAACACTCAGCGCCGCGGCTACATACACCAGCAGCACCAGGGCCGCCAACTTCAGGTACCCGGCGTAGCGATGGTAGGGAATGAAGATTTCAGCAACCAGACAGATAACGCCGAACGCCGCCGCATAGGCCAGACGCGGCCCCTTCACAAGCAGGGCCATGGCGTCGCCCATGGCGGCGAGGTCGGCGGCGATATTGATGGTGTTGGCGATCACCAGCAGCCCCACCAGGCTGAGCAGCACGGCGCGCGGCATACGGCCGGCGAGATTGAGCGCCAGACCCTTGCGGGTTTTCCAGCCGATGCAGGCGGCGATGATCTGAATCGCGCCCATAAGCGGCAGTGTCAGAAACAGCGTCCACCCGAGGCCATAACCGAATTGGGCGCCGGCCTGCGAATAGGTGGCGATGCCGCTGGGATCGTCGTCGGCCGCACCGGTGATCAGGCCCGGACCGAGCGCGCCCCACAGCCGCCGCAGAGGTCCCGGTAGTTTTTCGGAAGATCCGTGACCTTTTTCCGTCATCAATGCTGCGGTGGAGAGCCAGCGGCAGCTTGCCGGCGCCGCGCCTTCGCTTGCCGGAGAAGATTGAGGGACTCAACCCCGATGGAGAAGGCGATGGCGAAGTAGAGATAGCCGCGCGGAATGTGGAAATGGGCGGCGTCGGCCACCAGCACAAAGCCCACCAGGATCAGGAAGGCGAGCGCCAGCATCTTCACGGTCGGGTGGTTGTTGATAAAGCCCGACACCGGCCCGGCGGCGAACATCATGACGCCGATGGCGACCACGATGGCGGCGATCATGATCGGGGTTTCGTTGGTCATACCCACGGCGGTGATGATGGAATCCAGCGAGAACACGAGGTCGAGCACCATGATTTGGGCAATCACCGAAAAATACGACGACTTCTTCGCGCCGCCGTGGGCCTCGTCGAGGCCTTCGACGCTGGCATGGATTTCCTGCACGCCTTTATAAAGTAGGTACAGGCCGCCCAAACCCAATACCAAATCACGGCCGCTGACGTCGAAGGCCATGACGGTGAACAAAGGTTTGGTGAGAGCCGCGATCCAGGTCAGCAGCAGTAAGAGGCCGACCCGCAGCCCTAGCGCCGCCAGCAACCCGATCTTGCGCGCACTTGCCTGCTGCGCTTCGGGCAGCCGCGACGAGGTGATGGCGAGAAACACCAGGTTGTCGATGCCGAGGACGATTTCCAGCACGGTGAGGGTAAGGAATGCGGCCCAGATCTGAGGGTCGAGGATGTAGCTGAGCATGGCGGCGGTTGACCCCGTGGGTGAAAGACTGGCGAGAGATTAGGCCATTTTTACGTGACGTGGGATCACGAACTGGCGGGCTTACTGGCGGTTCTGCAGCCTGCGCCACGCGGCCACATTGCGATTGTGCTGATCGAGGGTGGCGGCGAAAACATGGCCACCGCTGCCGTCGGCGACGAAGTAAAGATCCTCGGACGCGGCGGGCGCCAGCACCGCGGCGATGGCGGCGCGGCCCGGGTTGCAGATGGGCGCCGGCGGCAGGCCGTCAATGACATAGGTGTTGTAAGGCGTGGCCTGTTCGAGATCGGCGCGGGTGAGCGCCCGGTCGAGGGCGCCGGTGGCGGGCGCGAGGCCATAGATGACGGTCGGGTCGGACTGGAGCCTGATGCGCTTGCGCAGGCGGTTGACGAACACGGCCGCCACGCGCGGCCGTTCCGCCGCCACGCCGGTTTCCTTCTCAACCACCGATGCCAGGATCACCGCCTGCTCGGGTGTATCCAGTGGCAGATTGGGCGCCCGGGCGTCCCACAGTTCCTTGAGCAGCGCCGCCTGGGAGGCGCGCATGCGGGCCAGCACCGCCTCGCGGGTGTCGCCCCACTCATAGCGGTAGGTTTCTGGAAGGATCATGCCCTCGGCGGGCGTGTCCTTGATCTCCCCGGTCATTCCGGGCGCTTGCCCGAGAATCGTCATTGCTTCGCCGCTGGTGAGGCCCTCGGGGATGGTGACAAAGCGCGCCACCACGTCGTGACGCACCAATTTATCGAGGGCCGCGGTTACGCTGACACCGGGTTCAAATTTGTACTCGCCGGGCTTCAAGGCGCGGGCCCTGCCGGAGCGCCGCGCTTCCAGTTCCATCACCAACGGATACCGCACGACGCCCAGGCCACCGAGGATACGCGCGATGGCGGGCGTGCCCGATCCGGGCGCGATAATGATGGTGGTGGCGGTCTGCAGCGGCCCCGGTGCGGTGACCTCGCGGTCGAACCAGACATAGGCGCCGGCCGCGACACCGCAGGCGACTACGACAAGCGCCAGAAACCAGAAAAACAGCCGGGCCATGGGTGCGTCCGGCTTTAGCGGCTACGGCGCCGGGCCGATGACCACGGCGGCATTGGTGCCGCCGAAGCCGAAGGAATTGGACAGCGCGTAGCGGATCGGGCGCTGCTTGGCCTTATGCGGCACCAGGTCGATATCGCAGCCTTCCGACGGGTCATCGAGATTGAGGGTCGGCGGCGCGATGCCCTCGCGCAAGGCCAGCAAGGTGTAGATCGCCTCCACCGCACCCGCAGCGCCCAGCAAATGGCCGATGGCCGATTTGGTCGATGACATGGAGAGCTTGTAGGCGTGATCGCCGAACAGGCGCTTCACTGTCTTGAGTTCGATCTCGTCGCCGAGCGGTGTCGAGGTGCCGTGGGCATTGATGTAGTCGATCTGATCGACGTTGAGCCTGGCGTCCTTGAGGGCAGCGCGCATGGCGCGGAAACCACCCGAGCCGTCTTCCGCCGGCGCGGTCAGGTGATAGGCGTCGCCGGAGAGGCCGTAGCCCATGATCTCGGCATAAATCTTCGCACCGCGCTTCTTGGCGTGTTCGTAGTCTTCCAGCACCACCACGCCCGAGCCTTCGCCCATGACGAAACCGTCGCGGCCCTTGTCCCAGGGACGCGACGCCTTGGTGGGGGTATCGTTGTAGCTGGTGGACAGCGCCTTCATGGCGGCGAACCCGGCGATGCCCAAACGGCAAAGCGCGGACTCGGCGCCGCCCGCAATCATCACGTCGGCGTCGCCGTATTTGATCAGGCGGGCTGCATCACCGATGGCGTGGGCGCCGGTGGCGCAGGCGGTGACGGGCGCGTGGTTCGGGCCCTTGAAGCCGTGGCGGATCGACACCTGGCCCGAGGCCAGGTTGATCAGGCTCGCCGGAATGAAAAATGGGCTGACGCGGCGCGGGCCTTGGGCTTCCAGGGTCTTCGAGGTGTCGTCGATGGTGGCGAGCCCACCGATGCCCGAGCCGATCATCACACCAGTGCGTTCGCGGGCTTCGTCGTCGGGCGGAACCCAGCCGGAGTCCTTGATGGCTTCCTCGGCCGCCGACATGGCGAACACGATGAAGTCATCCATGCGCCGGCGTTCTTTCGGCGAGACGACGGAATCAGCGATGAACCGATGGGGGTGATCCTCGGCGATGGGCACCGCCCCGCCGACGCGGCACGGAAGGTCGTCGACTTTGAAGGCGGTGATCGGGGCGAGACCCGACTTGCCCGCGATCAGGGACTGCCAGTTGGCGGCCACGCCGACACCGAGCGGGGTGGTCAGGCCGAGGCCGGTGACAACGATGCGTTTGGGTTCAAAGGCCATGATCGAGCCCATCTGTGTGACAGTTGCGGTCGGAAACGCGCGCGCGCCGACCGAGGAAACGTCGTATTCCAGAAACGATCATGGGACCCGGTCGTATGCCCAAGGCCCCATGACTTAATTGCGGATCATGCAAGGCCTGACTGAACAGACCTGCATGCCCAAAACTACTTGCTGGCGTTCGCCTGGATGAAGGCGATCGCATACTTAACGGTCAGGATCTTTTCCGCCGCGTCATCGGGGATCTCGACGCCGAATTCTTCTTCGAACGCCATGACCAGCTCGACGGTGTCCAAGCTGTCGGCCCCGAGATCGTCGATAAAGCTCGCGTTGTCAGTTACCTTGGCTTCTTCAACGCCCAGGTGCTCCACGACAATTTTCTTCACGCGGTCAGCGACGTCGCTCATTCGTCATTCCTCAAAAATTTTTCAGATGTTTGGCGTAGCGGTCGGCGGCAGATCGAGGCCTCTTCAACAACCGCCTCGCGGTCCAGGGGGGTCCCCGGGGAGGCTGTGAGTAGCATATAACATTTTTCTTGGCTAGGGCCGCTCACCGGCGGCCCAACCCGCGATTCCGCGAGTTAAATCATAGCCATACCACCATTCACATGGATGGTTTGGCCGGTAACGTAACTGGCCTCGGTGCTGGCGAGATAGACCGCGGCGGCGGCAACGTCGGCGCCTTCGCCGATCCGGCCCACCGGGATACCGTCGAGGAATCGGGCCTTCTGCTCGTCGGTCAGCTTGTCGCTGATGGCCGAAGCGATGAGGCCGGGAGCGATGGCGTTGACGGTGATTCCGCGGCTGCCGACCTCCTGGGCCAGTGATTTCGTGAGGCCGATCAGCCCGGCCTTGGCGGCCACGTAATTGGCCTGGCCTGGGTTGCCGGTGACGCCCACCACCGAGGAAATATTGATGATGCGCCCGAAGCGCCGCTTCATCATGCCCCGGGTGGCGGCGCGCGAAAGCTTGAAGGCCACCGCCAGGTTGAGGTTGATCACCTGCCAGAAATCCTCGTCCTTCATGCGCATGATCAGACCATCGCGGGTGACGCCGGCGTTGTTCACAAGGATGTCGAGCTTGCCCATGGCCGCTTCGGCGTCGGGCACCATCTTCTCCACCAGCTCGTCCTGGGAGAGGTCGGCCACGACGATATGCGTGCGTTCCTTGAGGTCCGCCGCCAGCGCTTCAAGCGCCTCGCGGCGTGTGCCGTGCAACGCGACCGTGGCGCCTTGGGCGTGAAGGGTGCGGGCGATGGCGCCGCCGATGGCGCCGGACGCGCCGGTGACAAGGGCGGTCTTGCCCGTGAGATCAAACATCGTTCTTTCCTCTTACGCCTTGGTTGCGAAGGCTTCGATATCCTGCGGGTTTTGCAGGCTGATGGCGGTCATCTCGCCGTCGATGCGTTTGGCCAGCCCCGTCAGAACTTTGCCGGAGCCCACCTCGATCAGCGTGGTCACGCCGGCTTCCTTCATGAGCAGGATGCTCTCGCGCCAGCGCACCATGCCGGTCACCTGCTCCACCAGCAGCCGGCGGATTTCATCGGGATCGATCACGGTCGAGGCGGTGACATTGGCGATCACCGGCACGATGGGCGCATTCACGGCGACCTCGCTCAAGGCCCGCGCCATCACGTCGGCGGCGGGCTTCATCAGCGGGCAATGGAAGGGAGCACTCACCGGCAGCAGGAGGGCGCGTTTTGCGCCCTGCTCCTTGGCGATGACGGTCGCGCGTTCCACCGCGGCCTTGTGGCCCGACACCACCGCTTGCCCCGGACCGTTGTCGTTGGCCACGGTGCAGATCTCGCCGTCTGACGACGCCTCAGACGCCACCTTCACCGCCTGGTCGGCGTCGAGGCCCAGCAGCGCCGCCATGGCGCCCTCGCCGACGGGAACGGCCTTTTGCATGGCCTGGCCGCGGGTTTTCAGGAGGCGCGCGGCGTCGGACAGGGACAGCGAACCGGCCGCGGCCAGGGCCGAGTATTCGCCCAGGGAATGCCCGGCCACATAGCGGGCGGTGTTGCGGATGGTAATCTTGGCCTGTTTTTCCAGAACCTTGATCACCGCCAGGCTGACGGCCATGAGGGCCGGCTGAGCGTTTTCGGTCAGGGTGAGCTCATCGCCCGGCCCTTCAAACATGAGTTTGGAGAGGTTCTGCTTCAGCGCCTCGTCCACTTCGCCGAAGATCTCACGGGCCTCGGTGAACGCCTGGGCCAAGTCTTTGCCCATACCCACGGCCTGGGAGCCTTGCCCCGGAAAAACATACGCCCAGCTCATATTATTGCTGTCCTCCCCTGACAGATTGCGAGCAGGACAGGTGCCCGCCCCCCAGGCCAAAGTCAAGAAATCGCCGCCTAGGGCGCCCTAATTCTGGGCTGATTTTTACCGTAACTCATTAATAAAACTCAATATATGTCATTTAAAATTGACATTTTCGGACTTCCGGCGCGGCCAGGATCCGGCCCGCGAACGCCTTGCTGGCCCGCAACAACTGTGTATATTCCGCGCCCTTACATAGCTCCTTGCCGGCGGATACCCGCCGGCTATGCCGGGCGGCCGATGGTCGGACGTTCCCGGACGAGATAAGCCATAAGGAGAGTTGCTACATGCCTCTTTACGAGAGCGTGGTTATCGCGCGTCAGGATATCGCTACCACTCAGGTGGACACCCTGGCCGACGAACTGACCGCAATCCTCACCGAAGGCGGCGGCAAGGTTACCAAGCGCGAAAGCTGGGGCCTGCGTACGCTGACCTATCGCATCAAGAAAAACCGCAAGGGCCACTACGTTCTCTTCAACATTGAGGCGCCCTCGGCCGCCATCAATGAGTATGAGCGCCGTATGCGCATCAACGAAGATGTTCTGCGCTACCTCACCGTGCGCGTTGAAGAACTCGAGGAAGGCCCGTCGGCCGTTCTCCAGAACAAAGATCGTCCGGACACGGGCCGCGGCGGCTTCTTCGGCTCCGGCCGTGGCGGCCGTGACGGCGGTGATCGTCCCGGTGGCGGCGGCTTCGGCCGCGGCCGTCCGCGCGAAGACGGCGACCGCGAAGGCGGCCGCTTCAGCTCGGGCCGTCGCCCGCGCGATGAATCCCCGCAGGGAGAAGTGTAATGGCCGCTCCTGGACGCAAACCGTTCTTCCGCCGCCGCAAGACCTGCCCGTTCACGGGCTCGGCCGCGCCGAAGATCGACTACAAGGACGTGAAACTGCTGCAGCGCTACATCTCCGAGCGCGGCAAGATCGTGCCCAGCCGCATCACCGCGGTCTCGACCAAGAAGCAGCGCGAACTGGCGGTTGCCATCAAGCGCGCGCGTTTCCTGGGCTTGCTGCCTTACGTCGTCGCGACCTGAGCGAGGTCGAACGGCCAAGAACCTTATGACACGCCCCAGCACACTCGCCGTTGGCGCTGGCGCCCTCGGCGCGGTGTTGCTGGTAGCCTTTTTCAAAGGCTCGATCCTGGGTGTGTTGTTCGGTGCGATGTTGTCGCCGTTGCCGCTGGCCATGGTCGCTTTGGGATTGGGAACCATGTTCCTCCCCGTGGCGGTGGTGAGCGGCGCGGTTACGGTTACGGTGCTCACCGGTTCATTCATGCTGGCGGCGATCTATCTTGTCGTCGACGCGGCGCCGGTGGCGGTCATCGCCCGCTTTGTCCGCGCTTCGAAAGAAGATGCGGCGCCGACGGGTGAGACTCTCGGCAAAGCGGTCGCGGTCATGACCGTGGGCGCTGTGGTGCTGATGGCGGCCGGCCTTCTCGGCATGGCGCCGGATGCGGAAACGGCGGGCGGCATCGAAGCTTTGATGCGCGCACGCCTGGATGAGTTGCTGGCGGCGGCTCCTGCCGCTGCCAATACGGGCGGGGTCGATCTGGCCGCCGCCCGCGCCGAACTGGTACGGAAGCTCGCGGGCTTCTTGCCCGGAGCGGCGGCGTGGAACTGGTCCTTGCGCGTGCTGGTCAGTGCGGTGCTCGGGCAATTGATGTTGAAGCGCATGGGGCTCGCGTTGGTAACAACGCCTGCCTACACGCGTTTCGCGGTGCCGACCTGGTCGCTGCTCCTGTTCGCAGGGTTCGCCGGGGTGGCGCTGATACTGAAGGGCGACGCCGGGTTTATTGCCGGCAATGCGGCCGTCGCGTTGTGTTTGGTTCCGGTGTTTCAAGGCCTCGCGGTGGTTCATAGCCTCGCCGGGCGGTTAAGTTACCCGCGTTTGGCGTTGGCGGGCTTTTACGTTTTTGCTTTGAGGTTTTCGGCCGTCTTTCTGATCGTGCTGATTACCGTTGGTGTGGTGGAACATTTTTTCAAACTGCGCAGCCGCTTCGCGGACCCGCAGTCAGGAGGTCAGTGATGGACGTGATTTTGTTGGAACGTATCGACCGTTTGGGCCAGATGGGCGACGTGGTGCAGGTGCGCCCCGGCTTTGCCCGCAATTTCCTTTTCCCGCAGAAGAAGGCGCTGCGCGCCAATAAGGACAACAAGGCCTTCTTCGAATCCAAGCGCGCCGAGCTTGAAGCCCTCAACATCAAGCGCCGCGACGAATCGCAGGTGTTGGCCAAGAAGATGGACGGCGTGAAGCTGATCATCGTGCGCCAGGCCGGTGAAGGCGGGCAGCTGTATGGTTCTGTCACCGCCCGCGATATCGGCGATGCGCTGCGCGAAAAGGGCTACGACGTCGACCGCGCCGCGGTCATGTTGAACAACCCCGTCAAGATCCTGGGCACCTTCAGGACCTCCGTGCGCCTGCACGCCGACGTGAAGGTGGACGTGGACTTCACCGTCGCCCGTTCGGTGGAAGAAGCCAACCTGCAGGCGAGCGCCGCCCTCCTGGAGCGCGCCGAAGACGCCGAGAAGCTCCTGGGCGAAGAGCAGGCCGAAGCCGAAGCGCAGGGCGAAGCCGAGACCGCCGCACAGGCGTAAATCTCTCCTCGCTCACGTATTCTCCGGCGCGGCTTTACCCAAAGCCGCGCCGGAGTTGTTTTAGAGCTGTTGTTTTAG
>CANISR010000050.1 GCA_947470105.1 Fidelibacterota bacterium | reverse complement strand
CACCGGCAGGGCGCAAGCTTCCATCGAGATGGCCAAGCCCTGGATGATGTTGGTGCCGTGACCGGTGGTCGAAGCCTGGGCGACACTGCGCACCGGACGGAAGCCGGTGCCGGTGTAGTACTCGGTGATCCACACGATCAGTCCGGTGAGCACCAGGCCGACGAAGGCGCAGGTGATCAGGTTGGTTGCGGTGATGACCTGGCCGTCGTTCATGATCAGGCCGCCGTCGAAGAACTTCAGCGTGATGCCGACGATGATCGCCGCCGACAGGGCCGCGGTGACGAAGAAGCCGCGATAGAGCGCTCCCATGATATTGCCGCTCGAACCGATGCCGGAGAAGAACGTGCCGACGATCGAGGCGATGATGCAGACGCCGCCGACCCCCAGGGGATCCAGCATCGCGCGCGCACTTTCGTCGCCGGCTAAGTAGATCAGGCCCAGGTACATAGTGGCGACGATGGTGACCGCGTAGGTTTCGAACAGGTCGGCGGCCATGCCGGCACAATCGCCGACGTTGTCGCCCACGTTGTCGGCGATCACGGCCGGGTTGCGGGGGTCATCCTCGGGGATACCGGCTTCGACCTTGCCGACCAGGTCGGCGCCGACGTCGGCGCCCTTGGTGAAGATGCCGCCGCCGAGACGGGCGAAGATGGAGATCAGCGAGGCGCCGAAGGACAGGGCGATGAGGCCGTCGATCAGCGGACGCTGTTCGATGCCCATACCGCGTAGGGTGAAGTAGTAGCCGGCGACGCCGAGGAGGCCGAGGCCCACCACCAGCATGCCGGTGACCGCGCCCGACTGAAAGGCGACCGCGTGGGCCGCCTTGAGGCCGCTGTCTTTGGCGGCAGCGGCGGTGCGGACGTTGGCGCGCACCGAGACGTTCATGCCGACATAGCCGGCCACGCCCGAGAGCACCGCGCCGATGATGAAGCCGATGGCGCTGATGAGGCCCAGTGTAGCGGCCAGGATGATGGCCACGACCACGCCGGCGGCGGCGATGGTGGTGTACTGACGATTGAGATAGGCAGCAGCACCTTCTTGGATGGCAGCCGCGATTTCCTGCATCCGTTCGTTGCCGGTGGGTTTCGCCAGGATCTGGCGGACACCGTAGATGCCGTAAAGAACCGCCAGCACTCCGCAGGCGATCACCAGTATTTCTAGAGAGCTCATTCGTCTACCCCGTGGTCGTGAGTTGGACCGTGTCGCGCCAAAAAAAGGCGAAAACAGTAATTATTTCAGAAGGTTATTTGTTATTCCCGCCATCCCTCGGAAAACGCGCGGGAGAGTGCCAGAACAGGCCCCGGGACGCAATGTTGAATAGAATAAACCCCCAAGAATTGGGCCATGCCGCAATGCAAGGCCACCGGCGGGGTCCATGGTCTGGCGGCCCACGCCTGTTGGCTAGCGGGCCCCGGGCTGCTCGAACACGTTGGTCAGGAGAACATCCTTCGCATCGTCGCCGTAGACCTTCTTGGCGTGGAAAACCAGCTTATCCTTAAGAAGCTGCAGGTCGACGATCTCGTGGGTGAGGAAATAGTCCTGGAAGAACGGCAGCAGGTCGCCGATGACCTCGTTCTGGAACCGACCCATCTTGGCCTCGATGGCGGCTTTGGCATCCGGCCCCCGCGCCATGACGCGGCCCGTCAGGTAAACCCGCTTTTTCACCTGCCCGTTGATGATCACCGGAATGATCAAGTCGTCGTTGAACTTGATCAGCACATAGTTCGACAGGGGCGGCTGGAATTTCTTCTTGTCCGCTTCGGCCGCGGCCTTCTCGGACGCGCTCATCTCCTTCTGCGCCGGCGCAAAGGGATTGGGCACAATGCCCAGCATGATCAAGGCCCCTGCTCCGCCGCCGGCGACCAGGATCAAGATCAGGACAATGACAATGATGCGCTTCATGAGGGGACGCGAAGGATGTGCATAAGGCGCACAGTCTACTCCCGGCCCCCTCGTTTCACCACCCTCAGCGGTGGCGATAGCCGGTGGACGACAGCGTCATGGGCTGGCCGCCGGCATTTACGGTGACCCCCGTCCCCGCCGTTACGCGGCCGATGGGCGTCAACGCAACCCCGGTCTCATGCGCAATGCGCGCGATCTCTGCCGTGCGCGCGGCCGGAACCGCGAAAGCGATCTCATAGTCGTCGCCGCCGGCGAGGATCTTCTCCCACAAGGCGGGATCGGCCGCGATCGCCGCGCGCGCGGACGCCGACAGCGGAACAGCGTCGCGCTCGATCGTGATGCCGACCCGGGAAGCGTCCGCCATATGGCCGAGATCGGCGACAAGCCCGTCGGAGATGTCCAACGCAGCGGTGGCGTTTCCCCGCAACGCCCGGCCCACATCCATCCGCGGGCGGGGAAGATGGTAACGGTCCGCGAGTGCTACGGCGTGTTCAGGGGGAAGATTCAATGCGCCCATGAGGCAGGCCAGCCCTAGGGCGCTGTCGCCGATGGAGCCGCTCACATGGACAACATCGCCCGCACGCGCGCCGGAGCGCAAGATGGCGCTGTCCTTTGGTGTTTCGCCCAGCGCGGTGATGGTGATGCACAACGGCCCGGTGCTCGTGGTGGTGTCGCCGCCCACCAGCGGAATATGAAAGGCCGACACATCCTCGGCGAGGCCGCGCGCGTAGGATTCCAGCCACGCGTCAGTGATGCTGCCGTTCAACGTCAGAGCCTGAAGAAACCCAAGCGGGCGTGCGCCTTTGGCTGCAAGGTCCGAAAGATTGACCCGGAGCGCCTTGCGCGCCACCAGGTCCGGCGGATCGTCGGCGCGAAAATGCACACCGGCAATGACGGTGTCGTTGGTCAGCACCAGTTGGCTATCAGGCGAAACATCAAGAAGGGCCGCGTCGTCGCGCAAGCCCAGGGCGCCCGGCCCCGCAAGAGGGGCGAAAAAACGTGCGATCAGTTCGAACTCCCCTAATCGCGCGGCAGCCATATTACGTTCCTAACCGTCCGAGCGCCTTGCCGATCTTATCCAGCACCGCGTTGACCATGCGTGGCTCAGGGCCCGGGTAAAAGGCGTGGGCCACATCGATGAACTCGTTCACCGTTACGCTGCCGGGAATGTCGGTGCGGGTCAGCAATTCGGCGACGCCGGCGCGCAACACCGCGCGCAGGATCATCTCCAGGCGCTCCGACGGCCATTCCTTGGACACGCTTTCGCGGATCATGCCGTCGATCTCGTCACCGCGCTCCTGCACGCAGCGGATCAGGCCGATGAAAAGTTCGCTGTCGAGTTCAGCCAGCGCCACGATCGATTCCTGGGCGGTATCGGCATCCTCGACCACCGCGAGCGAACCCACCTTCCCCATAAGGAAGTCCTTGATCACGGCATCGGGTGAATTCTGCGATGCCTCGATCTGGTACAGGGCCTGAGTCGCGGCGAGGCGCGCGGCGGTGCGGCCCTGCGGATCACGCGGTGGTGTGGAAGGAGACGTGGACAATACAGAACTCATCTAAATATGCTGGGCCGCCACGCGCGGCCCGGAAACGGCCAAAAAAGAAGAATGCAGCGGCTTATAGACCCAACTGGTGCTTAAGCTCAATCAGGCGCAAGCAGGCCTTGGCCGCGCGGCCACCAGCGTCGCCCCGGGCGGGATCGGCCCGGTCCTGCGCCAACGCCCAGGTTGGCACGGTCAGGATACCGTTGCCGCAGGGTACAGAAAAATCCAACGCCACACGCTGCACACCGCTCATGGCTTCGCGGCAGACGTGCTCATAATGGTCGGTCTCACCCTTGACCGCGCAGCCGAGAGCCACAAACCCGTGGTAGCGCTGTCCACCCTTACGGGTCGGGTGAAACGCAAAAGCCGCGGCGGGCGGCAGTTCGAGAATTCCCGGGACGGTAATGATTTCGACTTTGGCCGACGCCGCTTCCAGAACGCGCTTTGCGCCCGTGAGGAGATCGTCTGCGATCTCGTCGTAGAAACGCGCCTCGATGATGACGATATGGGGGGCCGTGGTCATGGCCCGTTATGTCATCCACCTGTAGCGGCGGGCAACCTCGTTTTGAACACGTCTGCCCTTACGGTTGCGGATTCTTGACCGTCAAAGGCTTGGCCGCGGGCTTCGCATTGGGCTGGCTTTCCCCCGTGAGCCGCACCGCAGGGCTCGGGAGCGCCACGTCGCCGGCTAGGCGCGCACATTCGTCTTTGGCTACCGCGATCATCCGCCCATCCTTGAGCCGACAATTGCCACCCGCGACCTGATAGCCCTTGCGGCACGATTGCCCATCTTCATAGGCGTAAAACTCGGCTTTATCGTTGATGCAGTACGATGGCTTGTCATTTTTCGCCGCGGGCTTCACCTCAGCCGCGACCGCAGGGGCGCCCGCGAGTATGGCGGCGCAGCAAGCGAATACCATCACGATACGCATGAACAGCTCCTCCAAGAGTGGCCGGCAGTGACCTAACCGGCGGCGCTGGCAAAGTGTTCCTTGGCACGTCACCGTTTTTACCCTTCGGCCCGGAAGCGGCCCGCATATCAAGGGCTTAACATATGCATGCTTGAACTGCTGCCGACCTCATGGAACTGTTGGGCGAGCGGACCGCACAGGGCAGTTGCGCAGAGGAATTACATGAACCCGATTTTGACGGCGCTAATTGTGTCCAGCGCCCTGTTGTCATGGGGCGCCAACGCCGCGGCGCCGGCTACGGCGATTCTGCTGAACGGCACGGTCGTGACCCCGAACACGGTCATCCAGAACGGCTGGGTGGCCATCGACAACGGAAAGATCGTCTCTGTCACCGCCGCAAAGCCGAAAATCGCCGCTGCCCACACCCTTGAGACCCGCGACATCATCTTTCCGGGCTTCATCGATCTGCATGACCACCCGCTGTACAACGTGTATCCCCGCTGGACGCCCCCGCAGGCCTATCATAATCGCTATGAATGGCGCAGCGCCGACTCATACATGGCGGCCATCGCCAATCCCCACCGCGCGGTGGCGGCCCCCAACTTCTGCGACATGGACCGGTTCGTGGAGTTGAAGGGCCTGATCGGCGGAACCACCACCACGCTGGGCATCTCGCAGCCGCGCGACACCGACATCTCCTGCATCGCCGGACTCGCGCGCAATCTCGATTGGTTCACCGGATTTTATGGAACCACTGTCGGGCAAGAACGTGTGCAGTCGGTGCTGGGCGTGCAGCCGGACGATGTTAAGTACGCACCCGCGGGATTAGCCGATGCGCTCAAAAAGGGTGACGTCGACATGCTGGCGATCCACATCGCCGAGGGCCAGCGCAGCGACGACAAGACCAAAAAGGAATTCGCCGAGCTCGAGAGACTGGGCTGGCTGACAGCGCACACCGCCATCATCCACGGCGTGGCCCTCACCCGCGCGGATTTCGCCAAGGTGCATGCGGCGGGCGCCGCACTCATATGGTCGCCGCGCAGCAATATGGAATTGTACAAAGAGACCGCCAACGTGGCGGACGCGGCGGCCGAGAACGTCACCATCGCCATCGCTCCGGACTGGTCGCCCACCGGCAGCACCAACATGCTGGCGGAACTCAAGTTCGCCAACAAGGTGAACGACAGCCAGTTCAAGTCCGTATTCTCAGCCAAGCAACTGGTCGAGATGGCGACATCGGTTCCCGCCAAAGTCGCGCGGATCGACGACAAGGTCGGCGCGGTGAAACCCGGCCTCTATGCCGATCTGTTCCTGCTGCGCGGTAATGCTGCAACGCCTTACGATGCACTGGTGAACGCATCGCCGGACGATGTCACCCTCACCCTGGTCGGCGGCGTCGCCGTCAGCGGGCAGCTCAACTATCTCACGGCCCTCGGCATTACCAAGACCGAGCAGACCACCCTGTGCAAAGCGCAGGTCGCCATCAACAGCGCCGCCGCCGGCGGCAGCCTGGCGGACGCCAAGACGCGCCTTGGCAAGGCTCTGACCGACAACGGAGTCGCTCTCGGGCCCATGGTCGAGTGCGATTAGACCCGTGAACGCATTTACGGAAATCGGCCGCGTCACCCAGGTCAACCGCTACCCCGTCAAATCCATGCGCGGCGAAGCGCTGGAGTCCGTTGATCTTCGCTGGAGCGGTTTCGACGGCGACCGTCAGTTCGCGTTCCATAAGACCGCGGAGAAATCCCGTTTCCCGTGGTTCACTGCGCGCATTTTTTCCGAGATGGTCCTGTTCACCGCCAGCTATACCGTCCCCGCCTCTATCAACACGTCTGCCGTGCGCGTTGCGTTGCCGGAAGGCGGAACCTGCGATGTCGCGGCGCCCGAACTCTGCGCGCGCTTCTCTGCCGCAGCCAAAACCGACGTGGGCCTGATCCAGGTGGGACGCGGAAATTTCGACGCCATGCCGGTATCGGTGGTCGGACAAGGTACGCTGGACGCGGTGAGCGCTGCCCATGGCCGCCCGGTGGAATCCATGCGCTTCAGACCCAACATCATCATCGATGCCGGACATGAGCGCGACTGGATGGATAAATGCCTCGTGTTCGGCGACGCTGAAACCGGCCCGCGCCTGCGCGTCAACAAGCCTATCGAGCGCTGCGCCTTCATCACCGTCGATCCCGCCACCGCCGCGCGTGACCCAAAGCTGCTGCGGACCGTGGTCGAGCACTTCAACAACCAAGTCGGCGCCTATTGCGTGCCGGAGCGCCTGGGCGTTCTCTCG
The DNA here is from genome assembly GCA_947470105.1 of Fidelibacterota bacterium. Lineage (GTDB taxonomy): Bacteria > Pseudomonadota > Alphaproteobacteria > Rhodospirillales > Rhodospirillaceae > SHVO01. The sequence goes on along the minus strand of CANISR010000050.1, from coordinate 14,260 downwards.
CCGGGCATGAAAGTCTGGCTGGCATGAGCAAGGCTTTCACCAAGGAAACCGACACGGAAGAAGAAACTGAAGATGCGCCGGACCAGGTGCCGGCAGGCACCACGAACTATATCCGTCCCCAAGGATTCAAGGCGCTGCAGGACGAGTTGCTCAATCTGCGCCGCGTCGAGCGACCCAAAGTGGTGGAGATCGTCTCCTGGGCCGCCGGCAACGGCGACCGCTCGGAGAACGGCGACTATATCTACGGCAAGAAACGCCTGCGCGAGATCGACCGCCGTATCCGTTATCTCACCAAGCGCCATGAGAGCGCCCATGTGGTGGACCCGGCCTTGCAGAAGAACCACGGCCAGGTGTTCTTCGGCGCCACGGTCACCTATATCGATCACCACGACGCCGAGCGGACCATCACCATCGTCGGCGCCGACGAGGCCGATGCCGACGCCGGGCTGGTGAGCTGGATCTCGCCGGTGGCGCGGGCGCTGCTCAAGGCGCGCGTCGGCGATACCGTCAAGGTCAGGACACCGTCGGGCGAGGAAGAAATCGACGTGCTGGCTATAAGCTACGGGGCGTCATGACCGACCGGCTTCACGACATCGAGCGGCTCTACCAGCAGGCCACAGCGCTCTTCAAGCAGGGCGACTTTCAGGGCGCAGCGTCGTCTTTCACCGCCGTTCTCCAGCATGAACCCACCCTGTCCGTGGCTCACAACGGGCTCGGGCTCGCGCTCTATTCCATGGGCAACCAGGCCGACGCCTTGGCGCGGTTCGACGCCGCCATCCGCTACGATCCGTTTTTCGCTTCACCGCTGATCAACCGCGGCATGATCCTACGCGATATGGGCAAACCTGAAGCCGCCTTGGCGTGCCTGGAGAAGGCCGTGGCGCTCGACCCGCGCAACGCCAACGCCCACGGCAACCGCGGCATGGTGCTGACGGAGCTGCAACAACCCACCGCCGCCAACGCCTGTTTCGAGCGCTGCCTGCAGCTCAATCCCGACTACGCCGATGTGGCCGGCATCCGCCTCCTCAACAAGATGTATGTCTGCGACTGGTCCAATCTCCACTACGAGCTTGATGACCTGCTCGAGAAAATCGAGCGCGGCGTGCCGACGACACCGCCCTGGCCGCTGCTGGGTCTCACGGACTCGCCCCTGGCCAAACTAAAAGTCGCCGAAAGATGGGCCGCAACCAAATGCGCGCCCAACCCGTCGCTCGGCCCGCTTAAACCGTACAGCGGCCACCAACGTATAAAACTCGGCTACTACTCGGCCGACTATCACCGCCACGCCACAGCCTACCTGATCGCCGAATTGTTCGAGCGCCACGACCGCGCCAAGTTCGAAGTCATCGCCTTTTCCTTCGGCGCCGATACCGGCGACGACATGCAACGGCGCATCGCCGCCGGCTGCTCCCGCTATGTGGATGTACGCGCGCGCACCGACCAGGAGGTCGCCGCCATGTCGCGCAAACTTGAGATTGATATCGCCATCGACCTCAAGGGGTTCACCCTAGAGAACCGCGTCGGCATCTTCGCCCACCGCGCCGCGCCCATCCAGGTGAACTACCTGGGCTACCCCGGCACCATGGGGGCTCCGTATATCGACTACATCATCGCCGACGACACCGTGATTCCCGAGGAGGCCCGCCGGTTCTACTCCGAGAAGGTCGTCAACCTCCCCGGCAGTTACCAAGTCAACGACCGCAAGCGCCAGGTTTCCGACCGCGTCTACACCCGCGCGGAACTGGGACTGCCCGAAACCGGTTTCGTATTCTGTTGCTTCAACAACAACTTCAAGATTACGCCGGAGATTTTCGGGATTTGGGTGAAGATCCTGAACGCGACCGAGGGCAGCGTGCTATGGCTGATCGAGGACAACCCTACGGCCGCCGCCGCCCTGCGGCGCAATGCCGCCGCCTTCGGCCTCGATCCGAAGCGCCTGGTGTTCGCCAAGCGCATCGCCCCCGACGAACACCTCGCGCGCCATAAGATGGCCGACCTGGTCCTAGATACCCTGCCCTACAACGCCCACACCACCGCCAGCGATGCCCTGTGGGTCGGCGTGCCGCTGGTGACCTGCCCGGGCGAAAGTTTCCCCGCCCGCGTCGCCGCCAGCCTGCTGCGCGCCGTGAATATGCCGGAACTGATCGTGCCCACCCTCGCCGACTACGAAACCTTAGCCATTGCGTTGGCGCGGGACCCAGCGCGACTGCAGGCGTTGAAGGACAGGCTGGTGAGCACCCGCGCCACCGCTCCGCTGTTCGACACCGATGCCTTCACCCGGAACATCGAGGCCGCTTACAGCCGCATGCACCAGAGCCAGCAGGCGGGGCGCCCGCCCCAATCCTTCACTCTCACGCCGTGAGCGCCGAGGCACAATTCGCCGTGGCCGTGGGCCGGCTCCAGGCCGGCGACACCGTCGACGCCGAACGCATCTGCACGGAAATTCTCGCGGCCGATCCTGGGCATGCGGATAGCCACCATCTCATGGGCATCATCGCTCTGCAGCGGGGTGATGCCGCGCTGGCCGCGGGCTTGATTGCCAATGCGGTTCGTCTCGACGGCGGCAATGCGACTTACCTCTCAAATCTGAGCAATGCCCTCGGTCAGTTGGGCAAATGGGATGAAGCCGTGGAGGCCGCTGCTCGCGCGGTCGCTATCAACCCCCATTTTCCCGAGGCCCACAACAACCTGGGTGTCGCCCTCCACGGCGCGGGACGTCGGGACGATGCGGCGGAGGCCTATGGCCGTGCCGGCGAGATCAACCCCACCTACGCCGAAGCGTTCAATAACCTGGGCGGCGTCCTGCAAGAGCTTGGCCGCCGCGCCGACGCGGTTGCGGCTTACGGCAAGGCCATCGCCGCGCGTCCGGGCTATGCCGAGGCCCATTCCAACCTTGGCGCGGTATTCCAGGCCGAGGGACGTTTGAACGACGCCATCAAAGCCTATGGCGCCGCCGTCACATTGGCGCCCGGGCTCGCTTCTGCGCATTTCAACCTCGGCAATGGCCTGCAGCAAGCCGGCCGCCTGGAAGACGCAGTGGCGGCCTACACCAGGGCCATTGCCTTGGATCCCGACCACGCGGACGCGCGCATCAATCTCGCCAAGGTGTTCTTCCGTCGCGGCCAGATCCCGCGCGCCATCAGCCTGTTGGAACAGGTCATCACGCAGCGTCCCGCGCTCGCCCAAGCCCACTCCAACCTGCTTTATGCGCATTCTTTTCAAGGCGATCTGCCGCAGGAAGAGATCCTCACCCTCGCGCGCCGATTCAATCGCCTGGCCTGTCCGCCGCCGGAGAATCTTGCGCGCCGAATATCCGGCACGAAACTCAACGTCGGCATCATTTCGGCCGAGATCGGTTCACACGCGGTGGCGCGGTTCCTGGAATCCTTCCTGCGTCATTACGACCGCGGCAAGATTCACCTCACCCTGTACCAGACCGTGCTCCGCCCGGAAGCCAAGCGGCTGGAGCTGCTCGCCCTCGCCGACAGTGCCCGTGACCTCTCCGGCCTCGACGACGCGAGCGCACGCCAGCAGATCATGGCCGACCAGATCGACATCCTGATCGATACCAGCGGGCACCTGGCCGACAACCGGCTGCCGATGCTGGCCCAGCGCTGCGCCGCCATTCAAGCCCACTACAATGGCTATCACGGCACTACCGGCATTACGGCCATGGACTGCTTCATCGGTGACGACGAGATCACGCCGTTGGAATTCCAGCCTGGGTTCTCCGAGACCCTGATCCGGCTGCCGCGGCTGTGGGTGGCTTACGCGCCGCCACTCGATGCGCCCACGCCCGAAGCGCCAACGGGAGAGGCCATCACCTTCGGCTGTTTCAACATCCTCAGCAAAGCCGGACCCGCGACCCTGGATTTATGGGGCCGGGTGATGAAACGTCTGCCGGCGTCGCGGCTTGTTCTCAAATATCAGGACAACGCCGACCCCGTGATCCAGGCCCGCGTCCGTGACGGTCTCGCGGCCCACGGCGTGAGTGCCGAGCGCATCACGTTCCTGGACTGGGTGCCGGACTGGCGCGCGCATATGGCGCTCTACAACACGATCGACGTGGCTCTCGACACCATCCCCCTCAACAGCGGCACCACCGGGTTCGATGCGCTCTATATGGCCACACCCCTCGTCGCCTTGCGGGGCCATTGGATGGGCGGGCGCATGTCGTCGGCCATGCTGAAGGCCCTCGGCCATCCCGAGTGGATCGCCGAAACCCCCGATGACTATGTGGCGGTGGTCGAGCGCCTGGTGACGGACCGTGCACGCCTGCGCGGCTACAAGCAGACCCTGCGCGCCGAAATGCTGGCCAGCCCGCTGTGTGACGGAAAATCCCTGGCCACAGCGCTGGAAGATGCCTTCGCGCAGATGGTCGCCACCCACAACGCCCGGTTAGCTTAGCTAAAGTTTCGAAGGCCTAGGATTTTGCAACGGCCCCGCGGCCCCGCGGAAAATGCCCGATGCCCTCGGGCAGGCCGAGCCATCCGTGATGGGATTGCTCCCATACGGAGCGCTGCGGCGGCAGGAACGCGGGGTCCGCGAATGCGCCGACCGCGATACCAATGGAGTCCGGCTTGTTCTCCGTACTCCAGAACAACGTGGTGCCGCAGGTGGGGCAGAAATTCTGGCGGAATGTGCCGCCTGACGCGGTGTCACGGACGAATTCGCGGCTCTCGCCGGTAACCGTCACGCGGTCCTTGGGATAATACGCGCCGACGCCGAGCACCGAGCCCGTACGCCGCTGGCAGTCGGCGCAGTGGCAGGCCACTACGGCGTCGGGCTCGCCGGCCACTTCAGCGCGGAGCTGACCGCAGTTGCAATGGGCCGTCTTAGCCATCGCGCTTAGTTGTTCGCTCCGGCCTTCGCGTCCTCAGGCGGACGGCCGTTGGCCAGGGAGTTCCACAGCTCGATGTCCGGGTTGCGCAGGATCTTGATACCTTCCCGTTGCGCGGCGGCGATGGGCTTCACGTCCTTGCCGGGTTCGCCGAGGACGTAGCCATCGAACATCTCACTCATGATGGTCAGCATCTTTTTGGTGCTGTCGGGACGGAAGTGATACCAGCCGTGGGGCTCCTGGGCATATTCAACCCAGTCGTACCAGTTGCCGTGGATCTTGGCCTGGATGCCGTACTGCTCGATCTGCTGGAAGCGCGCGGCGGAATCCCCTTGGGCATAGAGGAACAGCAGCGGCGTCTTCACCCGGTCGGCGTGATAGATGATCGAGCGGTTATAATAGTTCTCCGGGTTCTCCATGGGTGTCTTGCCGATGAGGAATTTGTTCCAGCCTTCCATGCCGGCGTAGGTCGACAGCGTTACCAAGTCGGTGGCGCCGTACCAGACGATGCCGGCCTTGAAGCGCTGCGGGTCTTTGGTAATGGAGGCGGTGGTGAAATAGCCGCCGGTGGAGCCGCCGAAGGCGCCGACGCGCTTCGGGTCCACCCAGCCGTCGGCCGCCAGCGCGTCCATGCCGATGAAGGCATCGCGGATATCGTCCTCGCCGCCCCGCGTGAAGACCGCCTGGCGGTACTCCTTGCCGCGTCCGGTGCTGCCGCGGAAGTTCGGCGCGAACACCAGGTAGCCTCGGCTGACGAAGTACTGAATGTACGGATGCCACTGCTGGGGATGCTGACCATTGGAATTGGCGCGGAAGAAATACAGCGCCGGCAGCTTGTCGCCGGCCTTGGCGCCCTTGGGTTTGTAGATCAGGCCCGCCACCTTGCGGCCATCGAAGCTTTTGTATTCCACGAATTCGGGCCAGACGAACTGGCTGGGATCGCGGATCGCCGGGTCCTGGTGATTGGTGATCTGGCGCTCGCTGCCGCCGGCGGCCTTCATGGTCCAGACGTCGCCGGTCATGGTGGGATCGGAGTGATAGAAGAAGATCTGGTCGCCCTTGGCGCTCCACATATGCGTACCGCGGGTCTGGCCGGTGGCGCTGGAGCCGCCGTTGACGCCGCCGCGGGTGGTGAGCTGCTGGGCTTTGCCGCCTGATGATGAAGAAGTCGGGGCCGGGATGCGGAAGATCTGGTACTGATAGTTCAGGTTTTTCGTGAAGCTGATCCACTTGCCGTCGGGCGACCAGCGCGGCTCGCTGTGCTCGATGTTTTCCGTCAGCAGCATGGTGGCCGCGCCGGTGGTGGTGTCGATGACACCGAGATTATTGAACCCGTTGCGGTCCGAGATGAAAGCGAGGTGCTTGCTGTCGGGCGCCCAGCTCGGCGCGGAATCGAGGGAATTGAAGGTGTCCGGCGTCAGCAGCTTCGGCGTCCCCCCGGTGACCGGCAGGATGTAGACGTCGCTATTGCTCTGATCGTCGTCGTCGGGCTTGGTGTTGCGGGTGAAGACGAAGGTCTTGCCGTCGGGCGACAGGCTGGCCCCGCCGCCGCCGGGCCCCACACGCGTGATCTTGCGGCTGGCGATGTCGATAGCGGCGATGGACGTGTCGGAGAACATATTTGTGACGACATAGAGCGTCTTGCTGTCCGGCGCCCACATGGGGTTGGCGTCGTTGAGCGGATGCTCGGTCAACCGGATGGCGTCACCGCCTTGAGCGGGGATGATATAGACGTCGCGGACATTGACGCCTTTGTAGTCGGCCTCGAAGGCGATCCACTTGCCGTCGGGGCTGAACACGGGCGCCATCTCGCGTCCGGGCATCTTGGTGAGTTGCTTGGACGCACCGCCATTCACCGGCGACGTCCAGATGTCGTAGGTGCCGGCTTCCGCGGATTTATAGGCGATCAGCGTGCCGTCCGGAGAGGCGTCGAACTCCTCAATCCAGACGGTCTTGGCCAGGGCGTCGATGGGCAACCCGGGCCGGGCTTTGGAGGTTTGGGCGAAGGCGCTGGTAGAAAGGAGTGCGGCGAGAATGCCCGCGGAGAAAACCAGATTTCTGATCGTCATGTTCCCAATCCCCTGCCTTAGTGATCGATCGACCGACCGGGATGAGTATAGGGGAAGTCGCTTCGCCATCCACTCGATCTTGCACAGGCGTTGGGCCGGCCGGAAGCCGACCGTTTCGTAGAGCCTTGCGGCCGGCGCTCCGGCAACCGCTTCCAGCACAAGCATTTTGCACGGCGTGTTCTGAAGGACATGGCGGGAGGCTTCATACAGGAGGGTACTGCATGCACCTTTACGCCGGTCCTCGGTCCGGGTGGCGACATTGTTGAACCGGGCCACCTCCCCGTCCCAGTAAATCCCCAGGTCCGCGATGAGGCGATTTTCGAGGAAGGCGCCGAACCGGAGCCCCAGCCCCGCCCGCACCATGTCCCGCAGGGTGTCGCGCTGGCTGGAAACGAAGCGGCGCTGATCCGCCGCCGTGCCGTAAGCCCAGTCCTCGGAAAACTGGACTTCGGTGTGCTGGTTCCAGTCGTGGGCGCTTTCCAACGGGCGAACAGTCAACCCCGCATTGTACACCGCAGGCCGGATCACCACGGACGCGGTCAGGATGGTAGATATGGATTGTGCAAATCCAAACTCCAGGAACGGCGTGATCTCGCCGGCAGCAGCCGCAGGATCGTCCCAGGCGAATGTCATGAATCCGGTTTGGGCAGGCGGCCCGATCTCGCGCTCGAAGGCTGCAATCCATCGGTCGAAGTCACCCGCCTACGGCGCGGCCCGCATGATCAGGCAGTTGCCCCAGAGGTAATCGGGACGCGACGGGGTGCGGATGACGACATAGTCGCCGCGGTCATCCACTTGCGCGGAGAACCGGTGAAAGATCATATCCGTTCGGAGGCCAAGGGATTTGAATACCATCTCAGCCCCCGGAAACGACCCAGCTACACCTTGATCGGGCGCTGTTCCACGATGTGGAGGTCGTAGCCTTCCAGGCCCACCACCTTCTTCGAGGTGTTGGTCAGCAGGATCATGTTCTTGACCCCGAGGTCCACCAGGATCTGGGCGCCGACGCCGTAGTCGACCAGGCGGCGGGTGTGTTCCTCGCCGCGGGCCTTGGCCAGCACGCGATCGGCCAGGCGGCCGAGCATGTGGTCGCGGAAGAGCACGATCACGCCGCGGCCATAGGCGGCCACCATCTCCTGGGCGGCGTGGAGTTCACCGCTGCGGACGGACTCGGCATCCATCAACACATCGGGCAGCATATTGAGCTGATGCATACGCACCATCACCGGCGCGTCACCCGCAACATCACCCTTGATCAGCGCCACATGTTCCTCGCCCGACACGGCGTCGGAATAGATGCGCAGCTTCCAGTCGCCGCCGACCTTGGAGGCGAACGGCGCTTCGGCATCCATGCTGATAAGGCGCTCGGTCTTGCGGCGGTAGGCGATCAGGTCGGCGATGGTGGCGATCTTGAGTCCATGGAACTGGGCGAACTTCACCAGGTCCGGCATGCGCGCCATGGAGCCGTCGTCGTTCATGATCTCGCAGATGACGCCGGCGGGTATCAGGCCGGCGGCGCGGGCGATATCCACCGCCGCTTCCGTATGCCCCGCGCGCACCAACACGCCGCCGTCGCGCGCCATAAGCGGAAATACGTGACCGGGTGTGGCGAGGTCGTTGTGGGTGGTGGCCGGGTCGATGGCGACCGCCACGGTGCGGGCGCGGTCCGCCGCCGAGATTCCGGTCGTAACCCCCTGCTTGGCTTCGATGCTGAGGGTGAACGCCGTGGACAGACGTGACTGGTTGTTGGCCGGCAGCAGCGGCAGACGCAGATCATCGACGCGCTTCTTGGTGAGCGACAGGCAGATGAGCCCGCGGCCGTGCTTGGCCATGAAATTGATCACGTCCGGTGTGGCCATCTGCGCCGGGATGACGAGGTCGCCCTCGTTCTCGCGGTTTTCGTCGTCCACCAGGATGAACATGCGCCCGTTGCGCGCGTCCTCGATGATCTCCTCGATGCTGGCGAGGAAATCGGCGTGTTCGGCCTTGGTCACTGAATCAGGCATCGCGCTAGGTACTCGGCTGCAGAATGCGCGCAACATAGCGCGCGATGACGTCGATTTCCATGTTGACACGGGAGCCAGAGGACAACGCGCCGAAGGTGGTCACCGCCTGGGTGTGCGGGATGATGTTGACGCCGAAGGTATCACCCTTCACGGCGTTGACCGTGAGCGAGATCCCGTCGAGGGTCACGGAGCCTTTGGGCGCGATGTAGCGCATAAGCGCGGGCGGTGCGGCGACGACAAAGCGCTGGGAGCCCTCTTCCGGCGTGATGGACTCAATGGCCGCGACGCCGTCCACATGACCAGAGACGATGTGGCCGCCGAGTTCATCTCCGGCTTTCAACGCCCGTTCCAGGTTCACACGGCGACCAGCGATCCAGTCGCCCAAGGTGGTGTGGTCGAGGGTTTCGCGCGATACGTCCACCGCGAACCAGTCGGCGCCGGTGTCGGTGACCGTCAGGCAGCAGCCGTTGCAGGAAATGGACGCGCCCAAAGCCACGGTCTTGAGGTCATAGGCCGTGCCGATGCGAAAGCGCACCGCGGCCGCGCCTTGGGTGGCATCCATGACGGTGCCGAGATCGGTGATGATGCCCGTGAACATGAAGCTCTCAGATAGGGACAGAATGTGGCTGGGGGTATACCCCGCCGGCTAGGACCGGTCGAGAAAATCGACCTGATCGTCGCCGAGGGAGAGGGTCTCCCGCCGTTTGAACCGGCTGATCTGCGCCAGATCCCGGGCCTCCAGGGCGCCGACCGCCCCCAAGCCATCGCCGCCGATGACACTGGGCGCCCGGAACCAGGCAACCTGGTCGACCAGGCCGGCTTTCAAGAAGGTGCCCGCCACCGCGGCGCCGCCTTCGATCATGACCCGGTTCAAGCGGCGCTCGCCGAGTATCCTTGCCGCGGCCAGGGTGAAGTCGTGATCGCTCAGGCCCATGCCGAGTTCGATCACTGCGACCCCGGCAGCTTTCAAAGCATCGGCCTTGGCCGTGCCGCCGGTGATGACCCAGGTGGGGGTATCGCGGGCGGTCTTGGCCAGTTGAGATGTGGAGGAGAGGCGGAGACGGCGGTCCAGGACGATGCGGACCTTAGGCCGCCCGCCATAGCCGTCCAGCCGGCAGGTGAGCATGGGGTCGTCGGCGATGGCCGTGCCCGAGCCGATCAGGATTGCGTCGAACCGGGCGCGCAGCGCGTGGACCAGATTCCGCGCCGCTGGCCCGGTGATCCATTGGCTTTTGCCGTTCCCCAGCGCCATGCGGCCATCGAGGGACGTTGCGGTCTTGAGGGCGAACAGCGGGCGCTGCTCCTTGATGCGCAGGAAGAAGCCAGCGGCGATGCGCGCGGCCTCGGCGGCGCCCACCCCCTCCTCGACCTGAATCCCGGCGGCCCGTAGCTTTGTAAGCCCGGCCCCTGAAACCCGGGGATCCAGGTCGCCCACGGCGCTCACCACCCGGGCGACACCCGCCGCGATCAGCGCGTCGGCGCAGGGCGGGGTCTTGCCGTGGTGGCTGCAAGGTTCAAGGGTAACGTAGGCGGTGGCGCCGCGGGCGGCGGGACCAGCCTGAAGCAGCGCCTGGGTCTCCGCATGGGGGCGTCCGCCGGACTGGGTCCAGCCCCGGCCCACAACGACGCCGTCCTTCACCAGCACACAGCCCACGGACGGATTGGGCCAGCAGTCGCCGATGTTGCGCGCCGCCAAAGACAGGGCCGCGGCCATGAAGGCCGCATCGCTGTCAGCTTGGCCGCGCCCGCTGCTCACGAAAAGGCCGGCATTAGTTTTGGTCGGGCGATCCAGGTTCGTTCAAAGTCTCAACAAAATTCTCGAAGTCTTTGACTTCACGGAAATTTTTGTAGACTGAGGCAAAGCGCACATAGGCCACTTTGTCGAGGCCCTGGAGCGCTTCCATGACCATCTCGCCGATGGCATGGGATGGGATATCGGACTCGCCCATGCTCTCAAGACGGCGCTGGATGGAGTTCACCACGCGCTCGATGCGCTCTTCATCCACCGGCCGCTTGCGGCAGGCGGTGATGATGGAGCGGGCAATCTTGTCGCGGTCGAAGGGCGTGCGCTGGCCGTTCTTCTTGACGATGGTCAGTTCGCGCAACTGGATGCGCTCGAAGGTGGTGAACCGAGCGCCGCAGGCCGGGCACGACCGCCGCCGCCGGATGGCGGAGTTGTCGTCGGTGGGACGTGAGTCCTTCACCTGGGTATCGAGATGCCCGCAGTAGGGACAACGCATGGTCCAACCCCTCTAGCCGCTAGCCGCAAAATGTCTGGTTCGCCCCGTATGCCCCCAATTTATTGATAAATTGGAAACCGTCGACACAAATCCTGGACCCGGGCCTTCACGGACTGCTCGACCGGCCCGGTGTCACCGCCCTTGGCCTGGGCGTCCATGACTTCGACAATCCACTCCCCGACCAGCTTGAACTCGGCGGTGCCGAAGCCCCGAGTGGTGCAGGCAGGGGTGCCGAGACGGATGCCGGAGGTGACCGTGGGCTTTTCCGGATCAAACGGGATGCCGTTCTTATTGCAGGTGACCCCGGCACGCTCCAGCAGGTGCTCGGTGATATTGCCGGTGAGCTTCTTGGGCCGCAGGTCGACGAGCATCAGATGGGTGTCGGTGCCGCCGGCCACGATCTCCAGACCGCCTTCGCGCAGGGTCTCCGCCAGCATCTTGGCGTTGTCGACCACGGCCTGGGCGTAGACCTTGAATTCGGGCTTCAGGGCCTCGCCGAAAGCGACAGCCTTGCCGGCGATCACATGCATCAGGGGGCCGCCCTGCAGGCCGGGGAAGATGGCCGAGTTGATCTTCTTGCCGATGTCCTCATGGACAGAAAGGATCATGCCGCCGCGGGGACCGCGCAGCGTCTTATGGGTGGTGGTGGTGACCACATGGGCGTGGGGCAGCGGGCTCGGGTGCACGCCGCCGGCCACGAGACCCGCGAAGTGCGCCATATCCACCATCAGGAAGGCGCCCACCGCATCGGCAATGGCGCGGAACGCTTTGAAGTCGATGGTGCGCGAATAGGCCGAACCGCCGGCGATGATGAGCTTAGGCTTGTGTTCCTTGGCCAGGCTTTCCACCTGGTCCATGTCGATATGGCCGTCCTGAAGGCGCACGCCGTAACGGATGGCGTTGAACCACTTGCCCGAGATATTGGGCGCGGCGCCGTGGGTGAGATGGCCGCCGGAGGCCAGGTCCATACCGAGGATGGTGTCGCCGGGCTTCAGCAGCGCCAGGAACACGGCTTCGTTGGCCTGGGCGCCCGCATGGGGCTGCACGTTGGCGAAGGCGCAGTTGAACAGCTGCTTGGCGCGGTCGATGGCCAGGCTCTCGGCGATGTCCACGAACTCGCAGCCGCCGTAGTAGCGCTTGCCCGGATAGCCTTCGGCGTATTTGTTGGTCATGACGCTGCCGACGGCGTCCAGCACCGCGCGGCTGACAATATTTTCCGAGGCGATCAGTTCAAGCTGCGACTGCTCGCGCACCAGTTCCTTGTTGATGGAGTCCATCACCGCCGGGTCGGCGTCGGCGAGGCTTTTGGTGAAATAGGCGGGGGGAACGACGCGATCCATAGCGGGCCTGGTCCTTTTATCCGAGTTTTTCGACACGGCGCGCGTGGCGGCCGCCGCCGAAGGGCGTGGTGAAGAAGATATTCACGAGGTTTTTGGCGGTTTCCGGCGAGGTCGTGCGGGCGCCGAGCGCCAGTACATTGGCGTCATTGTGCTCGCGGGCGAGCTGGGCGTTAGCGGCGTCATGCACCAGCGCAGCGCGCACGCCGTTGTGCCGGTTGGCGGCGATGGAGATCCCGATACCGGAGCCGCAGATGGCGATGCCGGCTTTGGCCGATCCGTCGGCGACGGCGCGGCCCAAGGCGTGGCCATAGTCCGGATAGTCCACAGACTCTGTGGATGAAGTGCCGAGGTCGAGGACCTTGAACCCAAGGCCAGCCAGGTCGGCGGCGACCGCGGACTTCAAGGCCACACCGGCGTGATCGCTGGCGATGGCGATGGTGTCACCGGGGTGCGCCAAAAGGGCGTCGTCTGCGCTCAAGTCCGCGTCCTTCCCCGTAAAAGCCAGTTACTGAGGGCGTGGGCATACCATATGTCACTTGGGCCTGTCACTGCGACACAAGAGCTTGGTTTGTAAGGGGAATTGGGCGCCGACTTATGGTCTGGAGCGTGACCGCACGGAAAACCGGTCTCCACTTTTCCTGGACACGCTCTAGCCGCCGGTGTTTTTGCGTATGACCATGCGGAGTTTCCGCACCGCATTCATCTTCAGGGTATAGGGGCTGGCATTCACAGGGCCCACCACGCAGACCTCCGTATTGGTCACGGGATCGATGGCCGAGACCTTCACGGCATTGCCCACCTGCCGCACTTCGAACAGGACTTCGCTTTCGTTGAGAATGTGGTCATCGCCCGACATGCGCGCATTTTATCATATTTTGGAATTCCGGCAGCCCCGCTTGGGTCACCACCGGTTCCGTTTGCCATAACGAGCCCTCTCCCAACCGGATTGTTTGAAGTAGAGTTGCGATCATGCACCTGTCCCTAACCTGCGCATGATGAACTTACCGCACGCCGCCCGTCAGGCGGTCAAACTTGCGCTGTGGGCACTGGCCGCCATTGCCGGCAGCGTGTTCTTTATCTTCGGCGCCATGAAATTGGGCGACTGGCGCGCCCTGCCAGTCGTTGCCGGAACCGTGACGGCCAAGGGCCTGGGCGCCGCCGTCACCATCGGCCGTGACGCACGGGGCATTCCACTTATCACCGCCGCCTCCGACGACGACGCCTATTTCGCCCTGGGCTATGTCCACGCCCAGGACCGCCTGTTCGAAATGGAGATGATGCGCCGCCAGGGTCAGGGTCGCCTGGCTGAACTGGTGGGCAAGCCGGGCATCGGACCAGACCGGTTCATGCTCACCCTAGGGGTCTACCGCCGCGCCCAGGCCGATCTGGCGGCGCTGGATGCGCCCACGCGCCGCGCCTTCGAGCGCTACGCCGCCGGCGTCAACGCCTGGCTCGACGAGGGCCACCCCCTTCCCTTGGAGTTCTCGATCCTCCAGTTCAGCCCGGACCCGTGGCTGCCGGCGGACTCCCTGGTGTGGCAGAAGCTCATGGGTCTGCAGCTCTCCGGCAACTGGGACGAGGAGCTGTTCCAATCCGCCCTGGTTACAAAATTGGGCGCGGCCCGCGCCGGGGCGCTGGACCCTGCGCCCCGGCCCAGCGACGCGGTCACCATGTCTGCCGCGACCGGCGCGCTGGACGACCTGCATCCCGCAGCGCTGCGCGAAGCCATGACGGCGGTGGTGCAGCCCATCACCGCGTCCAATGT
>CANISR010000049.1 GCA_947470105.1 Fidelibacterota bacterium | reverse complement strand
TCCGGATGAGTTCGGCATGTTCGGGATCACGGCCGTAAACGCGCCTTATGACCAGGCGGCGGAGTGGGTGGATGTGATCGTGCGCGCCTACAGCCCGCAACAGCCGTTCGACTATGACGGCAAATATTATCAGCTCAAAAGCGTGGTCAGCCAGCCGGGGAGCCTGCAATCGCCGCGCCCAGTCTTCATGAACGCGGCATTCGGTCCACCCGGGCGTGATTTCGCAGCCAAGAGTTGCGATTTTCTGTTCACCGTGTTCTCCACCCTGGAAGACGGCCGCAAGCATATGGATGACGTCAAGGCGCGCGCCGCCAAGGCGGACCGGGATGTGGGCCTGTATACCACCTGCCATGTGGTCTGCCGCGAGAGCCAGGATGAGGCGGAAGCCTACTACCGTCATTACGCCGCCGAGAATGCGGACGACGGTGCTGTCGACTATCATATGTCCAAGAAGAAGGAGTTGGCGACATCGACCGATTCCAAAGCGTTCTTTGAATACCGCCAACGGTTCGCCGGCGGCGCCGGCACCTATCCGTTGATCGGTACGCCCGAACGGATCGCCGAGGACCTCATCAAGATCGCGGAGGCCGGGTACGAAGGTGTCGCGCTGTCCTTTGTCAATTACACCGACGAGCTGCCGTACTTCTGCGACCGGGTGCTGCCGTTGCTGGCGGCGGCGGGTCTTCGGCGCGGCGCGCTGGAATAGGAGATTCCTAAATTAAATTGTTAACTCAATGGGTTAGTGAATGCTAGGTTGACCCCATCAGCCATGCGGGGCCTGACATAAAGATTCCTTTCGCTTGTGTTAGCATAAGGATACGTCCCGCATCCGTACTGCGGAGACGCGCTCGCGCCTGGGAGGGCATCATGCGGTGGTGGAAGGCTGTTTTACTCGTGTCGGCGTCCCTTGCCGCTGTGTCCGCCGGACCTGCCCGTGCGGAGACGCGGAGCTACGTGGTGACCATGTTCTGGCACGCGCTTGAGACGCGAGATGACGATTGCCCGAACGGCATCAATCCCAAGATCGAGGTGCAGTACCAGAAGGATCTCGAACTCCTGGGCTACAGCAAGGGGGAAGCCGCCGAGCTGATCAAGCAGGACGGCGAGCGCGGTGAAGACAGCAACCGCGGCTGGGAGACCGACAAGCTCGGCCATATCCTCATCGACCGCGCCCGAGTGGGCGGCAAGCCGGTCAATGCCTTCATGCACCCTTACGCCACCATCGATCCGGTGCTGATCACGAAGACTGGAAAGTATGCGCACGGCTTCAACCTCGATGGTAAGGCCGACGCCCCGGGAAACTTCCAGAACCCCGACACCAAGGAAACCGGCATCGACCATCAGTTGGCGCGTGTGTTCGGCTGTTTTGAGAATATGCGCGGGACGCTCAAGGCGGGCTCGGCGTTCTGGCTGTATAAGTGGAGTTCCATCAAGGAAACCATGCCGGCCTGGACCATCTCGGTCACGGGCGCGGACCTCAGCAAAGACGGGCCTGTGACCATCAGCGTCGGTGAGGCCATGGAAGCCGTTCGGTACAACGGCAATGGCGTCGGCCGGCCCAACATGACCTACCGTCAGGATCCCGATCCGGCCTTCGCCAAAAATGTATATGAAGGCGAGATCAAGGGCGGACACATCAAGATCACCAAACCCGGTTCGCTGTATATGGAGCAGGACCCGCTGTTGTTCCCGGTGTTCTCCATGGAGAAGTTCAACGCCGACCTGCGAATAAATCCGGACGGATCGCTCATCGGCCTCATCGGGGGCTATCAGCCCATCAAGGAGATCTACTTCGCGGTGGCGTCGCCGAGCCTGGAGAGCGAGAGCAATTACGCCATCGATTTCCCCGGCATGTACTATTCGCTGCGCAAGAACGCCGACTACAACTACGACGCCAAGATGCAGTCGAACCGCAATATCTCGGCGGCCTACCAGATCATGGCGGTCCCCGCGCATGTGGCCCCGGCCACGCGCAATACCGTCACGAATTAAGGGGCAGGCCTGAATGAGCCGTAAAGCTTTGATGGTCGGTGTGGCCGGCCTTGTGGTAGCGGCCGGTGCCGGCGCTTTCTTCGCGTTCACGCCGCACAAGGCGGCTCCGGTGGGAGAGGCCGGCAAGGCCGTCACCCGCCGCCTGACCAATGATCAATACGCCAATGTCATCGCCGAGGTCTTCGGACCGTCCATCGAACTGAGCGGCCGCCTGGAGCCCGACACCCGGGCCAACAACCTGATCGAGGTGGGCGCCGGACAGGTCAGTGTGTCGTCCGACGGCATGGCGCAATACGAAATGATGGCGCGCGGGATTGCATCCCAGGTGGTGAGCGAGCGCACGCGCGATGAAATGCTGCCCTGCAAGCCGAAGGCGCCGAAGGAAGCCGATGCGGCCTGCGCCGACCAATTCCTCACCCGCGTCGGGAGCCTGCTCTTTCGCCGGCCCCTCACTGCAGAAGAGCAGAAACACTATGTGACTGCAGCCGGTGAATCGGCGACGACCCTGAAAGATTTCTATGCTGGCGTGTCGTTGTCCTTGGGCGCCATGCTGGCCAGCCCGCAGTTCCTGTTCAGGCATGAGCGCGTGGAAGCGGACCCGGACGTGAAGGGTGAATTCCGGATCGACGCCTATTCCAAGGCCTCTCGGCTGTCGTTCTTCCTGTGGAACTCCATCCCGGACGATACCTTGCTGGCGGCGGCCAAGAGCGGCGAGCTGCATACGGCTCGGGGCCTCAACCGCCAGGTCGCGCGCATGCTGGCCAGCCCGCGGTTGGAGAACGGGGTGCGCGCCTTTTTCGCCGACATGTTCGGGTTCGACGCCCTGCCGACACTCGCCAAGGACACGACCCTTTATCCCAGCTTCGATAACGTCACCGTGCGGGACGCGGAGGAGCAGACCCTGCGGACCATCGCCGATGTTCTCGTCAGCAAGCAGGGCGACTACCGTGACATCTTCACCACGCGGCAGACCTTCCTGACCCAGACACTGGCGTCGATCTACAACGTGGAGCTGGTCAATGACGCGCCCAACGGCGGCGCCGACATGTGGCTGCCGTATGAGTTTTCCGAAAACAGCGGCCGCGGCGGGGTCCTGACCCACCTCAGCTTCCTGGCCCTGCACTCCCATCCCGGCCGCAGTTCGCCCACCCTGCGCGGCAAAGCGCTGCGCGAAGTAATGCTGTGCCAGAAGGTGCCGGCGCCGCCCGCCGCGGTGGATTTCGCCCTTGTGGAAGATACCTCCAATCCGCTGTTCAAGACCGCCCGGCAGCGCCTGGAAGCGCACCGTACCAACCCCGTCTGCGCGGGATGTCACAAGATCACCGATCCGGTGGGCCTGGCGCTTGAGACGTTTGACGGCGACGGCAGCCACCGCGACACCGAAAACGGCGCCCAAATCGACACCAACGGCGAACTGGACGGCATCAAGTTCAGCGATGCCGCCGGCGTGGGCCGCGCGGTGCACGACAATCCTGCGGCCCTGTCCTGCGTGGCGGATCGCCTGGTGGCTTATGGCCTGGGCCGGATGCCGGTGGAAAGCGAAGCGGCATGGCGTGAAGGTCTGAAGCAGTCCTTCGCCGCCGCTCAATATAAGTTTGTCGAACTCATGAGCAAGATTGCCACCAGCCCGGAATTCTACCGGGCCGCGCCGCCGGCCCCCACGTCCACGGCGGCACTCTCGGCACCGAATCAATCTGGCCAGACGGAGGTTGTGCGATGACCAACTACTCACGCCGGCGCGTTCTTAAGGGCACGCTGGCCGGCGCCGCGGTGACGGTGGGCTTGCCGTTACTCGATTGCCAGCTCAACGGCAACGGTGATGCGCTCGCCTCCGGTGATGCGCTCCCCGTGGCCTTCGGGAATTGGTACCAGGGCCTGGGCCTCAATCCAGGCATGTGGATCCCGAAAAAGGTCGGCGCGGGTTTTGAGAACAATATCCAGCTCAAGGTCCTCGACCCTTACCGGTCGAAGATGAATATCTTCTCGGGGATGCGGTACTTCCTCGACGGCCGCCCCCACGAAACTCATACCTCAACCGTAGAGATCGCTATGACCGGCGCGGTCTTCGCATCCATCGATAAAATTGGCCCCAGTCTCGACCACAAGATCGCCGACGTCATCGGCAATCGCACACGCTTCCGTTCCATCAACACCTCGCTCGACGGTTCGCGCCGCAGCCTGTCGCGGCGTAGTGGCACGGCGTCCAGCCCGGCCGAACCGGTGCCGGCCAATCTCTACAAGCAGCTCTTTGGCCCTGAGTTTCAGGACCCCAATGCGGCTGAGTTTTCGCCCGATCCGTCGGTGATGGCCCGCCGCAGCGTGCTGTCCCATGTGACCGACCAGCGCAAAAGCCTGATGGCGGAACTGGACACCTCCGACCGCACGCGGCTGGACGAGTATTTCACCGCCATCCGCGAGATCGAGCAGCAACTGGACCTGCAGATGCAAAAGCCCGTGGCGATGCCGGCATGCTCCAAGCCCAGCGAGATGACCGATACCCAGGTTGGCTCGCTGGTGTCCGACGTGCAGAAGAACGCGAAGCTCCTGGCGCGTCTGACCGCTCACGCGCTCGCCTGCGGCCAGACGCGAATCTTCAACGTCACCACCGGATCGCAAGGCTGGCGCTTTGAAGGCAACCCCCGCGGCTGGCACGTGACTACCCACGAGGAATCTTTGGATCCCGTGCTCGGCTATCAGAAGACCGTGTTCAAATTCCTGACCGCCGCCAACGAAACCTTCGCGGATTTCATCGGCGCCCTCGACGGCTTCAAGGAAGGGTCCGGCACGTTGCTCGATCGCACCTTGGTGCTGTGGCAGACCGACCACGGCGATGCGCGCACCCATACGATCGAGGACATCCCGATCATGACCCTGGGCGGCGCGGGAGGGCGCATCAAGACCGGCATGCATGTGCGGTCCGCGGGCGAGCCCTGCTGTCGCGTCGGGTTGACGGTGCAGCAGGCTTTGGGTGTGCCGATTTCGGCCTGGGGCGACCGCTCCAACCAGACCAGCAGGACCGTGACCGAGATCATGGGCAACGTTTAAGCGATGGACGGGAGATCATGAGAACTGCCCGGAAGCTTCTTGTCGGCATGGCGTTGCCAGTCCTGGCCATGGCCGCCGCTTTCGCCATGTTCAATACGTCGGCGGCGCAACAGCGCGCTGCGGCCCACACGCCGACGGCGCCGCTGGCGACGCCGGAAGGCATCACCATCCAGCCCCTCGGCAATGCACAGGGCTACAGCCTAAGCAAGTCTACGGCCACCCGCCTGCCGCGCGAGCGCATCGCCTTCGCCAACGACAAGGGCATGACGCTTTATGTCTACGGCAAGGACGCTGCCGGCGTGTCGAACTGCGCCGGCGACTGCGCCAAGACCTGGTTGCCCGCGGTGGCGGCGGCGGACGCGAAGCCGGTGCAGGATTGGTCGGTGATCACCCGCGCCGACGGCGCCCGTCAGTGGGCCCATAAGGCCAAGCCGCTCTACACCTACAATGGCGATGTGGACCCCGGCTCGGTTTACGGCAATAGCCCGGCGCGTTTCGGCCGCGGCCCCAAGATCGGACCACGCGGGCGCACCAGCCCCTCGATTCCTAAAGACGTTCCGCTACCCGAAGATTGGAAGGTGGCGATGATGTACCCCGTGGCGGACATGCCGCTGCCAAGCGCCTTCGCCGTCCGTGAAGTAGAAGACGCCATGGGCCTGGTGGTGGTGGACGACTTCACCGGCCGGAGCCTCTACACCTTCGATGGCGATCCCAAACAGGCGGAAAAGGCCTGCGCCACCGCCGCGTGCCGGGGCGCCTGGCAGCCCGTGACCGCGCCGCGCATCGCCGCCGGCAAGGGCGACTTCGGCACCATGCTGCGCAATGACGGCATCAACCAATGGACTTATAAAGGCCGCGCGCTTTACACCTACTTCGACGATGCAGCCTACGGCGATGCGTTCGGCAGCAATGCCGATCGCCGCTTTGAAGTGGCCGCCGTCGCGCGCTACTGGACGCCGGCGAGCGTCAAGACGGTGCGGACGCATAAGATGGGGATCGTACTAGCCACGGAGACCGGCCAGACTCTCTACCGCCGCAGCGCCTATATCTATCAGTCGGGCGGGGGCCACGGTTTGCGCCGCGGTGATCCCATCCGCCCGGCGGTGGGCCGCGATCTTGGGGGCGATCCGCGCTGCCAGCAGGAATGCGACAAGTGGCGTCCGTTCCTGGCGCCCGCCAGCGCCAAGGCCTGGGGTGACTGGTCCACCGTAACTCGTCCCGATGGCTCGAAACAATGGACCCAGCGCGGATTCGCCCTCTGGACTTACGATGGCGACAAGGCTCAGGGCGACATGAACGGTAACGACAATACCGACATCTTCGTGAGCGAGGACAAGGAGACGGTCGTCGACACGGGAACGCAGTATTACGGCGCCAGCACGCTGTTCTGGATTGTCGCTTATCCGTAGCCAGCGACACGCATAACGCAAAAGCAAAAGGGGCGGCCCCAGCGGGGCCGCCCCTCGTTTTTGGCGCTTACGGAGCTCTATTTCTTGAGCACGATTTCTTGCTGCATGACGTGCGACTGGTCGGCGGTCTTACGCGGCACGAACTTCTGGACGCGGTCGTTGTTGGCGTCGGCCACATACAGGTTGCCGGCCTGGTCGACCATCCACTGGTGCGGATTGTCCATCTGGCCGGGTTCGGCGCCGGTCATGCCCCAGTGATAGAGGTGCTTGCCGCTGGCGTCGAATTTGCCGAAGCGGTTGTAGCCTTGCGACGCCACCCAGACTGAGCCGTCTTCGGTGGCGACGACACGGGTAGCGGCCCGCACGTTGGGCCAGATATCGAGCAGCTTGCCGGCCGGATCGAAGATCTGGATGCGGTTGTTGGCGCGGTCGGACACAAGAACGCGGTTGTTCCCGTCGACACTGACCGCGTGCACGAGCCGGAACTGGCTCGGTCCGTTGCCGGGGGTGCCCCATTCCAACTGATACTTGCCGTTCTTGTCGAACTTGATAATGCGGGCGTTCTTATACCCGTCCGCGATGTAGAACGAGCCGTCGGGCATCAGCGCCATGCCGGCGGGCTCGTTGAAATGGCCGTGGTCGTTGCCGGCCACGCCGTTCTCGCCCACCTTCAACAGCAGTTTCTTGCCGTCATTGGAAAACTTCAGGATCTGCTGGCCGGTGCGGTCCACGACCCACAGGGGGCGTTCCTTGTCGTAGGGGTCGAACTTGAGGCTGTGGGGGATCGAGATCAGATCGTTCCACTGGCTCCAGTTCTCAATCATCTTGCCGTCGCCGTTCAGGACCATGAGCTGGTTGACCTGAATCTTGGCGGGCGACATATCCGTGGGGACCACCGTCTTCTCTGCCATGACTTTGCCGTCCGCGGTGAGCAGCGGGTACCCGGCCCCGGTCAACGAGCGGTCGTTGGCGCCGATGAGAATGCGATTGGGCGTGTCGGCTGCGACCGAGACCACGCGCTGATCCCAGCGGTCAATCCCCGGCTTGAACCAGCCGACGACGACGTCATAGGGCCCGGTCTCGTCCATGCCGCCTTTGGTGACTTCCTGCGCGCCGGCGGGCGCACTCATGGCAAATGCAGCGAGGCAAAGCCCCGTCAGGGTAGTGCGAAGTTTCACGGTATCCTCCCAAGTGGTGCTCGATAATCGGCAGACCTTATGACGGAAAGCGCCGTATTGCGATGGGGCCATTAACTCCCGCAGTGCAGCATGCGTCCGCACTGCAAGTCGTGGTCAAATATCCGCCAATTCAATAGCTTAACTAAAGAGTCGGGTGCCGTTAGGCAGCCGCTTTAATGATATAATGGGATTGGCCCGAATCCCGCGTTACAAGGGCCCGGCCATGGGCCCGCCGGCCCCAAAGGAGTGCTCTCGTGCGTCTCGCGTTTAGTAAATCCGTTTTCCTGTCTTGCGCCATTGTGGCGGGCGGGCTGTTGGCCGGGTGCACCGGCCCTGCTTCGCAAAGTGCTGCTGTAAAATCCGACACCGCCGTTGTCGCGAAGGCGGGCGCGGAACCGGACGCCCAGGGCACGCCAAAGCACCTCCGGGCTCTAACCCAGGAGCAGTATCTCAACACACTCGCCTATGTGTTCGGCCCGGACGTCCAGATCGAGCCTCACTTCCCGCCGTCGCAGCGCACCGACGGCCTGCTGGCGCTGGGCACGTCGAGGAATGGCGTGTCGTCGGCGCAGCTCGAGCTGTATCAAAAAGCCGCAGTGGGCGTCGCACAACTGGTGACCAATCCCAGCCGCCGCAAGTTCCTGCTGACCTGCAAGCCTGCCAGCGACACCGCAGCGGATGCGGCTTGCGCGTCCACATTTTTCACGCGCGTGGGCCGGCTGATTCACCGCCGCCCCCTGACGCCCGCGGAATTGAGCGAATATGTGGACGAAGCCGGCAAGTCCGCCAATCAGTTGCATGACTTCTATAAGGGTCTCGCGGTCTCTATCGAGGCCATGTTGATCAGCCCGGACGTCCTGTTTGTACTGGAAACATCGGAACGCGATCCGGCGAAAGCCGGCGGCGAGCGCCTTGACGCCTTTTCCTTCGCCACCCGCCTGTCCCTGTTCCTGTGGAACGCGGCGCCCGATGACGAACTGTTGCGCGCGGCCGAGAAGGGGGATCTGCAAAACCCCAAAGGCCGTCTCACCCAGGTCAACCGCATGCTTGCGAGCCCGCGCCTGGAGAAGGGCGTGCGCGCTTTCTTCGATGATATGTTCGCCTTCGACGCCTTCGCGGCCTTGTCGAAGGACGCAGTGGCCTATCCCGCCTTCACGGGTGTGACCGCCGCCGATGCCCGCGAAGAAACCCTGCGCGTCGTGGTCGATCAGCTCATCACCAAGCAGGCCGATTACCGCGATCTGTTCACGACACGCGAGACCTTCATCTCGCCCCGCCTGGCGGCCATCTACAAGCTGCCCGCGCCGCCGGCCTGGACCCGCTATACCTTTCCCGACGATAGCCCGCGGGCAGGGATCCTGACCCACGTCAGCTTCCTCGCCACCCACGCCCACCCGGTGCGCAGCTCGCCCACTATGCGGGGCAAGGCGCTGCGCGAGTTGCTGCTGTGCCAGCCGGTGCCGCCGCCGCCGCCTAATGTGGACTTTTCCGCGCTTGAGAACCCCACGTCACCGTTCAAAACCACTCGTGACCGGGTCAACTTCCACCTCAAGAACCCGGTGTGCGCGGGCTGCCATCGCATCACCGATCCCATGGGCCTGGCCCTCGAGAACTTCGATGGTGTAGGCGGCTTCCGCGACAGCGAGAAAGGCCAGCAGATCGATGCCAGCGGCTCCTTCGACGGAAAGCCCTTCACCGGCGCCGTCGGCCTGGGAAAAGCACTGCACGGCAATCCGGCGCTCACGGCCTGTCTGGTGAAACGCGCCTACAGCTACGGCTCGGGCAGCGCCGCCACCAACGACGACAAACCGCTGTTGGATTACTACGACGGGCGCTTCGGCGCGGAGAGCTACAAGCTGCCGTCGCTCTTACGCACCATTGCCATGAGTGGCGCCTTCGCGCGGGTCGCGGTCCCGAAAGCCCAGGCGGCGGGCGATGCGGCGACCCCAGCCGCCACTAAAGTACATGAATAGGGAGAACGCTATGAACGAACTCACCAGACGCCGGGTATTGCGGGGCATGTTGAACGGGAGCGCGGTCACGGTAGGCCTGCCGCTCCTGGACTGCTTCCTCAACGGTAACGGCAATGCGCTGGCCGACGGCACCCCAATGCCCATCCGCTTCGGCACTTGGTTCTGGGGGCAGGGCCATAGCAAGAACGTGTTCGTGCCCAAGCAGGCCGGTCAGCACTACGAACTGCCCGAAGAACTTCAGAGCCTCAAGGACATCAAGCAGCACATCAACGTGCTCACGAACCTGACCGCGTATCGCGACACGGCATTCTTCTGCCATTACACCGGTTGGGTCGTCGCCCGTACCGGCATCGCGCCCCAGACCGGCGCGTTGCCGCTGGCCGAGAGTATCGACACCACCATTGCCAACCAGTTGGGTCGCACGACCCGCTACAAGACCCTGAGCGTGACCGCCACCGGCGACGTGCGCGATATCATCAGCTACGAGAGCCCGACCACGCCCAACGCGCCGGAATTTTCGCCCGTCAACTTCTACACCCGTATGTTCGGGCCGGACTTCCAGGATCCCAATGCACCGACGTTCTCGCCGTCGCCCACGGTGATGGTGCGCAAGAGCGCCCTGTCTGGCGTCATGGATAAGATCAAAGGGCTGGAAACCAAGGTCGGCGCCGCCGACAAGGTTCGCCTCGACCAATACTTCACCGGCCTGCGCCATCTGGAAAATCAGTTCGACCAGCAGCTCACGAAACCCGAGCCGCGGCCGGCCTGCGTCATGCCGGCGGCCATGAAGGACATGGACACGGGCAGCGATTCCACGCTGGTCGCGCAGCGTCACGCTATGATGACCGATCTGTTGGCCATGGCTGTGGCCTGCGATCAGACCCGCATTTTCAACATGGTCTATTCCTACGGCTTCTCCAACACCACCAAGGCCGGCTACGACAAGCCGCACCACACCTGCACCCACGAGGAGCCCAAGGACGACAAGCTCGGCTATCAGCCAAACGCGTCGTGGTTCGTGCGCCGCGCCATGGAATCCTGGGCGCACTATGTGAAGGCGTTCGCGGCCATCAAGGAGGGCGACGGCACGTTGCTCGACAATTGCCTGATCATGGCCAACAGCGACGTTTCAGAAGCCCGCGTCCATTCGATCGAAGAGATGGCGGCCTTCACCGCCGGCAAGATGGGCGGCAAGTTCAAGACTGGCCTCCATATCCCCTGCGGCGGCGCAAAGATCACCAACCTGGGGCTCACCGCGCTGCAGTCGTTCGGGTTCGATATGAAGACCTGGGGTCAGAAGAGCAATGAGACCGACAAGACCGTCAGTGAGCTTCTTGTCTAGCCACCGACGCTTCTGGGAGAAGTCATGAGACAGTATCGTGGAGTAGTAAGGCTATCGCTGGCCGTCGCACTCGTCGCCGTGACGGCCATGGCCGTGCAGGGCAAAGAGTCCCATCAGTGGACCAAACAGCAACGCGCCCTGACGCAGGAATACGTCGCGGAGGAAATGCCGCCCGGCTTCCAGGTCGTGATCGCAGAAGTCGAAGGCCCGGTATTTGCCGACGCTTCCGGCAAGACGCTGTACATCTGGCCGGTGACGGCCCTGCGCAACGGCAATGCCGGTGAACTTAAGGGCCGGCCTACCTGCGACGCTACGCCGACCAAAGTCACCACGGGTCTACAGAGTCCTTATCCCGGTGGCCTGGAACTGCCCGAAGTGAGCACCCGCCCATCCTGCGTTCAGGTGTGGCCGCCGGTGCTTGCGGACGCGAGCGCAAAGCCGGTGGGTAAGTGGACTATTCTCGACGGCCCCGGAGGCCGCAAGCAGTGGGCCTACGACGGACAGGCGCTTTACACCTCCGTGCTGGATAAGAAGCGCGGCGACAACTGGGGTCAGAGCAATAACAACCCCGGCGGCGACTCAAGCGGCGCCAGCCGCGAGCCCGCAGGTCCGCCCCCCAATATCCCGCCGCAGTTCGCGGTGAAGTCATACAAGAACGGCCGCCTGCTGACCTTGGCCGACACCAAGTCGATCTATGTCTACGACAAGGATGCGCCGAACAAGTCCAACTGCACCGGCGCTTGCCTCGAGAAGTTCACGCCGGTGTTGGCGCCGGAAAACGTCCTGCCGCAGGGCGCCTGGTCGATCATCGAGCGTTCATCTGGCGTCAAGCAGTGGGCTTACCGCAAACAGCCGGTCTACACCTACAACCTGGAAGACAAGACGCCGAGTTTCGAGGGTGGGGACGAGCCCGGGTGGCGCAATGTGTTCACCCAACTGGCGCCGGCGTTCCCGAAGGGCTTCCAGATCACGGACACCAACGCCGGGCAGGTGCTGGCGGACGCCAAGGGACGCACGATATACCTCTACAACTGTAACGACGATGCGACCGATCAGTTGGATTGCAGCCATCCGTCGCAGCCGCAGGCCTATCGTTTGGCTCTTTGCGGCAAGGGCGACTGGAAACGCTGCCAGGAAACCTTCCCCTATTTGCTCGCAGCGAACGACGAGAAGAGTGAGTCGCAGATCTGGAGCATCAAGTACATCAATGCGGCGTCGGGCCGCTGGGTAGAGCCCGGGGACCCCGGCGCCCTGCGGGTGTGGGCTTACCGCGACCGACCGGTCTATCTCTGCGGCCGCGACCGCAATCCCGGCGATTTTGACTGCGACGGTTGGGGCGAGTTCAGCGCCGGCCGCAACGGCTGGAAGGCCTTCTGGATCCGGGATGTTTACGGCCGGAACGGCATTTGAGTTGAAAAAAGGGAATCACACATATGGCAAAGCACACATCCCTGAAGCTCTCGGCCGCCCTGGTAGGCGCTGGCTTGGTTTTCGCGCATAGCGCCCTGGCCGACGAAGCATTGCAGAACGGCAAGATCGGCTACGTCCTCACCAACAAGAATTGGGCGATCTATCAGACGCCGGACGGCAAGGCCGAGTGCCCCAACGGTTTGAACGACGGCCCCCGCGAGCAGTTCGACAAGCTCTATCCGCGCGACCAGAAGCACAATGTCGCGGACTCATGGCTGGAGCGCGAAGGCGAGGTGTGGCTGCCTGATCCCGTG
This sequence comes from Fidelibacterota bacterium, assembly GCA_947470105.1. GTDB lineage: Bacteria > Pseudomonadota > Alphaproteobacteria > Rhodospirillales > Rhodospirillaceae > SHVO01. Next base: position 8,263 of record CANISR010000049.1, on the reverse strand, counting down.
AGCGCCAAACCGGGCCTCAGCTTTTATGAGGCCCAGGGAAAGATCGCCATCGGCCTCGACCTCGACGGCAAGAATAAGCCCGGCGATTTCGTCAGCCCCGACGGCGCGGTGTCCGGCATCGACAATCGCATCTACAAGGTTTTCGGCTGCGTCGCGAATTACCGCGGCCCGGATGGGTCGTACCGGCACTTCGTCGAGTCCTATATGCAGAAGGACAACTACAACCGGCTCATGATGGAGTTCTCGGATGTGGACAATCTGGTCAACGACCCGGATGTAACCGTGACGCTGTATCGCGGGCGTGACGACCTGCTGCTGGACGCAGCCGGTAAATTCATCGCCGGCGGCACCCAGCGCGTCGACACCCAGTGGGGCCGCGAGTTCATCAAGACCACCCACGGCAAGATCGTCGACGGCGTCCTGACGACGGTGCCGATGGACATCACTTACCCCGAGTCATTGGCCCGGGGCGCCCCCAAGCAATTCGTGCGCGACTGGCGCGTGCAACTGCGTGTCTCCACCGACGGCGCCGAAGGCCTCATGGGCGGCTATCTCGATATTGCCCGGCTGCACAATAACCTGGGCCAGAACTGGGGCACCCACTACCGCAGCTACGGCCAGGAATCGATTTCCGACGAATACCGCGCCATGCTGCGCAATGCCGACGCCTATCCGGACAAGGACGGGAAGAACGCCTTCATTTCCTCCGGCTGGGAGATCAAGTTCAAGCAGGTGTTCATCATCAACCCGAACCCTGCCGTTGCCCAGGTAAGTCCGCGCGACGATGCGGCGGTGACGGAGAAAGCCAGACGCTAGATTGGCCCGCAGCAATCTTTCAAAGCCCGCCAACCCGCCAGGTTGGCGGGCTTTTGCTTTTGCGCGGAAAATCGCCCCTGACGCCTGCAAAACGGAAGCATACACTCACGTCTTCTTTCGGCGATGAAGGGGCCTCATGTCCACGTCCAGTTTGATTCGGTTCAGCATGTTGGCCCTCGGCATGCTCGCGGCCGCACCAGCCGGAGCGCAGACCGCGTCCTGCGACATGTCCCAGTATCGTGCTGGAGCAGGGCTCACGGCCGAGGCCAACGCGCAGTCACTTATGGTCGTGTGGAACGGCGACCCGGGCGTCCAACTCCGCATGCAGTTCGGGATCTACGGTGGTGTGCCCACCATCGATGACCTGTCGCTCCGTCGCGGTGAGGGCGCGTGGACGCAAGTGGCGGACAAAGTCACGCCCGAATTCTCCGTGGCCACGGGGACCCGACGCATCAGCATGCAGCAGCTTCAGCCCATGCGCGACCTGAAGATGCCGCTCGACATGGCGAACGTCAGCAAATACCGCTGGGAGCCGTTCTGGGATGCGCCCCTGGACCTGTCGGCGACCCTGGCCCCGGGTACCTTCACCAATACGGTGGCGCCGCCGGAAGGAATCGAGGCTGCGGGCCAGCCGGGAACGCCGCGCAAGGCGTCGGAGGTGGAACGTGCCACCGCCGTCTACCATGTCACCAGTTGTAAAGTGGTGTCGGACGGCGGCCGCCTGACGGTCGAATTCCCAGGTGTGGATCTCGGCGTATTTTCGGGGACGCTGCGGTTCACCGCCTTCCGCGGCACCAACATGATCCGCCAGGAACTGGTGGCGAAAACCGCCAAGGAATGGGTGGCCTACAAATACGATGCCGGCCTCAAGGGGCTGACCATCAAAGACACGTCTCGCGTCCACTGGCGGGACACGTCGAACATCGGGCAGGACTACCGCCTGCGCGGCGGCGTCAACGCAAGCCAAGTTCCGCTGCGCGCCGCTAACCGCATCGTGGCCGTGGAGCAGGGCGGCGGCGCAATCGCCGCATTCCCGCCGCCGCATAAGTTCTTTTTCTCGCGCGAGCTGTCGGTGAACATGGGGTACAACTGGTACCGCAAGGACAACGGGAATTCTTATTCCTTCGGTATTCGCCAGAGCGAGCACGAAGACTTCGGCCACCCGCATTTCCTGGCCAATTGGGCGCTCTACAGCGCCCGCCCCGGCACCGAACAGTTGATGACGGTGTTTCTGTTCCCGGCGCTGGGCAAAGCCGAGGACGCCGTCGACCGGGCGCTGGCCTTCACCAATGGCGACAGATACCGGCCATTGCCCGGCTATCAGGTCATGAATCACCACTACCATATGGACGTGGGCGCGCGCTTGCAGCGCGAGGGCAGCGCCGATGTGAAACTCCAGGACATGGTGGCCTTGAAGGCCATGGGCCTGAACATTATCAGCCCGGTAGACAGCATCCAGCTCACGGCCTTCACGGAGGCCGGCGATCGGATGGAGCAGAAAGACCCGGCGGCAGCGGCAAAGCGCAAGGAGGAGCAGAACCAGAAATCCCTGGGGCTGATGGCCATGTCGCGGGCGGCTGCCAAGGTCCACTCCGACGATAGCTTCCTGATTATGCCCAGCCAGGAACTGTTCAGGGGACCGCTGGGCGGTCACACCGATCTTCTGTTCAGCCGTCCGGTGTATTGGGATGAACGTCTGCCGGGGCAGCCCGCGGAGGAATCCCATCCGCAGTACGGCAAGATCTATCACATCGGCGGGGCCGGCGATCTGATGCAGATGGTGCGTAAGGAGAACATCCTCATCTCCATGCCGCATCCTCGCTCCAAGGGCTCCACAGGCTTTCCAGATGCTGTGAAAGACCGGACTTACTTCAGCGACCCTCATTATCTCGGCTTCGGCGCTCGCTGGGGCATGGGGCTCGACGGTTCCGAAAAGCGCCTGTGTGAATACCGTTGCTGGCCGCTGCTCGACGACATGTCGAACTGGATGGTGGACAAAAATGTGCCGCTGAAGAAAATCGTCTCCATCTCCGAAGTCATGGACCAGGCGCCCGGGGACGATATCTACGGCAGCTCGCCCGTCACATACCTCCGCCTCGGCAAACTGCCGGGCCCGGAAGATGTTTCGCCGGTGATCGACGCGCTGATGAACAACTACTCGTTCTGGACCACCGGCGAAGTGCTGGTGCCCGCCTTCGAGGTTCAAGGAGCCGGACGCCAGGCGAAAATCGTGGCTGATCTGCAGTGGACGTTCCCGCTGGATTTCGTCGAAGTCGTCTGGGGCGACGGCAAGACCACGGGACGGCAAATCGTGTCCGCCACCGACTACGCGGCCTTTGGGCAGCATCGTTTCGAGATTCCCTTCGATGCCCGCGGCAAAAAATGGGTGCGGTTCGCGGCGTGGGATATCGCGTCCAATGGAGCGGTGCTGCAGCCGGTGCGTCTTCCCAGGTAGCCTGCGGGATTATGGGGCCGGTGCGGCATTGAGCGCACCGGGGGCACCGCGAGGAGCGATTTGCGCCGACGCACGCGATGTAGGAGTATAGCTCGACGTTCGGCTGAACATGCAGTCGGGCCGCCGTGGGAGCACCACATGACCCGTATCGCGCGGGAACGCACGCTCTGGCTGATGCAGAATGTCCTGCCCCATGAGCCGGCGCTCAGGGCCTGGCTGAGGCGCAAGCCCGTCGGCAATCTTGAGGTCGACGACGTCGTCCAGGAAACCTATGCTATCCTCGCGGGCCTAGAGTCCGTTCACGGCATCCGCAATCCCAAGAATTATGCTTTCCAGACCGCCTATTCGGTCATCATCAGTCATCTGCGGCGCTCGCGCATCGTCGCCATCCGCACCATGGCAGACGTCGATCTTCTCGGCGTGATGATTGACGAGCCATCGCTGGAGCAGCAGCTCTCCGACCGTGACGAATTGCGGCAGGTCGCCCAGGCGATCGCCGGGCTTCCGGACAAATGCCGCGAAGTCTTCACGCTGCGCCGGGTCGAAGGCATGTCGCAACGGGAAATCGCCGAACGCCTTGGAATCTCTGAGAATACGGTCGAGAAACATGTCGCTAAAGGAATCCGTTTGCTGATGCGGATTTTTGGACGTGGCGGAAAAGGGGGGGATTATTCGTCTAAGGGGTCAGCTAAGGAGGCATCGGAGGGCGAGGCCGATGACGCGAGCGGGAAACTCCGCGACTAATTGACCACTAACTTATTGATTCAGCGGGTGTTTAGGGATGGGCGCCCGCTGTGGAGTTGACTTCGACATGTCGGCGCATACCCACGGATCCCAGACCCAAGATATCGATCATGCCGCCGCCGCCTGGGTGGCGCGGCTGGATCGGGGCGCTCTGTCGCCCGAGGAAGACCGCGCCTTCGCACACTGGCTTGCGGCTGATATCCGTCACGCCGGCGCCTATGCGCGCGCCGAGGCGATCTTCGCCTACAGCGAGCGCGCCAAGGCATTGGGCGCCGGATTCGATCCCGCCGACTTTCGCGTCGCGCCGGGCGGGGCCTTTGGACGCCGTCGGTTGTTCGTCGGTGGCGCCGCAGCGGCGGCGGTCGCGGGTGCGGGCCTGCTGTCCTACGCGTACCTCCTGCCGACCGAATACAGAACCACACGCGGCGAAATGCGGGTGATCCGCCTTACGGACGGCTCGGTCATGACGCTCAATACCGCATCCATCGCCACTGTGCGGTATACGCCGCTGCGGCGTGAGGTGATTTTGCGCGAGGGCGAGGCGCTGTTCGACGTCGCCAAGGATCGGGACCGTCCCTTCGTTGTGACGGCGGGCCGCATCGACGTGCGGGCGGTGGGCACCAGCTTCGCCGTGCGCCGCCTTGGCGCAGCACCCATGGAGGTTCTGGTGCGCGAAGGCATCGTCGACGTTCAGCGGCAAAGCCGTGCCCCCACGGCGCCGTTGCGGGTTCCGGCGTTCACCCGCGCCGTGGCGGTCGATACGCCGGGCATATCAGCCGAGGCGGTGGAGGTCGGCATCGATCCCGACGCCATCGCCCGCCAGCTGTCCTGGCGCGAGGGCATGATCGCCTTCGAAGGCATCACCCTGGGAGAGATCGCCGAAGACTTCCGCCGCTACAGCGATACCCGCATCATCATCGAAGATCCCGTGATCGCGGCGATGCCGGTGACCGGCCGGTTCTCGGCCTACGATCCGCAAGGCTTTGCCCGCGCCGTGTCGGTCAGCCTTGGTTTGCAGTCCGGAATGACGCCGTCGGGGATGGTGGCGCTATGGAAGTGACGTCACCATAACATCGAGACGCGCAGCGCTATACCGAGGGGGACGGAGGATGCGGCTTCGCAAGGCTAATGTTATAGCGGTCAGCGCCGCAATCACCGCGGCAGGGCTCTGGTTCGGCATCGCGCGCTCCATTGCCGCCGATGCCCCAGTTCAGGCCATTTTGCCCCAAGCAGGGCCGCCGCCCTATGACCGCTCGACGCGCCCCGACCTGCCGTCGCGGTTCACCCGTCCCGACAATCCGCAAGTGTTCGACGAACGGGTGAAGGCGTTCCGCGACAGGGAAATCAGCCAGATGAAGATGCGCGGCCGCTTCACGGTGGCTGTGGGCGGCGACATCATCTCCACCTTCCCGATCGCGCAACTGGAAGACCCGGCGCTGCAGGCGATCTTGAACATCGTGCGCTCCGCAGATATCGGCGTCGGCAACAGCGAAGCCAACATCATCGATTACGCTAAAGCCGGTTGCTGTCTGGGCGGCATGATGGCGCCCAAGGAAACCGCCGCCGACATGAAGGCCATGGGCTTCGACATGGTCAACAAAGCCTCGAACCACATCGCCGACACCGGTGTGTCGATCCTGCCTGAGAACCTTGAGATTTTGCGTGATGCCGGAATCGCCTATGCAGGATCGGGCCGCAACCTCCAGGAGGCCCGTGCGCCGGGGTATATGTCGACGCCGAAAGGGCGAGCCGCCATCGTCGGGTCCTATGCCGGCGTGGTCGCTTGCCACCAGTGCGCGCCGGATTCCGACAACAGCGGCAGCGACATGTGGCCTGCGCAGTTCGCAAGCTATCAACTGGGTTTCGCCTATGGGATGTCCGGCCTCAATCCGCTGCGCGTGACCCGCTATAACGTGGTGCCCCAGGCGGACTTCGATATGCTGCGGGCGTTCGACACCGCCAACCGCGCCGCCCGCGGGCAGCGCGCCGCGGCGGCCGGCTCAACGCTAAATCTCAACGGGACGTGGTACAAAATCGGCCCGGCGGAAGATCGCGGTACGTCCAGTTACACCATCTATCCCGACGACCTCATGCAGATCGAGCGCAGTGTACGCAACGGCAAGGAGCAATCGGACTTCCTGTCAGTGCTGGTGCACGCCCATCAAAGTCGCGGCCCAGGACCCCGCGAACCCGATCACATCGTCGCTTACGCCCACGGGGTGATCGACAACGGCGCCGACTTGTTCGCCCGCAGCGGACCGTGGGAGCTGCGCGGGATCGAGATCTACAAGGGCAGGCCGATTTTCTATGGCCTCGGCCTGATGGTGGCGTCGCACATGAATACGCCGGTGGGCTACGATCGTTACCGCGACAACCAGCAGGACCCCTTCGCCAGCGAATTCACCGACACCGAGCTCAACTGGGTATCGTGGTACGGCCCCAACGTCATCGCCGAAGCCGACCGTACTAATATCCGCAGCATGGAATCAGCAGTGGCCGAAGCTGTCTTCCAGGACGGCAAGCTGGTGGAGGTCGTCGTCACGCCGATGCAGCTCGGATACGATCGGCCTATGTCGCAGATGGGAATCCCGCGGATCGCTACCGGCGCCGTGGCGCAACGTATTCTCAAGCGTATCCAGGATCTGTCCAAGGATCTTGGCAGCACCCTTGCAATCAAAGGTGACAAGGGCACAATTAGGGTCGGTCCGGACGGGCGGTCGCTCTAGGCTGAGGGCGATCTGTTGCCGCGCGGCAACGGTAAGTCCGGTTGTTGAAATATTTCGACTAAAATCGTCCGGCATATGGCGGAGGGAAGCCGCCGTTGCATCTAGTTATCTGCGACCTGCTGCGCCCGTGCCGATTATCAAGTGAATCAACACCATCACCCGGGGGGGGGATATGCTGTTAAAGGTTTCATCTGAGGCGGTTGCTTCTAAGAAGGCGGTTTTGCGCGGCGGCGTCGCGGCGCTCGCGCTGCTTTGGGGACATAGCGCTTTCGCCCAACAGCGCGCCTTCAACCTCGACGCCGGAGATCTGGTAAAGGCCATCCCCCAGTTCGCGCAGCAGGCCGGTGTGCAGATCGTCGCCCCAGCCGGCATTACCGGCATCCGCACGCCCGCGCTGCGCGGCACCTACGATGTGCGAGCCGCGCTGGACTCCCTTTTGCAGCGCACCAATCTGGAAGTAATTTCGGACGACGGTCGCGTCATCGTTCTCAGGGTCCGCCAGCAGCACGCCGACAGCAGTGCGGTGATGAAGGTCGCGGCTGAAACATCGGCTGCGCCCATGCAGGCCGCTCAGGTCGCCCCGGCCGCGCCCGCCCCTGCGCAAAACGCTCAGGCGCCGGCTCTTGAGGAAATCGTCGTGACCGGTAGCCGCGTCGTGCGCGATGGCTATGAAGCCCCCACGCCGCTGACCGTGGTCGGAGTCGAACAGATCCAGGCGGCCGGCCCGTCGAACATCGCCGACTTCGTCAACCAACTCCCGACTCTTGCCGGCAGCCAGACCCCCGGCAACTCGCAAAAATCATCCAGTGCGGGCAACGCGGGCGTGAATACCCTGAACCTGCGGGCGCTGGGCTCCACCCGCACGCTCGTGCTGCTGGACGGCCAGCGCTCGGTGCCGACAACCGTCAACGGTCTCGTCGACATCAACAACTTCCCGCAAGATCTGGTTAGCCGTGTCGACATCGTCACCGGCGGCGCCTCGGCGGCCTATGGTTCGGACGCGCTCTCGGGCGTCGTCAACTTCGTGCTCAACACCACCTTTACCGGCGTGAAGGGTGAAGTATCGGGTGGCGTGACCACTTATGGCGACGACCGCAACTGGAAGGTGGCGCTCACCGCGGGAACGCCTTTCGCCGGCGGCCGGGGCCATTTTCTGTTCAGCGGCGAGCTCTCCAACCTCGACGGCGTGCTCTACACCACGCGCGACTGGAACATGCAGGGTTGGAAGATATTCAACAATCCCGCCTATACCGCTACCAACGGCTTGCCTCGCCTCATCATCCGCAACCACACCGGCCTGTCGACGGCGTCGCAAGGCGGCATCATCACCAATACAGCGCTGCGCGGCATCGACTTCGGACCTGGCGGCGTGCCGCGGCAGTACAACTATGGTGTCCTCACCAGCGACCCGTTCCAGGTGGAAGGCGATTGGAAGTCGACCAATACCGATTTCAATGCCTCGCTCGACGGTAAGATGAACCACCAGTCGGCGTTTACGCGGGCCTCCTACGATCTCACCGAC
>CANISR010000048.1 GCA_947470105.1 Fidelibacterota bacterium | reverse complement strand
GGTCATACGCCGTGAACGTGGCGCCGCCCGTCTCAGCCAAAACCTTCGTGATCGCAGCCGTCAACGACGTCTTGCCGTGGTCAACGTGGCCGATCGTGCCGACGTTGCAGTGCGGCTTATTGCGATTGAATTTCTCTTTACCCATGGCTTTTCCGGTTCCTGGCCCAGTTCGTGACTGTGCGCCCGATGCGCACGGTAAATTGCGGAATGCGTTCTAGTAATAAAGGCTAGCGGTGTCTAGCCCTACCCGGCCAAAGGTGGCGGATGGAAAGAGGCGGAACGCCTGCGAATCAGGGCCGGAACCAGTGGACCGCGGATACTTTGCCGGTCTCGCCCCCGGTCAGAATGCCGCCGTCCACAGCCGCCTGGGCGTGGGCGTCATCGCCTACTTCCAGATAGCCGAGGGGCTTGCCGGTGGCCTTATCCACCTTGACCACCCAGGCGACCCAGTCCGGCGATTGGCCTGGCGGGTTGCGATAGCCGGTGGCCACCAGAATCGCGCCGTCGTTGGTGAAGACCAATGTCATAGGCTTGCCGAAGCCGGTCCATTCACCCAGGAATTTGCCTTCCAGGGTGAACCGCTCAATGCGGCCGTTCTCTCGGTCGGCGATATAGATGGTGCCGTCCTTGTCGATGATGATGCTGTGGGGCACGCGGAACTGGCCAGGCCCGGTTCCGGGCGTTCCCCATTCCCGGACATTCTTCCCGTCGCTGGTGTATTCCAGGATGCGGGCATTGCCGTAACCGTCGGCGATGAAGACCCGACCCTGGGGGCCAAAGGCGATATCGGTGGTGCCGCTGACTTTGCCGGGGCGCGGCTGCCCACCGACGGAAATCTCCAGCAGCTTCTCGCCCGCAGGCGTGAACTTGGTGATGACCGAACTCACGGAATCCGTGGTCCAGACATCGCCGTTGCCGTCCACGCGCACGGCGTGGGGGACAGTGAACAGTCCCTTGCCCCAAGAGCGCAGCCGCTTGCCGGTGTGATCCACTGCGATAACCGGATCAGCGCTCGGTCCTCGCTGCAGAAGATAAAACACCCCACTGGGATCCGTTGCTATGGAGGAGATCATGCCCATGGACCGCGCCAACTCCGGCGCGAGGGCAAGGTCCGTGGATTTCAGGGGAAGTTTGGGCAGTGGCGCGATCAGCGCGACGATCTCTGCCGCGGTCTTGCGATCTTCTTCGACGTTTTGCGCCGACGCCTGAAGCGGCAACGCAAGGACCAGCAGCAGAATACCAGCCCTGATCATGGCGTTGCGATCAGCCAGTAGAGCCCGGCGCCGCCTTCTTGTGGGGTGCCGATGTCTAAAAGTTTTTCAGGCGCTGCACCCGGGGGTGCGTGCGCCATTCCCGCGAAGACATAAATGGACTCATCATTGCCGTTCATATCGCCAGGCTGCCTGTCGCCGTCGTAGGTCCACAAGGGATACCCCTGGTACGCCCACTGCTTGAAACCGTCAGGATGGGCGACCACGGTCCACTGGCCCTGCGCCACAGATTCGGCCGGCGCGGCATAGGGATGCCATTCCTTGCGGCACGCATCGTCGCAACGGACGTTGGCGATACCAATTTCGCGGCCCACCGCAGGGCGCAAGGGCTGGCCACGCCGCAGGTTATGGCCGGCACCGGTTTGGTCGATATGCGCTTCACGGCGATACAACGTAATGCCCTTGCTGGTGGCCAATACCTTGCCCCGCGCCGGTGTAACCTGCACGGTGATATTGGTGGGCCGGTAATACCGTGCGATGGCCGCCACATCCCAATCCTTGGCCGCGCCAATGCCGTTGGCGTCTCCGGGCGCCAGGTCCAAGGCATAGGTAAAGAGTCCCCTGCCCTTGAAGGTCCATTGCTTGATACCGTCGGCACGCACCAGAAATCCGAAATCACCGATGGAATCGCTGAGTTGCGGCGCTTCTACCGGCAGCCATGATTTCCCGGACGCCTTTCGCGGATCGCCTTCGAAGGCATAGACCGTCGCACCGTCGTGATTGACGAGCGTGAGGGCCATGGCGTCAGGCACTTCCTTCACCGCGAAGTCCGCCGGCAGCAGGAGATCGCCGCGCGGATACGCCAGGACCGGTTTCCAGCCCGGAACTGCAGGCAGGCTCTCGGGCGGCGGCGCGCCAAAAGCACGGCCGCCCACGAGAGCGCCGGCGGCGTCACGCCGCAGCGGTCCAAACCGCGCCGGGCTGTTGCCGAAGACCGATCCTGGGTCCACGTCTTTGGTGAAGGTATAGAGGGCCTTGCCCGCGAGCGCCCACTGGGCGCCGCCGTCGGCGCGCCTGATCACAGTCCACGACCCGAAGGCCTTGGCGCCTTTGGGAACCAGAAGTGGTTCCCAGTCTTGGCCGCAATCGCCGCCGCAATCGCTTTTGCCCGGCTGGCCTGCATCAAAGGCATAGAGCGTCTTGCCCCGGGCGTCGGCATAAACGATCTGCTCCCGCGGCAGGAACGTGGCGGTCTGCTTGCCCAACTCAAAGCCTTGGGAAATGCCCAGTGGTTCGAGGGTGATTCCGGGCGGGGTCGCCAGGTCGCCTAGCGGCGCGGCCCAGGCTTGCGCCGCTGCGAGCAACGCACCGACGCACACGGCAATTGTGCGGGGGGCGCTCATGCCATCATCTCCGTGATGGTCCTCGACGTCGCGTTCGACAGGGCGCCCCATGAACTCAATGGCACGCCCAGCGCCTGTTGCACTGTGAGGCCGATACGCGCCGCCGGATCGCCGGGTGCTGCGATATGCAGCCCGGTCTTGAGCCGCCCACCTGCATTGCCGAACGTCATGGCCGGCAGGTTGTCCATCGTGTGGCTGCGGGCGATGCCGTGGTCGGTCTGCCACAGGACCACCATGCGGTCGAAAACAGTGCCCGGGCCTTCCTTCACCGCATCCAACTGGTCGAGGAATGCGGCGCAGGTGCGGTTCGCCCATTCGATGAACCAGGTGACATTGGGCTGATAGCCCAATTTGTCATCGATGGGTTCTTCGTGGGTCCACCCGTGCCAGGTTTCATTGCTGCCGGCGCGGCGCAGCGCGCTAGTGCCGTAGCCCACCAGCACGTTGAACACGCGCGTCTGCCCACAGGCGACCGCATGGGCCAGCAGCGTCGCAAACAACTTACTGTTGCTTTCGACCTCGGTGACCAGAGCGCCGGTGCTTTTCTCATCGGGCGTGCGGGCCCTGGTGCACGCCGGCAGCGGCGCCGGCCTTTGCAACTCAATATCCAGTTGCTGCTCGACCTGGCGTAGCGACGTGAAGTATTCGTCGAGGCGCGCCTTATCCGCGGCGCCGAGGCCGCCGACGAACGAGCGCCGCACATCCGACACCGCCGACAGCACGCTTTTGCGCGCCATGGCCGCCGGATCGGGCGTGAATTCCGCCGCATTGGGGTCCTTGAACTCCGGCCCGAAGATGCGGGCATAAAGTGCTGCCGGTGACGGCTCCGCGGGCGTCGCGCTGGCGGCGCCGGCACGCATGCTGACGCTGCGCCGGGTGCCGTCCAGCGTCACCTCGATCGAGCGGAAGCGTGTGCGGGCGCCGATGACGTCAGCGATGGAATTGTCGAGACTGGGGGCAGAAGAGGTTCCGGTGGGAATCTCGCCGGTCATGGCGATCTGCGGGCCGGTGATATGGGTTTCATTGGGGCGGCCATCGAGGAAGTAGCGCGTGCCGCTGATGAGGTTCATGCGCGATCTGAAGCGGTCGTAGGGCTTGAGCTCCACCTTGTTCTCGAAGCTCGCACCGGTACTATCGGGGATCCAGCGGCCGGGCGTGAGGCCCAGGGGCTGCATCCAGGTTCCGAACACGACCGGCAGCGCGTCGCCCGTAGCGGCGAAGGCAGTGCCGTTTCCGTTCAACATACAGTCGAGGAACGGTAACGGCACCGTGACGGCCATTCCCGAGAGCGTGCCGCGAAGGATAGTCCGGCGCGAAATTCTCATTTCATGTCTCCAGTGCTGACGCTGTAAAGAGCGTCGCTGATGGCCACTGCGCGCATGAGATCGGTGAAGCGATAACCGCGGGCGGCAAAATCCTTAGTCAAGCCGCCGACCCATTCCTGCTCGCGGCCCGCGGGCACGCGGCCCAGGGCATAGGACGCCAGGCGGTTGACTACACATGCGGGCGCCGCGGGATTGTCGCGCACCGCCTTCGCCAGGCCTACGGCATCGGTGAAGGTAACCCCGTCCAATACCCCGCTGGTGTCGATGGCTTCGCCGTTCTCCGTCGTGCGGAATTCGCCGGCGCCGTCGAAGCTCTCGAGCGCTAGGCCGAGCGGATCGACAATCTTATGGCACCCCGCGCACACCGGATTTTCACGGTGGGCCGCAAGGCGCTTGCGTGCGGTCTTGTACAATGGGTTGGAGACGTCGTTGACCAGGTTGAACTTCACATCGGCGGGCGGCGCCGGCACTTTCTGGCAGAGAAACATTTCCCGCAGCGCTTTGCCGCGCAGGGTGGGTGAGCCGCGTCCAGGCGGAGAATGGAAGGCCGTGAAGGCAACATGCGTCAGAATTCCGGCGCGCGGATCGCCGTCGGGAAACTCGAACGCCGTCCAGGTTTCAGGCGCACCGTTGGGAACTTCGCTCACCACCGGCACCCGGTAGATCGCGGCGAGGTCAGGTGTCAGGAAAGTTTTCCGCGTCGTGAAAATGTCCCGGTAATCGCCCTTTTGCACGAGCAGGAGGTCGACCACAGTCTTCAGGGTCTGCTCCTCGGCGTCCGCAGCCACACGCGTGCTGAACTTGGGGAACAGCGAGGTTTCCTTGGGCACGGCCGCGCCGTCGAATGCGAAGTTGTCGCTGAAGAAGGCGCGCACGCCCGCCTCGAGCCGCGGGCTCGCCATCATGCGGTCCGCCTGGCGCGCGAGGCCCTTCGCCGTGTCGATTTCGCCTCGCTCTGCGGCCTCCAGCAGTATGAGATCCGGCCCGGCGTCCCACAGGAAGAAGCTGAGCTGTGAGGCCTTGGCATAGGATGAGAGAGTGAGTGCGCCGGAGCGACCGGGCGCCGGCACGGCCGCCGTCTCACGAAACAGGAACTGCGGCGAAGACAGCATGGCCGCGAGGGCGAAGGACAAACCGCGGTGGAAGTCTCCGACCTCTCGCGCAGCCGCGTGGGCCGCCGCCACGTGGGCGTCGCGCTCCGCCGCCGTCAACGGCCTGCGGAACAACAGGAGCCCCGCCTTGGTCAGGAATGCTGCAGCGCAGGCGTCGTCCGGCGCGGCGGCCGAGACGGGAGTGCACCCGACCATCTGGCGCCGGTTCTTCTCGCCGACCGCTTGCGCCGCGATAGAGCGCGCCATGGCGTCATACTGCTCCATATCCTGGGACGTAATGGTGACCCGGGCGGCGCCCACGGCGCTCAGTCCTTCCAGGCGCAGGTCGGGCGCCAGCTTGCCGCCCAATTGAATCGACCCGCCGAATACATCGTGGATGATATTGCGGTACTGATCGGCGCTCAGGCGACGCACAACCGGAGGAGTGGCCGTGTCGGCGGCCACGGCTACGGCCGCGAAGACCTGAAGGACAGCAACAGCAGCAAACAAAATTCTCATCGCGCACTTCCCGCTCGGCCGGGGGCGACGCTGAAGGCCGGCAATCCCTGCATGTAATAGGTCGCGGAAATGGCCGAGTTCTGTCCGGTGGCGTCAGGCTCCGCGTCGGCAAATTTGCGGAACAGGTAGTAGATTCCCGGCATATCTCCGGTAGAGCAGCTTTCGTTGCCCGAGGCGCCGGCGGCGAAGCTGTAGTAGATGTCGCTCCACGGCTGATAACCGCCGACCATCATATCGAGCGTGCCGTCCGCCGCGGTCTTCAAGCGCATATGCACCTTGGTCATGCGGAATTCCATGGCCACCAGCGGATCCTGCAGCATGCGGATAGCTGTCCCTTCCGCCGCAATGACGCCGTTCTTCAGCGTACCCTCATAGACATTGCGCGACCGCGGGTCGGGATCGATCCGATAGGTGGCGTCACGGCGCGCTGAACCGTCGGTATTGGCGCGCATGTGCTCCAGCGCCCGTTCGATCGTCACCGTCACCGGACCATCCTGCGCAAGATTGTCGCCGCTGATGGTGATCAGCCAGGCCGGCTCCGTGCCCTTGAGCTGGCCCCAGGTCCAATCCCAGTACAGCGGATAGGTGGTCAGCGTGCCGCGGAACTCACGCATGCAGCCCAGGGCCCGGGCCAGCGCGTGGTCGACGCCCTGCTCTTTGGTCTCGGGATCCTCGAAACTGTCCGGCGACGCGCCGTTGCCGTCCAGATTAAAGCCGTAAGCGTAGCGACCGATGGAGGCGCGCAGCTTGGGGTCTTTCACCGTCTCGGGGTAGCTATATGGATTAACGGGTTCGCCGTTTTTTCGCCCCCGCATGCGGATGATCTGATTGATCGCGCCGCGATCCTTGCCGGAGAGTTCGGCCGCGAGCATGGTTTCGATCTGCTGGGGGCTGTAGCCCAGATCCGCCAGGTCATGGAGGCGCTGCTCGGCCCAGGGCGGATTGACGCCGCCCGCGCAATCGGTGTCGTCGGACGCCATGGCCTGGGAAAACCAACTGCGCACATAAGTGCGGCTTTCGGCGGACGCGGGCGCTGCAGCGGCGAGCAACACTATGCCGGCCAAGGCGCCTGCCGCGGAAATACGGGACACGGTCATAGCAAACCCCTGATACCTCGTTTCAGTATCCGGGGGGCCGCCTCCCATCGTCCCCCGCCGGGGAAGCATACTCCAACCGTCTCGATTTGGTGACGGATTCGCAGCGCGCCGGCTGCAAAGTTTTTAAGATGGGCTAAACCGTCACCGGTTCCCCGCGCGCGCTTCCCCGGCATGGACCGGTGCTCACCAGGTAAGCCGGCTTATTGGTTACAACGCTCGCGGGGCTTTTACGTCACCCCCCAACCGATTGAGAGCTATAGTGGCTCATCATCCGATGCGGGAGGACCAGGCATGGCCAAGGACTTCACCCTGACAGTGAACGGCGCCGCCGTGACCGTGGCGGCGGAACCGGAGATGCCGCTGCTCTATGCCCTGCGCAACGACCTGGGGCTCAACAATCCCCATTTCGGCTGCGGACTGTCCCAGTGCGGGGCCTGCACGGTCCATCTCGATGGCGAAGCGGTGCGGTCCTGTGTCGTACCAGTATCGACGGTCGGTGATGCCAAGATCACGACACTGACGGGTCTCGGCACACCCGAAGCGCCGCATCCGGTACAGAAAGCCTGGGTCGACGAGCAGGTGCCCCAGTGCGGCTACTGCCTCAACGGCTGGGTTATGACCACGGCGGCGTTCCTCAACCGCGTGAAGAATCCCAGCGACGCCCAGATCCGCGAAGCCCTCGCCGGCCTCAAATGCCGCTGCGGCACCCACATGGCCATCCTGCGGGCGGTCAAACGCGCCGCCAAAGAGATGGCGGCGGGAGGTGCCACATGAATACGGTCAGTTCGCTCTCAACGTCGCGGCGCGCCCTGTTGCGCGCCGGCGGCGCGCTTGTCGTCGGCTTCGCCATGCCTGCGGTTGCAGTTGCGGCGGCGCCGGGCGCGAAGCCTAAGTTGCTACCCACGGAATTGGATTCCTGGATCGCGGTCGGCGCCGATGGGCGCGTGACCGCCTTTTTCGGCAAGGTCGATCTCGGCCAGGGCGTCGATGTGGCGGTATCGCAATTGGTCGCCGAAGAACTCGATGTCGACGTGGCCAAAGTCGCGGTGGTCATGGGCGATACGGCCCGCACCGTCGACCAGGGCGGCGCCAGCGGCTCCACAGGCATCCAGCGGGGGGGAGTGACCTTGCGCGCCGCCGCCGCCGAGGCACGGCGGCAGTTACTGGACCGCGCCGCGGCCAGGCTCAAAGTTGCGGCAGACAAGCTTCAGGTCAGCGATGGCGTGGTATCCGTGGTCGCGACGCCCGCGAAGCAGGTCTCCTACGCCGATCTCGTCGGGGGAAAATACTTTGCGTCGCAGATCGCCTGGAACGGCAGTTACGGCAACGGCCTGACCGTGGGCGGCAAGGCGCCGCTGAAACCGCGCGATCAATATAAAGTCGTCGGCACCTCGGTGCCGCGCGCCGATGTGCCCGGGAAAGTCTTCGGCACGCTGGACTACGTTACCGATATCAAGCTGCCGAACATGCTGCACGGCCGGATGCTGCGTCCGCTGGTGGCCGGCGCCGTGCCGGTGTCCGTGGACGAAAGCGCGATCGCGAAACTCGGCGCTCGCGTGATTCGCCGCAAGGATTTCATCGGCGTCGTCGCGGAGAACGAATGGGCGGCGGTGCGCGCGGCCGAAGCAGTTCAAGTAAAATGGTCGGCCGTGAAGGCGCCGTTTCCGGAACACAGCGCGCTCTATGACCACCTGCGCGCCGCCAAGCCCGAGAAGGCCACAGAGGATCTGAAGGTCGGCGACGTCGCCGCCGCGTGGCCACAGGCCGCACGCATGGTGGAAGCCGAATACCAATGGCCATTCCAATCCCACGCCTGCATGGGCCCTGCCTGCGCCCTGGCCGACGTGCGCGCCGATGGCGTGAAGGTGTGGTCGGGATCGCAAAAACCCCACGCGGTGCGCGCAGGTCTCGCCGGGCTGCTGAAACGCCCCATGGACACCGTGCATGTCATGGGCATTACGGGACCGGGTTCCTACGGGCGCAACGACGCCGGCGACGCCGCCATGGACGCAGCCATCCTGTCCGAGATCACCGGACGCCCGGTGCGTGTGCAGGGCATGCGCCACGAGGGTCACGGCTGGGACCCGAAAGGACCGCCCTCCATTCACCGCATGCGCGCCGCCCTCGACAAGGACGGACAAGTCATCGCCTATGAAGTGATCAGCAAAGGGTTTTCACGCCAGGATGTGCTGCAGGCGGAATCCGAACCCACCGCGACGCTCGCGGGGATGCTCACCGGCTTCGGCATCAAACCCACGGCGGCTTTCGGATCGCCGAGCGAGTCCTATGTCTTCGCCAACAAGCGCCTGGGCTGGGAGACCGTGCCGCCGTTCTTGCCGGGGCCTTCGCCGCTGCGCACCGCGCATCTGCGCGATCCCGTGGGTCCGCAGATTCACTTCGCCAGTGAGTCTTTCATCGACGAAATCGCCGCCGCCACGGGCGAGGATCCGGTCGCGTTCCGCCTGCGTTATTTGAAAGACCCGCGGTCGATTGCCGCCATCAAGGCCGCTGCGGAGAAGTCCGGCTGGAAAACCGGCCCAACGGGAACGCGCCGCACGGTAAAGGGCGACATTGCCACCGGCCTCGGTATCGCCTACGGCGGAAGGTCCGGCACCATCGTCGCCATGGTGGCGGAGGTCGAAGTCAACCGCGCCACCGGACGCATCTGGGCCAAGCGTTTTGTCGTCGCCCACGATTGCGGCCTGATCGTAAATCCCGCAGGGCTCAAACTCTGCATCGAAGGCAACGTGGTGCAGGGCGTCAGCCGGGCTATGATGGAAGAAGTCACCTTCGATACGCAAAGAGTCACCAGCACCGACTGGAACACCTACCCCATCCTCGACATTCAGGATGCACCGGAGTCAGTGGAAGTCATCCTGCTCAATCATCCGGAAGCAGAGCCCGCGGGCGCCGGGGAATCCTCGACCCGCATTGTTACGGGCGCCATCGGCAACGCGATCTTTGAGGCCACCGGCGTGCGTCTCCGCCAGGCGCCGTTGAACGGCGCACGGCTCAAGTCCGTGGTTCAGGCCATGGCTGACCGGGGTGAACGGGCCGGCTAAGGTCAGGCAGAATGCGCCTTCGACCCGGCAAAAATTGCCGCCTATTTTCGCGGGTCGCGTGCACCCGGGTGTCCGCTGGAAAATAAACGCCGGTTAATAAGGCGTTTCCGGCGGGGGTACTCTGGCGTGGCTGGCCCGAAACTTGCTTAGTACCGGGAGATTCCAGCACCCTCATGCCATCAAGGGTGCCGGCAGACGTACGTCAAAATGAGAGCATTATGGTTTCGTTTGTAGTCGGCCTCAACGTTACGCAGATCGCCAGTCTGTCGGCAGCCACGATCGGTTCGCTGACTACGACCGACGTGGCCGCGCTTACGCCTGAGCAGATTGCAGCCTTCACCCCGTTCCAGATTCCCGAATTCACCACGACCGAGCTGGCGGCCCTGACGGCGCGTCAGATGACCGCGTTGACGCCGGCGCAGATCAGCGCCCTGGCGCCGAGCCAGATGGCCTTCAGCCCCGGCCAGCTCTCGGTGCTGCTCGGCGCCCAGATCGAGGCGTTCGGCGCTGACGACATCGCCGCCATGTCCACGCAGCAGATCAAGGGCCTGACCCCCGCCGAGATCGGCGCCCTGACGCCCTCACAGATCGCAGTGCTGTCGCCGGCGCAATTGGCCGCCCTGGCCACTACGCAGGTCAGGGGCTTCAGCGCGGCGCAGATCGGCGCCCTCAACGCCACGCAGATCGCCGCCCTCGCGCCCACCCAGATCGGCGCTCTCAGCGCCCAGCAGTTTACGGGCCTCACCGCCACCCAGATCTCGTCCCTCAGCACGTTCCAGGTGAACGCCCTGTCCGCACAGGAACTGCGGGGATTGAATGCGACCCAAGTGGGCGCTTTGTCGTCGGCGCAAGTCGAAGCGCTCCCGGTCAGCGCGATCTATTCATTGACCACCGGCAGCATCGCGGCGCTGACATCCGCGCAAATGCGGGCGCTGTCGCCGTCGCAGGTGGCGGCGCTCACCATCTTGCAGGTGAAGAATATCTCCACAGATCAAATCCAGGTACTCGCTGATGCCCAGATCCGCGCGTTGACGGCAAATGAAGTCACGGCCCTCACCACGCCGCAGGTCGCCGCCCTTTCGGCCGCCCAGATCGCGGCCATGGCGCCGGGCCAAATGAAGGCCCTGGATGTCGTCGACATCAAGGTCCTCACCGCCGTCCAAATCGCCGCCATGAGC
The DNA here is from genome assembly GCA_947470105.1 of Fidelibacterota bacterium. Classification (GTDB taxonomy): domain Bacteria; phylum Pseudomonadota; class Alphaproteobacteria; order Rhodospirillales; family Rhodospirillaceae; genus SHVO01. The sequence continues at coordinate 10,269 of CANISR010000048.1, read as the reverse complement.
CCGGCCCAGGTGGCGGCCCTCTCGCCCTCACAGATCAAGGGCCTGTCCGCCACCCAGATCGCAGCCCTGAACGCTGCCCAGTTCGGCGCCCTCACGACCCAGCAGATCGCTGCCCTGACCGCCGGCCAGATGGCGGGCGTGTCGCCGTCGCAGATCGGCGCGCTGTCGCTTCAGCAGATGAACGCCTTCGTGCCGGCGGCTATCCCCGGCCTCGACCCGGCGCAGATCACGGCCATCACCCCGGAACAATTGGCGGCCATTTCGCCCGCCGGCATGCGCGGCTTTGTCGCGGCGCAGTTGACCAGCCTGTCGTCCGCCCAACTGGCCGCACTGACCCCGGCCCAGATCGCGGGCCTGGCCCCGACCCAAGTCAAACTTCTGACCAGCGATCAAGTGGCGGCGTTGCTGCCGTCGCAAGTCCTGGCCCTCACCGCGGCCGGCATCGAGGCGCTCACGTCCGCGCAGATCGCGGCCCTTTCGCCGGCGCAAATGGCGCTGCTGACCAAAGGGCAGATCAAAGGCATATCGCCGTCGGACCTCAAGGTCCTCAGCAACGATCAGTTGGCCGCGCTCAAGACCACGCAGATCCAGGCCCTGGTGGCGACGCAACTCAAAGAACTCACCGCTACTCAGGTCGGCCTTCTGAATCTGACGCAGATCGGCGCCCTCTCAGGGACGCAGGTCGGCGTTTTGACGGCCACGCAGGTCGGAGGCCTGGCCTCGACGCAGATTGCGGCGCTGACGACGACGCAGAGCAACGCTCTCAACGCCGCCGCCTTGCGCGCCTTCAGCACAACGCAGCTCGCCGTGCTGTCGGCGGCGCAGATGGCATCGTTGTCCACCACCGGCATTCGCGGTCTCAACTCCACCAGCATCACCGCGCTCTCCAACGCGCAATTGCTGGCCATGACCGAAACCCAGATCGCCGCCATGACCACGCCGCAGGTCAACGGCCTCACCGAAGACCAGATCCAGATCCTGAGCGCGCGCCAGGTCAGGAGCCTCACGGCGGTCGAACTCGGCGCCCTCAAGGCCACTCAGATTCAGGCGCTCACCACCGAACAAGTGGCTGCGCTCACCACGACGCAGATGAAGACGCTGCCCGCCAATGTCGTCGCCGGCCTTTCGGCCGATCAACTCGCTGCGCTGAGCGGGACGCAGTTTTCCGCGCTGCCGACGACACAGGTCAAAAATTTCTCGACCGCGCAGCTCTCTGCCTTGTCCACCACTCAGTTCAGCCAGCTCGCGTCTCAACAGATCGCGGCGCTGACTCCGACTCAAATCGCGGCCCTGAACACCACTCAAATTGCAGCCCTGGCGCCGACGCAGGTAAATGCTCTTTCTTATACGCAAGTAACAGCCTTGACCGCCGAAGAGCTCGGCGCCATGTCGGCGTCTCAAATGGCGGCGCTATCGCCCGCCGGCTTGCGCGGTTTGGCCACTGACGCGATCGCCGCCATTTCGCCGACGCAAATGGCGGGCCTCACCGCCGGGCAACTTGCGGCGCTCACGACACAGCAGATCCGCAGCCTCTCCGCCGACCAGGTAGCGGCATTGAGTTCCAGCCAGGTACAGGGCCTCACACCCGCGGAAATCGCCGCCCTGACGGCGACACAGATCGACGCCCTTAGCACCACGCAGTTGAGCGCGTTGACCGTCATTCAGGTCCCAGGCCTTACATCCGAGCAGGTCGCCAGCCTGTCCGACGTCCAGTTGGCCAGACTCTCGGCAACCCAGATTGGCGCCCTGTCGCAGAACGGCCTTATGGGCCTGACGCCCGCCCAAATGGCGGCTCTGAGCGCCACGCAAGTCGGCGGCCTCACCGCCACGGAACTGGCCGCTCTGTCGGCGACACAGCTCGGCGCCCTGACCCAAACTCAGATTGCTGCTTTGAGCAACACCCAGCTCGCGGGCCTTCCCAGCACCCAACTCAACGCGTTGAGCGCCGATCAGATCGCGGTCCTCACGCCTGCCCAGATCGCGGCCCTGACCGCGGGCCAGATCAGTGCCCTGCCCGGCGATCAGGTCGCGGCGCTGACGGACGCACAGCTCGCCGCGCTGAACGCCACACAAATTGCGGCTCTCTCCGCCAACGGCCTTGGCGGCTTGAACGTCACTCAGATCGCGGCGCTGGCCGCCACGCAGATCACCGGATTAACCGGGGGTCAGTTCGCGGCGTTAACCCCTGCGCAACTGAGCGCGCTGACGTCGCAGCAGATCGCCCGGCTTTCGACCGGCCAAGTGGCCTCCCTTTCGCGCAACGTGGTTTCAAACCTGTCGCCCGACCAGCTGGCGGCCTTCACCACGACCCAGATTGCGGCGCTGTCCAATGGCATCTCCGGCCTCTCAGACAATCAGGTTCGCGCACTGCAGGCCACCCAGCTTGCCGCGCTGACGCAGACGCAGATCGGCGCGCTGTCGGCCACCGGCCTTGACGGCCTCACCGCCACGCAGATCGCCAGCCTTACCGCCACGCAGATCGCCGGCCTTAACAACGCCAGCATGCGGGCACTGGACGCGACCCAGTTGGCAGCTCTCAATGCCACGCAAATCGGCGCTCTGTCCGCCAATGCAGTGTCCGGCCTCAACGCCGAACAGGTGAGCGAATTTGCCGCCACGCAATTGGCCGCGCTGAAGCCGGCGCAGCTCACGGCGCTGTCCGCCACCGGTATCGACGGCCTGGGCGCCGCACAGATGCCGTCGTTGAGCGCCACGCAGATCGCGGGCCTTTCTCCCGCCGGCCTCGCGCACCTCAGCGGCGCACAAGTGGGCGCGCTCACCGCGGGCCAACTGGCGGCCCTGTCCGCCACCCAGATAGCAGCGCTGTCGGCCACGGGCTTAGCAGGCCTGCGCGGCGAGCAGATCGCGGTTTTGAACACGACTCAATTGAAGGCCCTCACTACCGACGAAATTGCCGCCCTGACAACAACCCAACTGACGGCGCTGACGACGCCGCAGATCGCGGCCCTCACTGCGGCGCAGGTCAACGCCATCACCGGCGATCAGATCGGCGCCCTCACCGGCACGCAGATCGCAGCTTTGTCCGTGACCCAGATCGCTTCACTATCCGTGAGCGGCGTCGACGGCCTCACCGCCACGCAAGTGGCCGCCCTCACCGCCACCCAGATCAAAGGCCTCACCGGCAACGAGCTGGCGACACTGATGAACGACTTCTCCGCCGGCCAGGTCTCGCAACTGACGACGAGCCAGGTGTTCTCCTTGAATGGCGACGGCCTCGCGGCGCTCAGCGTTACGCAACTCGCGGCCCTCACCACCACGCAGGTCGGCGCGCTCTCGCTCGTCGGCGTGAACGGGTTGACCGCTGCTCAAACCGCCGCGTTGACAGCCACCCAGCTTGCCGCGCTGACGTCAACGCAGGTCGGTGCGCTGTCCGCCACCGGCATGGGAGGCCTCACCTCCACGCAGCTTCAGGCGCTCACCACCACCCAGATCAAGGGCATCGTCGCGGCAGGACTCGGGCCAACCCAAATCGCGGCGTTGGCGCCGTCGCAAATGATGAGCCTGTCCGCGGCACAGATTGCCGGCCTCAACAGCGCCCAGGTCGGCGCCCTGACCGACGCGCAGCTCGCGGCTCTCGCCACCACGCAAGTAGCGGCCCTGTCCGCCACCGGCATCAGTGGCCTGGCGTCATATCAGGTGGCGCAACTTTCCACGTCGCAGGTCAAAGCGCTGACCGCCTTGGAAATCGGCGCGCTCGCCGGAACGCAGGTCCAGGCGCTCACCTCGACCCAACTCACAGCGCTTTCGCCCGCCCAGATCGCCGGCCTCAACGGCACGCAGGTCGCAGCGCTTACGACAACGCAGTTTGACGCACTGGCAGACACGCAGATTGCGGCCCTTTCAACCGTCGGGGTGCGCGGTCTGAGCGCAGCACAAGTCACCGGCCTCAGCGCTGCGCAACTCGCGGCACTGAACGCGACTCAGATCGGGTCCCTGTCCACCACCGCCGTCGCAGGCTTGACGCCGGATCAGATCGCCGCCCTCTCGCTCGCGCAGGTCAGAGGCTTGAGCTCCGGCGAAATCGGGGTCCTGAACGCTACACAGATCGCCGCTTTCAGCACATCGCAGATTGCTGCACTTCCCGCCGCGGCGCTGCCCGGCATCAGCAGTTCCCAGCTCGCCATGCTCAGCGACACGCAGCTCGCGGCTCTCACGGCCACGCAGATTCCCGGCCTGACGCCCACGAGCCTGACCGGGCTCAATGCAACGCAGTTGGCGGTGCTGACCACGACCCAGATCAGAAGCCTCACCGCCGGTGAGATCGGCGCCCTGACGGCGGCGCAAATCGCGGCGCTGACGCCGGCCCAGATGGCGCAGTTGAGCGCCACGCAGATCAATGGGCTTACCTCCACGCAAGCGGCCGCCCTAACCGCGGCGCAGATCGGGACGTTCAACGCCACCCAGATCGCGGGATTGTCCAACTCCGGCGTGGCCGGGTTGACGGATTCGCAGCTCGCCGGATTGAACACGGCTCAGGTGAGCGCATTGACGCCGACGCAGATCGCCGCCATCGCGAGCACGGCCATAGACGGCCTGACGCCCGCGCAGCTTGCCGCGTTGACGGCGACTCAGATCAAGGGGCTCAACGCCACTGAAGTCTCGGCCCTGACCGACACCCAGATCGCAGCCCTGACCGCGACTCAGATCGCAGCCCTGACGCCGGCTGCCGTGGACGGCCTGACGGTAGACGACCTGGTGAACCTGGGCGCCGCACAGTACGCGGCGCTGACCGCCGCGCAGATTGGCGGGATTTCCACCACCGCCCTCGCCAGCCTACCCGCGACCCAGGTCGCGGCCTTGTCGGCCACGCAGTTCGCCGGCTTGACCGGCGTGCAGATGGGCGCGCTGTCAGCGGCCAATATCGCGGCTCTCAGCACCACGCAGATTTCCCAGTTGAGCGCGGCGCAAATGGCCGGCCTGACCGCCACGGGCGTCGATGCCCTCACCGCGACACAGTTGAGCAGTCTGAGCACCGGCCAGATCGCGGCCCTCTCGGTCGCCGGTGTCGGCGGTTTGAACGCCACCGATGTCGCCGGACTCGCCACCACGCAATTGGCGGCGCTCAGCGCCACGCAGATCGGCGCGCTGTCGGTCACGGCCTTGGGCGGCCTCACCGCGACACAGGTGGGCGCACTGTCGAACGCGCAGATCGGCGGCCTATCCGCCACCGAAATCGGCGCGTTATCGGCCGGCCAGATCGCGGCCTTCACCGCCGCGCGCGTCGCCCTGCTGACACCGGACCAGGTGGGTGGCTTGACCGGAGCCCAGGTCGCCGGCTTCACCGTGGTGCAGACCGCGGCGCTGACGCCGGCGCAGATCGGCTCCCTCTCCGCCGACGCCGTCGCCAGTTTGACCGAGACCCAGATCGCGAGCCTGAGCGCCGCTCAGTTCGCAGGTTTGACCATGAATCAGATGGGTGCTTTGACCGTGACGCAGGTCGGCGCCTTCACGCCGGCGCAGTTGGCGGGCCTCACCGGCGTGCAGTTGGCCGGCATGGGCCGCGTGCAGTTGCGCGCGCTGACCACGTCGCAGTTCGCGCTGCTGAAGCCCGCGCAGATCGCGGCCTTGTCGCCGACGCAAATCTCGAACCTCACCGTTGCGCAACTGGCGGGCCTGACCGCCGCCCAGTTCGCAGCCCTGTCGCCGGCGCAGATCAACGGCCTGACCGTGCCCCAGGTTCAGAACCTGAGCACGACGGAGATTTCGGCGCTGACCGCCAACCAGATCAGCGGTCTCAGCACCACTCAGATTTCGGGCATGACCGTGCCGGAGATCGGCCAGCTTACCGTCGCCCAGATCGACTCCATGGTGGCGACGCAGGTCACGGCCTTCACGTCCACCCAGATCGCCGCCATGACGCCGGCGCAGATGGCGGCCATGCAGAGCGCGTTGGCTTAAACCGCCGGCCCGCTACTTCACGTCCACGAACACCTTGAAGCCGCCCCAGATCATCCGCTTGCCGTCGAATGGCATGTTTTTGGGATCCATCATGCTCTTGAGGCGCGGGTCCTTCATGACCTTGGCCATCACCTGGTCGCGCTGTTTGCGCGACTTGTAGACGATGTAGGAAAACACCACTGTCTCCGACTTCTTCAGCTTCACGCTCTGCGGGAAGGACGTCCACTTGCCGGGTTTCACGTCGTCGGCGATGCACTCTTTGCAATCGAGCGCGCCGTGTTCGCGCCACACCTTGCCGGCCTTGATCGACATGGCTTTGTAGGCTTTAAGCTTCGCCTTGGGCACCGGCACGATAAAGCCATCGACATACGCCATTGCACTTTCTCCTTTTTTTGGCCCTTTGTTGAAATTAAGCGGCGGCTTTGGCCGCCCGTTGTTTCAGCCTGTGGCCGACGCTGATGATGGCGGCGATCGCCGGCATCAACTCCTCGCCGAGTTCCGACAGACTGTATTCCACCGACGGCGGCGACGTGGACATGACCGCGCGGTGGATCACGCCCAGTTCTTCCAGTTCCCGCAAACGCTGCGTCAGCACTTTGGCGGAAATATTCTTGATGTCGTTGCGCAGCTCGCTGAACCGGCGGGCGCCGCCGCTGAGCTGCCAGATGATATTCGGCGTCCATGCGCCGCGCAGAAAAGCCATGCACTCGCCCACCGGGCACAGCGCCGCCGGGGATTGGTTCTTGCGGATTTTGAGGGCCATGGTGATGACTGCTGTCTGTAGTTACCGGAAGGAAACGCACTTACCGGAGGGATACCTGAAAATCAGGCTAACCGACAGTTACCTGGTTTACAACGGTAACCCCATCGCTTAGCTCTCTGCTCTCGCGTGGGAGAAATATGCATGCAGACCGAATTCACACGCCGCTTCGGTGTCGAACATCCCATCATTCAGGGCCCGTTCGGGGGTGGCCTGTCCACCGCGCTGCTGACGGCGAGCGTGTCCAATCTTGGTGGACTAGGTTCGTTCGGCATCGAGCCGCTCGCGCCGGATGAGATCCTGAAACTGGCTGCCGACATCCGCACCCGCACCAACAAGCCCTTCAACCTCAATCTGTGGGTTTCCGTCGCCGATCCCGGCGGCGACAACATCGACGACGACGCCTTCGAGCGCGCCTGGCAGGCGTTCGCGCCCTATTACCAGGAATTGGGCGTGAACAAACCCGCCCGCCCCGCCCGTTTTCATCAGCCGTTCGAGGACCAGTTCGAGGCGATGCTGGAAGCCGCACCGCCGGTGTTCAGTTTCGTCTTCGGCATCCCCACCGCCGATCAGCTCGCGCGCTGCCGGAAACGCGGCATCGCCACGCTGGGCGCGGCCACGACCATTGCCGAGGCCGTCGCACTCGACGAGGCCGGCGTGGACGGCATCGTCGCCACCGGCTCCGAGGCCGGCGGCCACCGCGTGTCCTTCCTCGCCTCCGCCGAAGAATCATTGATGGGCACCTTCGGCCTCATCCAACTGGTGGCGCCGCGGGTGAAAACGCCGGTCATCGCCGCCGGCGGCATTGTCGACGGGCGCGGTGTGCGCGCCGTCCTGGAACTCGGCGCCGATGCCGTTCAGGTCGGCACCGGCTTTCTGGCCTGTGATGAATCCGGCGCCAGCGCACGGCACCGCGCGGCGCTGTTCAGCCCGCAAGCGGAGAACACGGTCCTGACCCGTGCCTTTACAGGCCGGCTTTCGCGCGGGCTCAAGAATCGCCTGACAGCGGAAATGCCCCAGGCCGTCATGCCCTACCCCATCCCGTCCTGGTTCGCCGGCCACCTCAAAGCCGCAGCGCGCAAGCAGGAACGTACGGACCTGGTGTCGGTCTGGAGCGGACAGATCGCGCCGAATCTCAAGCACCGCACCGCATCGGCCTTGATGGCCGAACTCATCAACATCTAATCTCGTCCAATTCAACCAAGGAGACGTCTCGAATGACCTACACGCTTTACTACACCCCCGGCGCCTGTTCTCTGGCTCCGCACATAGTCCTGCGCGAAGTCGGCGCCAAGTTCGATCTGGTCGCGGTCGACCTGAAGACCCACACCACTAAAGACGGCAAGGATTTCTATGGCATCAATCCCAAGGGCTACACCCCTGCCCTGGGTCTCGAAAATGGCGAGATCCTCACCGAAGGTCCGGCTATCACCCAGTTCCTGGCCGACAGCACCGCGAATACGACCCTGGCCCCCAAGGCCGGCAGCATCGAGCGCGCGCGCCTCAACGAGTGGCTGACCTTCATCGGCACCGAGGTCCACAAAGGCTATAGCCCGTTGTTCAATCCAGCCGCCACCGACGAGCAGAAGAAGCCCGTGAAAGAGAAGATCGCCAGCCGTCTCGGTCTGGTGGAAAAGACTCTTGGCGACGGACGCGACTACCTCACCGGCGCTTCCTTCACCTTGGCCGACGCCTATCTGTTCACGGTGGTCAACTGGAGCGGCAATGTCGGCGTCGACCTCTCGCCGTTCCCCAAGCTGCAGGCTTTCCAGGCCCGGGTTGCCGCGCGTCCGCACACCCAGGCGGCAATGAAGGCCGAGGGCTTGATCTAGTCTGAGGATTTAGTCGCTACACGGTCCAACGCCCCGCAGTTCGTCACTGCGGGGCGTTGCTTTTAGTGGCGCCGTCCTTCAAAAAGTATCTATAGCTCAATAGGCCGATCACCCATGGAACGCCTGATAATCTGGATTTCTGGATGTCGCTGACGGACGCTCAACAGGCGTTTACCGCCGGGGACCTGCTGTCTGCGGAAACCATGACCCGGACATTGTTGGCTAAAGAGCCGGCAAGTGTCCCGGCTCTGCATTTCCTGGGCTCAGTGCTGATCCATCAAGCGCGGTTTGACGAAGCCGCGGCTGCGTTAACGCAAGCCGCGCAGCATGCGCCGTCGCCCGAGGTACTGAGCTTGCTCGCCCAGGCGCAATACCGGACACAGGCCTTTGCCGACAGCGAAGCCACATTGGATCGGCTGGTCACTGAATTTCCGGCTGCGGTTGCCATTCCCCAATTCCAGCAGTTGGCGAAGCTGAAGAGCGCCGCGGGCAAGCCGGAGGAGGTGCGCGCCGTCTTTGCGCGGGCGAAGGCGCTCCATCCCGACAACTTCGAACTCATTGTGCACTACGCCAATACCTTCGGCGATGTACCTGAGAGTGCTTGCGCTGAACTGGAACGTTGTATTGAGCAGGTGGGCAACGCGCGCGACAAAATCTCGCATCTCATCAAGTTCATTATGTTGTACCGCGCGCGGCAGGTGCGTGCGGCTTTCGGTACAATGGCGTCGTTTGCCCGGTCATGGCCCGAGACATATCTGTGGCCCGATCCCGAGGGCATTGAGCGCCTGCGGCAATCGCTGATGGAAGAAATCAAGGGCGGCGTATCGGCGCGCGTCGGTGCGTATCTCGATCTCGCCTGCGTGGCGATGTGGGCCGGGAACTGGCAGGGCGCGGAGCAGCTCCTCGCACATGTCCGCAATAACACCACCGGAACGTTCGCCGACTGCTTCGTGCTCAATGCCGAATTTCATGCGGCGCTCGAAGCCCGCACGGATGCCGAGCATTTCGCGGACCTGGCGCCCGTGCAGCATCTGGTCCAGCCGCAGTTCCAGACCGGCGAAACGATTTTCCTCGGCGCCGACCCGCACTATTTCCGGCGATTCATCCTGCCCTTCCTCGGCGCCATGGACAAAGCCGGCGTAGCCGCAGATATCCAGGTGCACCTGCTGGATGGAACGGAGTCTGTCTGGTCCGACGCTGCGCGGGATTTGGCGAAATTGGGAGCGCTCCGGGTGGGGCTTTCCGCCGAAGCCTCGGACGCCGCGGCCCAGGGCCCCGCGTATGCGCGCGTCTATTACCATGCCGTACGTCACATTCGCCTGTATCAGGAGCTGGCGCGCGCCCGGCGGCCGCTGTGGATGCTCGATGCAGACGTCAACTTCGTGCGTGACCCGCGTCCCCTGCTGTCCAGTATCGCCGGGCACGATATCGCGCTGCGCACCAACCCGTATTGCTTTGAGCCAGGTGAGAAGATCCAGGGCGGATGCGTCGGCGCAGCGCCGACGCCGGGCGGGCTCGCCTTCGCCAGGCGCGTGGCGGTCTACATCGCGCACGGGAAGCGCACCGGGAAATGGACCTGGGGTATCGACCAGCTCGCGCTGTTTTTGGCCTACACCCGCATGTGCGAACTCCAGCACGAACCGAATACGCTGTTCCTGGGTCCAGACGCCGTCTGTAGCCTAGGCGAGACGTCAGGCGCCTTCCAATTCCCAGCCGGCATCCAGAAGTACATGCAAGCCGCGCCGGGTGCGTGACACG
>CANISR010000047.1 GCA_947470105.1 Fidelibacterota bacterium | reverse complement strand
TGTTTGACCCGCTGGAGCAGACCCTGCCCGATCTCGGCATGTTCCTGATGCAGGACGCCGAGACCGGTGAGCAACTCTATGTGGACACGCATGACCGTGGGTTTCGCAAGCGTTTCATGGCCGCCGCCGAACGGCGCGAGAACGATATCCGCGCGGCGTTCGCGGAGTCCGGGGTCGACGCGCTGGAACTGTCCACCGACGACGATCTCGCCGACGCCATGTATCGCTTCGCCGATCTGCGCAAGAAGCGCCGCCAGTTGACCGGTGGCGGCGTGCCGCAGAAGCCGGGCCTCGCCGGCCAGGAGCGCGCCGCGTGGTGAGTTTCTTCTGGATGGATATGCTGTGGCTGCTGGCGGTGGTGCCACTGCTCGTCGCGACCTATTTCTTTCTCCTGCGCCGCAAAAAGAAGCTGGCGCTCCGTTACGCCAATCTCAGCATGGTCAAGCAAGTCATGGGCGCGGGCGCCACTTTCCGCCGCCATGTGCCGCCCCTGCTGTTCTTGATCGCGCTGACGCTGATGATCGCCGCCGTCGCGCGGCCCGCCGCAGTGATCACGCTGCCGTCGCAACGCTCCACCGTGATTCTGGCCATGGACGTTTCGGGGTCCATGCTCGCCACCGACGTGGAGCCGGACCGCCTCCAGGCCGCCAAGGCCGCGGCCAAGTCCTTCATCGAGGAACAGCCCCGTGATGTGCGCATCGGCGTCGTCGCCTTCGCGGCATCCGCCCTGCTGGTGCAGGCGCCGACATTTGTGCGTGAGGACCTGTTCGCCGCCATCGACCGCCTCGCCACCCAGCGCGCCACCGCGGTGGGCAGCGGCATTCTGGTATCCCTCAAGACCCTGTTCCCCGACGGCGATTTCGAAATGTCGGGCAACCGCGGCGGCGGGTTCGGCGGCGCCGGCGGTATGAATATGGGCGGCGGCATGGGCGGCGTACCGCTCGGCGATGCCCAGAAGAAAGACGCCGAAAAGGACAAGGCCGGCCCCTTCCAGCCGGTCCCCGCGGGCAGCAATGGGACTTCCGTCATTATCCTGCTGACGGACGGCCAGGCCACCACCGGCCCTGATCCCATAGAAGCGGCGAAGAAATCGGCGGAGCGGGGCGTGCGCATCTTCACTGTGGGCCTCGGCTCCACCGAGGGCACCGTGGTGAACTTCGGCGGCCGGTCGTCGCGGGTACAGCTCGACGAGGAGACCATGCAGAAAATCGCGGATTCCACCCGCGGCTCCTATTACCGCGCCAGCACCGCGGGCGAACTCAAATCCATTTACAAGAGCCTCAACAGCCAGTTGATCATGGAAACCAAGAAGACCGAGATCACCGCCTTCTTCTGCGCGGCGGCGGCGGTGTTCGCGATCCTGGCGGCCGGCCTGTCGTTGCTCTGGTTCAACCGCATTCTCTGACGCCGGCGCGGCCGGCTCCCTCATGACCCATACACAAGCACTTTGGTACACCGGCCCCGGGCAGGTGGAGATCCGCCCTGAAGACATTGGTCCGGGAGACGTGCGCCTGCGCGCGCTGTACTCCGGAATCAGCCGCGGCACCGAGCGCCTGGTTTTGAACGGTCGCGTGCCGACGAGCGAGTATCAACGCATGCGCTGCCCGCGGCAGGACGGCGACTTTCCGTTTCCGGTGAAATACGGCTATGCCCTGGTGGCGTGGGTCGAGGCGGGGCCTGCCGATCTCATCGGCGCTTCAGTTTTCCTCCTTCACCCCCATCAGACCCTTGTGTCGGCGAGTGCGGCGGAGGTTCACCGCTTGCCCGCAGGGCTGCCGCCCCGGCGCGCCGCCCTCACCGCCAATATGGAAACCGCGCTGAACGTGACCTGGGACGCGCAGGTGTCTGCGGGAGATCGCGTCCTGATCATCGGCGGCGGCGTCCTCGGCTTGCTGATCGCCGGCCTGGTCGCGCGCATCGCCGGGACCCAAACTACAGTGGTGGATGTCGATCCTCTGCGCGCCGCACCTGCAAAAGCATTGGGGGCCACCTTCAGCACCCCCGCGGACGCGCCCCGGGATCAGGATGTGGTGATTCACACCAGCGCCACCGAGGCCGGGCTTGCCCTAGCGCTTGAGTGCGCCGGCATCGAAGCCAAGGTGGTGGAAGCCAGTTGGTACGGCGACAAACAGGCGTCGATTCCCCTGGGCGGCGCGTTTCACGCCCGGCGCCTGCAGATTATTTCGTCCCAGGTGGGTGCGGTGGCGCCGTCTCATCGGCCGCGGTGGACTTACGCCCGCCGTTTGCAGGCGGCCATGGGCCTCCTTTGCGACCCGGCCTACGACGCCCTCATCACCGGCGAGCTTGCTTTTGCCGACGCGCCAGGGCAAATGCCGGGCATCCTGGCGGACACCCGCGGCCTCATGACCGTCATCCGCTACCCTGATTAGAAATCGGAGTCCTTATGTATACGGTTGAAGTCCGCGACCACGTGATGATCGCCCACAGCTTGAAGGGTGACGTCTTCGGCCCGGCGCAGAAACTCCATGGCGCCACTTATGTCACCGACGTTTGCTTCATGCGTCCCGAACTGGACGAGAACGACATCGTGGTCGATATCGGGCTTGCCTCCGACGTAGTGAAGGATGTTCTCTCCGGCCTGAACTTCAGCAATCTGGACGACCACCCGGATTTCAAAGGCAAGCGCTCCACCACCGAAGCCGTCGCCCGCTGGATCTTCGACAAGATCCGCGCCGCCGCCGTGGCCGGTCGCCTCGGCCCTTCAGCCAAGGGGCTCACCCGCCTGAAGATCACGCTGCATGAGTCACACGCGGCACGGGCGTCATACGAATCGGACCTCAAGCTTGCCTGAGGTCTGGTTCGCGGTCCCTGGCGACCCCGAAACTCTGACCGGCGGCTATATCTATGCCAAGCGCCTGACCGCGGCGTTGCGGGCGCTTGGCTGGACGATTCACCCGTTGGCGCTTCCCGATGGATTTCCGAGGCCGGCGCCGGAGGAACTCGTGGGCGCCCAGCGGGTGCTGCGTAAGGTACCCGCGGGCGCGACCGTGCTGATCGATGGCCTCGCTTATGGGGCTTTCACGCCCGCTGTGCTGGCGGGACTCGACCTCAACGTGGTTGCGCTGGTCCACCATCCCCTCGCGCTTGAGACCGGACTTACGCCGGGTGAGGCTGAGGTTTTTGCGCGGCGTGAGCGCGAAGCGCTGCGTTTCGCGCGCGCGGTTATTGCCACCAGCCCGCATACCGCCGCCGTTCTCGCAGCGGACTATGGTGTCCCGGAAGCCGAACTGAGCGTCGCGCTGCCGGGAACCGATCCGCGTGCGCGCGCGCAGGGCACGCGGCCAACATCGTCCTTGCTGACAGTCGCGACCGTCACACCCCGCAAGGGCCACGACATTCTGGTGGCCGCGCTGGCGGAGATTGCCGATTTGGCCTGGACCAGCACCATCGCCGGCAGCTTGGACCGGGCGCCGGCGACGGTCGCGGCATTGCGCGCGCAGATCGGCCGCTGCGGTCTCGCCGACCGCATCGTGCTCACCGGAGAGATTTCGGACGAAGCGCTTAAGCGTCTTTATATCAGCGCAGATATTTTCGTTCTGCCCTCGCGCTACGAAGGTTACGGCATGGTGTTCGCCGACGCGCTGGCCGGCGGACTACCCATCGTCGCCTGCGCGGCGGGCGCGGTGGTGGATACGGTGCCGGCAGATGCGGCGATCCTGGTTCCTACCGATGACATCCAGGCGCTGGCGGCGGCGTTGCGCGGCCTGCTGACCGATTGCGATAAGCGCCAGCGCATGGCTGATGCCGCTTGGTCCGCCGGACAAGCTCTGCCGCGCTGGAACGATACCGCCGCCGTCGTCGCCAAAGCGTTCCAGGCTTAGGTCCGCAAGGCGCAGTCGAACAAGGTGTCGCCGCCGGGCAACCCGTAGGTGGCTACCATTGGACGCAGCGCGTCTTTGAGCGTCGCGATTTCCGGCAGGACGATGCCCGCCTTCCCCGACCCGATGATCATGGGCGCCGTCATGATATGCAGCCGGTCCAGGGCGCCGGCGGCCAGGAACTTCGACAGCGTCATGGCCCCGCCCTCCACCAGAAAGCGATGAAGACCTCGCGCCCTTAAAGCCGCGATGATGCCAGCGGGAGAGAAATCGGCCGGAGTAACGTACGCGATTCCCCCACGTGATGACGTTTCACGGCAGATAACCACGCGCTGTACGCCATCTTCGGCGAAACATTTAGCCTGGGTGGGCGCGCGGGCATTGGGATCGATGACCACCCGCGCTGGCTGCGGGCCGGCAATGCCGCGCACAGTGAGGCGGGGATCGTCCGCCTGCACGGTGCCGACTCCCACGATCACCGCGTCCACCAATGCGCGCAGTCGGTGGAGGTGTGTGATGGCCGCGGGGCCGTTGATGTAATGTGAATGGCCGGTGGCGGTGGCGATGCGCCCGTCGAGGGACTGCCCCGATTGGCCGATCACGAAGGCGCGACCGTCGCGGCGGGCGGTGGCCAGGGGCCCATAGATTCGCCACATCAGGCTTCCAGAAAGGGTCACGGACGGCATTTCGCCGTGGGAAACGGCCAGAACCTCCGGCCATTGCGGAGTCTCCGCCTCCCAGGCCACAATGGCGTCCATTACACTTTCTTTCGCGATTTGAGGGTTTTGTGCCTAACGAGAACGTCAACATTGGGACGCCCGCCGGGGACTTGGCAAGGTGGTTCGGCGAGCCAGGCCGCCTTGCGGTCCAGCGGGCCGTGGCCGAGTTGCGCGCCAGCCGGCCGGTCAAGCTGACCGCCGACCCGCCGCCGTTTCAAGGCAGCGCCTTTGCCGTTGCCGCCGCCGAGACGCTCGGCGGCGCGCGCATCAAGGCGTGGCACGCGGCCGCCATGGGCGGTCTCGGCCTGATTCTGCCGGCGCCCCGGCTGCGCCATCTCGGTATCGACGTCAGCGGACCCTCGGCGGTCTCGCTCGATGATCTCTCGGGCCCTGAGATCGACGCGCTGATCCTGGCGGTAGAGCCGAAACTTCCGCCGCTGGTCCACCGCCCCGCCGAGCCCGCCGAAGCGGCGGCGCTCGAGCTTCTCAAACGCGCCTACTTGCTGCCGGCGGCGGTGGTGTTGCCGCTGGGCGACGACGAACCCGCCATGGTGGAAGTGCACACCCGCGCGGTGGAGAATTTCCACGATCAGTCCGCGCGCGACCTCGCCATCGCCGCGCGCACGCGCGTACCCTTAGCGGAAGCGGTGAATTCCGAATTCGTGGTGTTCCGCGGCGGCGACGGCCTGCGCGAGCAACTTGCTATCGTCATTGGCAAGCCCGACCCGGCCGCCCCGGTGCTGACGCGTCTGCACTCGGCCTGCTTGACCGGCGATCTATTCGCGAGCCTCAAGTGCGACTGCGGCGACCAGTTGCGCGGCGCGGTGCGCGAAATCGCCGAAGCAGGCGGCGGCGTGCTGCTGTACCTGGATCAGGAAGGCCGCGGCATCGGCCTCGTGAACAAAATGCGCGCTTACGGATTGCAGGAGTTGGGTCACGACACGGTCGACGCTGATGCGGTGCTCGGCTACGGCCCGGACGAACGGCGCTATGCGGTCGCGGGCGCCATGCTGGCGTTGCTCGGTTATCGGCGCATCACCCTCATGACCAACAACCCCGGCAAGATCGAGGCGCTCGAGGATTTCGGCGTCAACGTAGTCGGGCATCAGCGCCTCATCGGCGCGGTCAATCCCCACAACCACGACTACCTGCAAACCAAAGCCCGCCGGGCCGGACACTACCTGGACGAGTTCACGGAGCTTTAGGCGCCCAGGTCGCAGCGGCGAGTTCGTACAGCGTGGCCAGAGTCTGCCGCGCGGCGTGATCCACCATCTGGCGGCCGAGTTCTGCAGTAGCGAGATCGGGACGTCCGATCCATCCGTCCGCCGCGAGATCGCTGGCCATCCATCCCCAAGCGACGGGACCATGCGGGAACAGGCTGGGTCCCGGCGCTGCCGGTACCGCGCCCGCCGCACTTTTGCCAACCAGCGCGGGGGCGATGTGCAGCATCACCGAGGTTTCGATCCAGCCGCCGTGAACGTCTTCTTTTGCATTGGCGGGCGGTGTCAGCCCTGCCGGCAAACCGTAGTCCAGCCAATGGGCGCTGGCGGTCAGCATGCCGAAACGGCGGCGCAGTTTCAGCGCAGCGATGGATGCGGCGGAGATGTTGCCGCCGTGGGCATTGAACAGCAGCAATCGCGTAACACCGCTGCGGGCGAGTCCTTCCCCTACAGCCTCGATTTGGCCGATGAGCGCTTCAGGTTCGATGCTCAGCGTGCCGGCGCGGTCGGCATGTTCCGCCGAAGCGCCCATCCACAGCGCCGGCAATCGCAGAATCGGATCGATCGATTGATCTAGCGCCTGCACGGCGTCGAGGATCCCGCCCGCGATCAGGGTGTCGGTGCCCAACGGCAAATGCGCGCCGTGAGTCTCCACAGCACCCAGCGGCAGCACAGCCACTGCGCGGCCTGCAGGAACGCCGACCTGGGTCAGACAATCGAAGGCGTGGAACACGGCGTCTACTCCCGTGGCGTAAAGGTGGTGACGATATGGGCACGTAAGGCGTCCATGCCCATGACGGGGCCGGTCGACGCCGGCGTCATGCCCGCTGCCCACGAACCGCCATCGAGGGCCCGCAGCAGCGTTTCGTCGCGCGCGATGAGATGCACAGGAACCTGATGGCTGGCGCCCTCGCCCGCGATGAAGCCCATCGGTTGGTGATCGCCCATGAGGATGACCAAGGTGTTGTCAGATCCATAGGTGGTAATGAACGATGTCACTGCCTGCAACACGTATTCAAGCGTCTCCGCATAGATCACAGGCACACGGGCAGGGTCAGCCCACTCTTCGCGGGCCGTCTTCGGCGTACGCGCGGTGGCGAAGATCGCGCCGTCGCCGATATCGCTCCACGGCACCATGCGGGGAATCGGCGCCCAGGGGATGTGGCTTGAGATCAACGCGATTTCCGCCATGAGCGGCGGGCGGTCCGCCTTGGCGAGTTCGCGCGTATTGAAGGCGTGCAGCACGTATTGATCCGGCATGGTCATATAGCCGAAGGGCGGGCCGCGATAGCCGAGGTTCAGCGCGGTGTAGACCGCATCGAAGCCGAAGAAATCGATCTCGGGCCACGGCAACGTGATCTCCGGCATCACGACCGTGGTGCGCCAGCCGGCGCGTTTGAAATCGCCCACCAAGGTCGAGCGGTTGCTGTTTATCAACGCGCGGTAGCGCGGGTCGGTGGTCACCGGCAACCCGGACGTGACCGTGCTGTGAGCCAGCCAGCTCTCGCCGCCGAAGGTGGGTGACGTCAGCCACGCGCTGCTGGCGTGGAAGCCGGCGGCGGTGAGCGCCTGGGTGGACTGATCGAGCGCCGGGCGGACGATGGCATCGTAAGGCGCGCGTTCCAGCGCGCTGCGACCGTAGGACTCGATGAACACCACCAGCACATCCGTGCCGCGCAAGCCCGAAAGCAGCGCCGGTGTTTTGGGGTTTTCCGGCTGCTCCAGTTCATGCCTGAACGCACGCATGTCGCGCAGGTAGACCTCGAGCGCCACGGCCTGATCCCGCATGAGCCGGCTGGTGGCCGCATTGCCGATGGCAATAGGCGGATCACCGGTAGTCACGAACGACAATGCCACGGTGACGACCATCAAGCCCGCGGCCACCGGGAGCCACACGCGGCCGCGGCTGATCCGGCCAAGGACACCCAGCGCCCACCACGTTGCTGCCGCGACCGCGGCCACCAACACGGCGGCGCCGGCCACAGCGGCAATAGCGATCAGCCGGTTGTTCATAGCCAGCGTCCCCAGGGCGGTGGGAACCAGAGCCAAATCCGCAAGCGGCGCGACCGGGCGCCCGAAGCCTTGCAGCGCCACCACATTGGCGACCTTGATGATCGTCGTCAGCGTGAGAATGCCTGCCATGATCGGCCTGGCCCACGTCCAGAGGTGCTGCGGCAAGACGCGCGGTAGAAGGACAATGACCACCAGCTCCCAGGGTGCATGGGCCAAGCCGGGGACGTCGAAATCCCAAGGATTGTCCGGAAAGACCAGCACTACAGCGATGATCGCCAGGGCGCCGATCCAGCGTCGGACGTCGGCGGCCGTCATGGGCGGGCCTGCATCAGGATGTCCGCGCCGAACGAATATATAAGGAGAAGGAGTGCCCCGGCAGCGGCAATGGCGCTGACGGGTGGCTGCATCACCGGCATCAAAAGAGCTGCGAGCGTACAGCCCTGGATCACCGCGATCACCTTCCGCCGCAACGCCGGAGCAAGCGGCCGGGTGAACACGGGCCAGACCGCGCCCGCCGCCACATAGGCGTAGCGAAGGAGTCCGCTTAACAGCACCCAGACGCCGGCCTTACCCAAAGCGAGCGCCATCACCGACAGCACGAGAATCAGGAACGCATCCACTTCCATGTCGAAGCGCGCGCCAAAGGCGGATGTCAGCCCCAGACGCCGGGCAGCGAAGCCGTCGAGTCCGTCGAGAATCAACGCGCCCGCGCAAAGCGCGAACAGCTTCCAGGCAGTATCGTCAGTCGGCGGCACGCCAATGATGGCCTCGACAGTGAATCCGGCCAGCAGGCAGGTGGCGATCAACCTGAGGAGCGTAAGCGCATTGGCAACACCGAAACGTGCGTAAGGATGGAAGGCCACCACCCGGCGTGGGATGAGCGAGGCCGCGAGCAGATACAGCGCTGCGGCAACCGCGAAGGAATACGGCCCAAGGGTCATGGCCGCGACGATCCCCAAAAGGCCCGCGCCGCCGCCTACCATGCACAGGGATGTGATGGCCAGACGCCGCTGGGAAGACTCGAATGGTGGTGGTCCGTCGTTACTCAAGGTTACACTTTCGCAAGGCCTCGACGCACGCGCGCTCTAAATCCTGCGCACGGCCGGCTCTATTAATTTCCGCACGGAGACAGATTGATGCAATTTCCAGGATGAATCGCGGGTTGCGGAGTTTTACACTCCGCGACCTTACTGCGGGAGTAGGAATGAAGCCCGTTTTCCGAGCCTTGACCTTAAACGCCCTGCCCGGCGCGGCGCTTGCGCTGCTGCTGGGCGGTTGCGCCTTCTACCCCGCGCCCAAAATCGAGACTCCGCCCGCCTGGGAGGCTCTCGCGGCGCCGGCGCGAGACTTCCAAGCCACCCCTGTCGCCGCGCAGACGACTCAGCCGCCCGATTCCCAGTGGTGGACGCAGCTTCAAAGCCCCGAGCTCAACGCGCTGGTGGCCGAGGCTTTCGCCAACAGCCACACCCTAAAGGCCGCGGTCGAAAGGGTGCTGCAGTCGGAAGCGTCGGCGAAAATCGCCCGCTCGGCGTTATTCCCATCACTCAACGGCGGCGTCTCCGCCAACCGCAATTATCGCGAAGCGCCCGGCGGCAGCAGCGCCACCACCACCAGTTTCCAGGGGAGCCTGCAGGCCTCCTATCAGGTAGACCTGTTCGGCGCACTGCGCGACAACGCCGGCTCCGCTAACGCGCGGCTGCAGTCGAGCCTCTATGATCAGCAGACGGTGGCCATCACGCTGGTCTCCAATGTGATCACCACGTATCTACAGACTTTGTCGTTCCGCGAGCGCCGGGCATTGTCGGAGCGCCGCATCACCAACGTGCGCGCTATTCTGGAGGTTCTGGAAAATCAGCGCCGCGCGGGCGTGATCTCGGACCTGGAGTTGTCCCAGCAGCGCAGCGCCCTCGCCGGGCAGCAGGCCGCTCTGCCGGCCGCGCGCCTCAACGAGCGGCAATCGTTGAACGCTCTGGCGGTCCTGCTCGGACGCAACCCGGAAGGTTTTGACGTCAAAGCCCAGTCCCTCGCCGATGTGGTGGTGCCGCAGATTGGCGCCGGCATCCCGTCCGAGCTGCTGGTGCGCCGTCCGGATCTGCGCCGCGCCGAGTCCGACCTGAAAGCGTCCAACTTCGATGTGGCCGCGGCTCGCGCCCAGCGATTCCCGTCGATCAACCTCACCGGCCAGGGCGGCTCCACCTCGGCGGCCCTCGACACGCTTTTCAGCTCCGGCACTTTTTTCTACAGCGTCGCGGCGTCGGCGGCGCAGACCATCTTCGCCGGCGGGCGCCTTCAGGCCCAGGAGCAATTGGCCCGGGGCCGCTACCGCGAAGTGCTGGAGAACTATCGCCAGGCAGTGCTGGCGGCCTTCAGCGATGTCGAGAACGCCCTTACAGCGGTGCGCGAAAACAACCTGTCTTACGGATACGCTCGCGAGGCGTTCGCCCAGGCCGAGATCGCCTACAAACTGGCGGAGCTGCGCTACCGGTCGGGCGTCATCGACTTCCAGACCGTCCTCAACGCTCAGAACGCCGCCTTCCAATCCCAGGAGTCCATGGTGCAATCGGAGTTGACCCGCTTCAGCGCGGTGGTCGGCCTCACCCAGGCCTTGGGCGGGGGCTGGGACGGCATGACGCCGGAGCCGCCGCCCTTGAGTAAGCTTTCCGATCCCATCTGATCAGCTTGCGGGTAAGATAAGCGCGCCCCACATAAGGTGCTTCAAGGAGAGGCTCCCATGTTCTTCACCAAGACAAAGCTCCCCACCGCCGGCGACGCCCTTCCGGGGCGCAGCGAAGCGATGCCCGTGCCGGACAAGCATTTCGTCAACGGCAACACGCTGGTGGCGCCGTTTCCGGAGGGCCTGGAGACCGCCATGTTCGGCCTCGGCTGTTTCTGGGGCGCGGAACGCCTGTTCTGGAAGATCCCCGGCGTCTATTCGACCCAAGTGGGCTACGCCGCCGGTTTGACCCCCAATCCGACATATAAAGAGGTCTGCAGTGGCGGCACCGGGCACAACGAGGTGGTCCAGGTGGTGTTCGACCCCAAGGCCGTTTCATATGAATCGCTGCTGAAGACATTCTGGGAGGCCCACGACCCGACCCAAGGCATGCGCCAGGGCGGCGACGTCGGCGCGCAGTATCGTTCGGGCATCTATGTGTTCAGCACAGCGCAACGCAAAGCGGCCGAATCGTCAAAGGCCGCTTACGACGCGGCGCTGCGGACCAAGGGCTTCTCCGCCATCACCACAGAGATCCTCGACGTGCCGACGTTCTATTACGCCGAGGACTATCACCAGCAGTACTTGGCCAAAAATCCGGCAGGCTACTGCGGCATCGGCGGCACCAAGGTCACTTGTCCCGCCTTCGAGGCGTAACTGCTGCTTTTGCGCAGATAACACTCTAGGATTACGCCAGGCTGTAACCGCGATGCCTGGACATGACCGACTCTTCTGCCGCCGCTGATCCCAAGCTGCTGCGCGCCGCGCTCTCGCGGGGCGTCTACTTCCATGCGGTCGGAGGCAAGCTGACCCACAACGCCGGCTGTCTGGTGGAAGGCCTGCTGGACCTCGGCATCCCCGCGCGGCTGTCGGCGGGTGAATTCACATCGCGGCCGGTGTCCATGCCGCTCTCGGGCGTCGATACCGCAGCCATGGTGTCCCCGCCTTACGGCGATTTCAGCGCCTATGTGATCGACATCAGCCACACCAATGCCGTGTCGCCGTTCGAGGGCGTGGAGGCAGGCCGGCTGATCTATCTCAACCAGAGCGATGTGGCCACCTTCTGCGAAACCCCAAAAACATCGCCGATGTTCGCAACCCATGAGAACCGTTTCATCAGCAAGGGCGGCCGCCGCCTGCCGCTGGCGTTCGGATTGAGCAAGAGCCTGATTGCCGCCACAGAACATCGGCCGGCGTTTTCATCCCGTAAACGCCAGGCATTGCGCAACTTCCGCCCGACGTTGAACCAAAGCTTGCGCGCGTTGCTGGACATTACATATGTGCCGCACCTCGAAGCCCACATGCCAATCGATCGCCGCATCCTATCGCCGGCGGCCTATCTCGACAGCCTGCTCAACTCCGCCGTCTGCCTGGCCTACGGCGGTGGGTTCTACAGCACGATCACCGACAATCCCTGGTTCGCCAAGAACGCGCCGGACCTGCTTGCGACTCACCATTTTGCCCGCACGGAAGCGCCGGCTTTCGTTCTGCGCTGGGATAGCTGGCGGTTCTGGGAGAGCCTCGCCGCCGGTTGCGTCACCGTGCAGCTCGATTTCGAGAAATACGGCTTGGCGCTGCCGGTGATGCCCACGGCCTGGGAGCACTATGTGCCTCTCGACCTCGACGACATTGCCGGGTCCGCCGCAGCGCTCATGGATCGGGCCGGAGAATGGGAAGCCATCGCTGAGCAGGGCCGCGCCTGGGCGCTCACTCATTATGCGCCGGCGCCGACGGCGCAGTATGTATTGGCCTCGGCCCTCGGCAGCTCTCTCGGTCTCGTGGCGCCATGAGCATTTTCTGGTACTTTCTCATGGCGCTCGGTTTCCTCATCATGGTGCTCTTGTCCGTGCCGAGCGAGGGCGCGACACCGACCGCCGGCTACTTGATGAGCTTGGACAGCTCCTTGAACTCCGGCGTGCCCGCCTGATGCAGCCATTCGAAGAGTGTCATCTCGGTGTTGACCACGGTCACACCCGCGGCTGACATGCGCGCCAGCGCCAGGGTTACACTCACCGGCGCCCGCGACGTCACCGCGTCGGCCACAACGGTCACAGACAAGCCCGCGGCTTTGAACCCCAAGGCGCTCTGCGTCACGCACACGTGGGCTTCGATGCCGCAAATGACCAGCTGACTGCGGCCTGCGCGCGCCAGGCCATCGACATGGGCCGCAATGCCGGGATCGGCGGCACAGGAAAAGTGCATTTTCTCCATCACCGGCGCGTCACCCGCAGCATCGATCAACCGCGCCACCGTGGGCCCCAGACCCTTGCGGTACTGTTCGGATATGGTGACCGGGATGCCCAGGCGTTGCGCGGCCTGCATCAAGACGGCGCAACGGCCGGTCATGGCTTCGCCGTCATGCATGGCCGGGACCAGGCGGTCCTGAACATCCACCACCAAAAGCTGCGCCTGCGCCCGATCAAGCAACATTGCTTTCTCCCTGCCCGTATCCATCATAAAATCCCCGCATGACCCTACATGCTCCCCGCCCGGTCGGCGCCACCATGAATCGCGGACGCGTCATTGTCCTGACCACGGTTGCGATTTCCATCGTGCTGGGCATCCTCGCCGTGCTGTTCTTCAAAGGGATTCCGCCCTGGCCGGTGTTGTTCTGGTTCACGGTGAGTCACCTATTCTTCTGCATTGTGATCGCCAGCGTGAAGCCTTACCGCGGCCCTTATACTGAACCCATGGCCGATCCCGAACTCACCCCGCGGCGGAAATGATATGGCGAAAAAGAAAAATCCGCCCAAGGGAAAGTCCGGCGCCAAACCTGCCAAGGACAAAGTGATCACCGCGGCATCCGAGTCCGGCGCCGCGCGGCGTGTCGCACGGACGCGCGACAAACTTGCGGAGGCCATGCAGGATCCGTTGACCCGGGATCAAATCGTGCGCGCTATCCGCGCCATGATGCAGGAGAAGTGATTATTCCGCGGCGGCCGTCCGGGCCAAAGTGGCCGCGCGGTGATCACCGGTGACATTCTCATAGCGCCGCCCGAGACGTAACGCGATCCACGCCCACAGGCCGCAGACAGCCACACCGAAGATCGCGACGCCGGCGGCTCTCAAACCCAGGAAGGAAAGGGCTGTCTGCATCCACGCGGCGGTGAAGTCCCCGCCGCGATAGACCACGGTGTCGATGACGTTCTTGGCTTTGTATTTGCTTTCCTGGTCCACCACGGTGAACAGCATTTCGCGGGACGGCCGGGCAACGCCGTATTCCGACACGCGGCGGACGACGAGCACTGCGAGCAGCAGCACGGGCATCACGGCGACACCGACGAATCCTCCGACCATCAGCAGCGGATTAAGCATCAACCCCGTGGTCACGCCGAAGCGCGCGACCAGGCGCCCGGTGCCGAAGATCTGGATGACGATCGTCAATACGCTGACGACCAGTTCTACCATCGCGAACGCCTGCGTCCTGGCTTCGCGAGTCTCGAACAACTTCGAGACTAGGTCCTGCTGCATGAAATAAAGGATGGTCGATACCCAGGTCATCAGCAGCACGAAAGCGGCAATGCCTAGCAGGTACGGTGATTTTGCGAGCAGCCCGAAACCCTTGAAGGGATGACCCACCAGGGCGTGGTTGAGGGTCGTCTTCTGGGGATCATCACCGGTGAGGCGAAGGCGTTCCTTTTCCCGGATCAGCAGCAGGACGACGCCGATAGTGAGGGTGAATCCCGCCGCGGCGATGAGCAGCAGCGTGTTGGTGCCGACGATCTTGACCAGCAGGCCGGTGATGGCCGGGCCGGCCACGGCACCGGCGCTACCGCCCGCCGCAACGATTCCGTAGAGCCGCTTGGCCTGGGTGCGGGAGAACAGGTCGGCCATGAAGCTCCAGAACACCGAGGTGATGATCATATTGAACACGCTCACCCAGACGTAGAATCCCGCGGCAATCCAGCGGTCCTGGGTTACGGTCTGGAACAGCAGGTAGAAGCCGACCAGGGTGATGGCGATGAAGCCATACACCCACGGCAACAGAAGCTGGAGTTTGATACGGTTCGCGGCAAGGGCGAACAGCGGCGCGAAAATCAACGTGCCGATAAAAGTGCCGGTATAGAGTTGGCTGAGATCCGCCGGAGTTGGTCCGTAGCTGGTGCCCATGGCGTCGCGGACGGGCCGAATGATGTAGTAGCTTCCCAATAGGAAGAAAAAATAGAGAAAACCCAGCACCACCGCCCGGACTTCATGAGCCTCGATAGGCGCGATCTTTTGAAGAACCCTGGACAGGATTCCGGGCGGTTCGCTCGCGCTGCTGTCGCTCATACGGGGCACTTCCTCACGCGGAGACTGGGCCGGAGGTTACTCGGAATGGGAGCCTCGGTACATATAGCCGTCCGCACGGCCTTCCTGTAGATGTTGGCCCATGCCGTTCGGCCTCGATTTCTCTCCCTTGCGTGCCACACTCAAGGGCAATTTCGCCCTCTTCACCGCCAGCAACGCGGTCTCGGTGGTCGGCACCTGGGTGCAACGGGTAGCCGTGGGCTGGCTGACGTGGGAGCTGACCCACTCGGGGACATGGCTCGGCGCCGTGGCCATGGCGGAATTCCTGCCCACACTCATCATTGCACCCTTGACCGGCGTGTTGGCCGACCGGTTCGACCGCCGCCGCATGGCGGTCGCGGGACAATGTCTCGCGGCGGTCCAGGCCCTGGCTCTCGCGGTCCTCAGCCTTTCAGGCCATATCACCGCAACAATGATTTTCGCCCTGCAGCTTTTTGCGGGTTTGATTCAGCCGCTCATCCAGAGTGCGCGCCTGGTGCTGGTGCCCTCGCTGGTGCCCCGCGAGAACCTCGGCAATGCCGTGGCCATCACCTCCATGACGTTCAACGTCGCACGCATTATCGGGCCGGCCTTGTCGGGCCTGATGATCACGTCCATCGGCGCGGGCTACTCGTTCCTGACCAATGCCGTCAGCTACATCGGCGTGATCGCGGCCCTGGCGGCGCTGAAGCTGCCGCCGCACGTGCCGCGGGTGGACCGCCACCCCTGGGCGGGGATCTGGGGGGACCTGACGGAAGGATGGCGATACACCTTTTCCCACGAAATCCTGCGCTGGGTGATCCCGCTGATCACCTTCGGAGCGGCGGCACTGTGGCCCCTCACCGATCTCATGGCCGGAATCGTCGCCGAGAATTTCAACCGTGGCGCCGGCGGACTCGCAATCCTCACATCGGCCCAGGGTGTAGGTGCGCTTGTGGGTGGTCTGTGCCTCGCCAGCCGCAAGCAGCACGCCGATCTCCATCACCTCATGGTCCGCGCCATGGTGGCAAATGGACTCCTGGTCGCCCTGTTTGCCAGCATGCCGGTGTTCTGGGCGGCGGTGCCGGTGTTGGTGGCCAACGGCCTGTTCAGCGTGGTCGTCGGCTCCGGGTCGCTGACCGTGACCCAGATCGCGTCAACCGAGGCCATGCGCGGCCGCACCGTCAGCTTGTGGTACCTGGTCACCCGGGTCGGGCCGGCCCTCGGCGGCATGGTGCTGGGAAGTCTCGCAAGCCTGCTCGGGTTTCGCATCCCCATTATCGCCGCCGGATTCGCCACCGCCGCCGTGGCCACGGTGTTCGTGCTCAAATACGCGCGTTCTCCGGCCAACTCACCGACAGTTGATCGGCAATAGACGTGTTTATCCTCTGAAGGCTGCGTGTATAATTGCCGCATCATTCTTGGGAGTTATGACGATGACCTTTCGTAGAGTCCTGGCTGTGGCGCTGTGTTTTTCCTTTGCCGCCTCTGCCGCCGATGCTCCCAAGGCCGGCTCCATCAATGCCTGCACGCTGTTGAGCGACGCCGAGGTTGCCGCCGCTGTCGGCGCCAAAGTGCAACCTGGTAAGCGTATGGATGAAGGCGCTGTGGCCGAGGGCCAGTATTCCTCCACCTGCGTCTGGCGCGTGATCAGGGACGGCGCGCAACCCAATGACCCCAACAAGCCCATGGGCGGCGCCACCTTCGCCATCCTCAATGCCATGGAGTGGCCGAAGGGACAGGGCAAGGCCAAGGAATTCCTTGAGAGCTTCTTTGACGCCGCCAAGAACGGCGTCATCGACCAGACGCCGGTGAAACTCAAGATCGCCGCCGCCGAGGACGCAATCTGGTGGGGCGACGGCGTCGCCGCAAGCAAGGGCGACCGCAGTTTCGGTGTTTCGGTGTTCTTCCCCGAGAAGACGCGCGCAGAGCGGCGCGTCCTGGAAGAAGTGCTGGCGAAAAAGATCGCGCCACGGCTTTAGGCTTCAGGCGTTAAACCAGGGCCAGCACCAGGCCCATGGCCAGAAACACAACAATCGTGTTTGCGGCATTGATCAACGACAACATCGCGGTCGCGCCGTGAAAGCGGTCGCGCATAAGCTGATTGGAAACCACGAAACCCACCGCCATCAGCAGTGCCGTCACCAGAGCGTCGCTGATGGAGTTTACAGCGCGCCACTGAAAAACTTCCGATAACGCCAGCGCCGTGATGATGTTCATCGCCGCCGCATTGGTGATGGCGGCAGCGGCGCCCTTTTCGGGCGGACACGGGTATTCCTTGCCCTGGGCCCGCATCCACGGCTTGAGAAACATGAGCGGTGAATACCACAAGGCGCCGATGACCATGGCGACCACGGTCGCAGCCCCCACACCGATATAGTCGATCGACATCATGTCTATTGCTCCTGAGATGAATCAGAAATTGAGCCGCGGGACGCGAGCCAGGCGCCCACGCCGAACAAGGCCCACCCGCCCATGGCCGCCACGCCGCCGAACGGCGCCAGCATCACCGGGCCGTTGAAGGACGCGGAATACAGCGAGCCGGGAAACATCAGCACAGCCGCGGCCATGAATACCGCGGCGATTCGCAGAATCCGTTGGGCGAGCCCCGTCTCCGCCCGCTCGGCGACGATGGTCACCAGGATCAACGCCAAGGTGTGCGTCATCTGGAAAGCCGTGGCTTCCTTGAACCAGATCACCGCCTGTTCGCCGGTGGGCGCGATGCCGGCCAGGGCATGGGCCGCCAGTGCGGCCAGGGCAACAGCCAGCAGGCCGGAAAGTCCCGCAAAGGCAAACATGCCTGCGGCAAAGCGGCTGAGTTTCATGATGTCCCCTTTTAGGCCTAACGGGCCTGCAGAACAGTAGCTTCTTCGAGCGCACGGAATCCTTCGAGGAATTTGCGCTCGGCCTCGGCCACCGGCAGTGGGATGAGCTTAACATCCTTGAGTCCGTCTTCTTTGAAATTGAGCAACTTCTTGCATTCGGCAACGGTGAAGCCGGCGAGCTGCACGGCCTCCGTGGCTGCAGCGATTTGATCCGCGCGCTTGATTAACGTCCGGTCGGCGGGATCAAGCACCGGGGCCAAGCCGAATCGGAGGTAGATCGCCCGGCTCAGGCGCAACTCCACTTCCTTGAACACATCGCCGACAACCGCCTTCAAGGGGGTAATAAGGTCGTGCGTTACGTATTCGGACGCATCATGGAGCTTGGCGGCCATCAAGAGCTTGGCCCCGGCGCGGGGTTTCAGGCGCCGGACGATATCCACCACCAGGTCGGAATGTTGGGCCACGCTCCAGCCATGAGGGCCGCTGGTTTGGCCGTTCCACCGGGTGTTGCGGGCCAATCCCAGGGCAATGTCCTCGATTTCGATATCCAGAGGGGATGGCTCGATCAGGTTGAGCCGCCGCCCCGACAGCATCCGCTGCCAGGTCCGGGGCGCATGCTCCGCCAGCCGACGGGACGGGCTGCTGGTTTGTGTCGGTTTCACTTTGGAATCCCTTGGCCGCGGGTTAATTTCCTGAATGCAAATAATAGCTTAAAGTTTAGAACATACGATCCTGGGGTGTGGGGCGGCTCTTTGGGGAGCCCTCCGGCTGGGTACGGGGACAACGGACAGACTATGGCGACCGCGACTTCAGATTATCTGAAGCCCATCAGCTTTTTGGTGGCGGACGACCGTGCCTATATGCGCCGGGTCATTAAGAACATCCTGGAGACCCTGGGCTGCAAGCGCATCGACGAGGCCCACCACGGCGGCGAGGCCCTGGCGATCATGCGCAGTTGGGCGCCGGATATCGTCATCACCGAATGGCTGCTGAGCCCCATGAGCGGACTGGAACTCCTGAAAGCGGTCCGGGCCGACAGGAGCAATCTCAAATTCACGCCGATCATCATGATCACGTCGGAAACGCGGCGCGAAAAAGTCATCCTCGCGCGAAATTCCGGTGTCACCGAGTATGTGGCCAAGCCCTTCAACGCCAAGAGTCTGATTCTGCGTATCCGTGAAGTGATCGAGCGTCCGCGGCCATTCGTGGAAGTGGGCACCTATTTCGGGCCAGATCGGCGCCGGCGCACCGAGGTCATGTCCGAGGGCGAGGAACGCCGCGGCAAGGGCGGCCCGCGTCCGCCGGCCGAGAAAGTCGATCCCAAGGCGAGCCTCACTCAGGATCAGATCGACCGCATCGTCGCGGGCGATTCCATCCGCGAACGCTGACCCAGACGCAGTACTTCACGATGAATGGCAATGTGGTGATCGTCGGCGGGGGTCAGGCCGGCGCCCAAACCGCGCTTTCCCTGCGCCAGCAGGGATTTTCCGGCAGGATCACGATCATCGGCCAAGAGCCGGTGCTGCCCTACGAGCGGCCACCCCTGTCCAAGGATTTCCTCAAAGGCGCGGTCACCCGTGAACGCCTGTTCATGCGGCCGGCCGAAACCTACGCGGCGCAGGACATTTCCATCCGACTCGGCGAAACCGCGACCGCCGTCGACCGCGGCGCGCATCTCGTGCGCCTCGGCCAGGGCGAAAACGTTGCTTACGAGAAACTGGTGTTCGCCACCGGCGGCCGCGTACGGACATTGGATGTCCCTGGCGCCGACCTTCCCGGTGTCCACTACCTGCGCACTATTGCCGACGTCGAAGTCTACCGCGACCGCCTCACGGCCGGTGCCCGCATCGTGCTGGTGGGTGGCGGCTATGTGGGGCTTGAAGCAGCAGCCGTGGCCGCGGCGCGCGGCTGCAACGTCACTGTGATCGAGGTCATGGACCGGGTGCTGGCGCGCGTCACCGCACCGGAAATTTCAAAGTTCTACGCGCAGGTTCACCGCGGCCACGGCGTCGACATTCAGACCGGAATCGGCGTCACGCGCTTCAGCGGCGACCACCGCGTGCGCCGGGTTCACTGCGGCGACCTTGTTTTTGACGCCGACCTCGTCGTCATCGGCATCGGCATCGTGCCCAATGCCGAAGTCGCGCAAGCGGCGGGCCTGGAGGTCAGCGACGGCATTGTCGTCGATGACTGCACGCGCACAGCGGATCCAGACATCTACGCCGTGGGCGATTGCAGCAATCATCCCAGCGCCCTTTACGGCGGTCGCCAGAGAGTCGAGTCTGTGCCCAATGCCCTCGGCCAGGGCAAAGCCTGCGCCGCCGCCATCCTCGGCAAGACCGAGCCCTTCACCGAAGTGCCGTGGTTCTGGTCGGACCAGTACGACCTGAAACTGCAGATGAACGGAATCTCCCGGGACGGCGATCACATGATCATCCGCGGCGACATGGCGGCGCGGAAATTCTCCGCCTGTTTTCTGCGCGACGGTGTTTTTGTCGCCTGCCAGGCCGTGAACCTGGCCAAGGACTTTATTCAGTCCAAGAAGCTCATCGCAGCCCGCATGCGGCCCGACCCCACACGGCTCGCCGACGCCACCATCGCGCTCAAGGACCTCGAGGCATGAACCTGTTCGCCGCTTTCCGCACGCGTTTCCCCAAGAACCTGGACGCCCCGCTCATCATCCCGCGGGGCGGCAACACCATCAGTTATGGCGCCATGGAGCGTGAAACCGGGCGTTTCGCCGGTCTCCTCGCAACGCTCGGCATCAAGACTGGCGACCGGGTCATGGTGCAGGTGGAGAAGTCGCCCCAGGCCGTGTTCCTCTATCTCGCCTGCCTGCGGGCGGGTGCGGTGTTCCTGCCGCTGAACACCGCCTACCGCGCCGATGAACTGGAATATTTCCTCAAAGACGCCGAACCGACGGTGGTGGTC
Organism: Fidelibacterota bacterium; assembly: GCA_947470105.1. Classification (GTDB taxonomy): domain Bacteria; phylum Pseudomonadota; class Alphaproteobacteria; order Rhodospirillales; family Rhodospirillaceae; genus SHVO01. The sequence goes on along the minus strand of CANISR010000047.1, from coordinate 1,373 downwards.
TGCGATCCCGGCGCAAGTTCGCTTATTGAACTCGCCCAGACCAATGGCGTGCCCCATCTCCTGACCATGGATGCAGAGGGGCAAGGCAGCTTCGTCAACCGGGCACAGTCCATGGCTGAAGACTTCGCCACCGCCGATGTCAGGGACTCGGATCTCGGCGCCATTCTTTATTCCTCCGGCACCACCGGGCGTCCCAAAGGCGTGATGCTGAGCCACAGCGCCCTGGCTGCCAACGCCGCGACGTTGCATCGGCTGTGGAACTTCACCGTCGGTGACGTGCTGCTGCACTGCCTGCCGATCTTCCATGTGCACGGTCTGTTCGTCGCCCTGCACACCACCTTGTGGAACGGCACCCCCATGATCTTCCACGCCAAGTTTGCGGTGGAGGACGCCGTGACCGACCTGCCGCGGGCGACGGTGTTCATGGGCGTGCCCACATATTATGTGCGCCTCGCCGGCCATCCGGCCCTGTCACCGGAGTTGTGCCGAAACGTCCGGCTGTTCCTGTGCGGTTCTGCGCCGCTGCTGGAGGAAACCTTCACGCGCTTTGCTGAGCGCAGCGGCCGGCAGATCGTCGAGCGCTATGGCATGACCGAGGCCGGCATGATCACCAGCGCCCACCTGGACAAGCCCCGCCGCGCCGGCACTGTCGGTTGGCCCCTGCCCGATGTGACTTTGCGTATCGCCGCCGAGAGCGATCGCGCGGTCGCCAAGGGCGAGACCGGCGAAATCCAGATCAAGAGCCCCGCGTTGTTCAGCGGCTATTGGCGCAAGCCCGAGAAGACCGCCGAGGATTTCACCGCCGACGGATTCTTCAAGACCGGCGATCTTGGCCAGATCGAGCCCGACGGCATGGTGGCCATTGTCGGCCGCGCCAAGGACATGCTGATTTCCGGCGGCTACAACGTCTACCCCAAGGAAATCGAGACCGTGATCGATGGCCTGCCGGGGGTGGTGGAATCCGCCGTGGTCGGCATGCCCCATCCGGATTTCGGTGAAGCCGGTCTCGCCATCATCACACTTCAGCCCGGCGCCAGCCTTGATCTTGCGGTGGTTCGCACGGCGCTCAAGGCAGCCCTCGCCAACTACAAGATTCCCAAGCTCATCCTGATCGCTGACACCCTGCCGCGCAACGCCATGGGCAAGGTGCAGAAGAACCTGCTGCGCACCGATTACCGGACAAAGTGGGACGCGTTCCTGGCTACATAAAGCCGCCGGCCTGGCGATGCCAAAGCCGGGCGTAGGTTCCGTTCAGCGCCAGCAGCGCTGTGTGGCTGCCGTCTTCCACCACCCGGCCGTTCTCAAGCACCACGATGCGGTCGAGATGCATGATGGTGGACAGGCGGTGGGCGATGGCGATGACCGTGCGCCCT
>CANISR010000046.1 GCA_947470105.1 Fidelibacterota bacterium | reverse complement strand
GGCGATCCGATCCCCCGCGGCGACAGTAGCGCAATATTCGGAGAAAGGGCTGTGCCGAGTGGGGCAAGGTCCGCACTCGAAATACGAAAAAAGGAATTGTGTCGCGGGCGGCTGCTTGGAGATGGTGGGCGGTGCAGGGATTGAACCTGCGACCCCACCCGTGTGAAGGGTGTGCTCTACCGCTGAGCTAACCGCCCGGTCTCGACAGCCTGGCCGGCCATAGAGTGGCCGCGCCAAAAGCGAGCCCGGTTCTTAAAGTCCGGGCCTTGCCCTGTCAATTGCCGGAACGCGAGGGCCAGCACCCCCAAACGGCCTGCAAGCCCTTGGGGCGTGACACTTTTTTCATCGCCCCGGAACAATTGTGGGGCCACGCCGGTCTTTATCCGGTCCTGTCCCCGTGTCATTTTCGACTCCCCCACACCTTATCCGGCCTTTTATGACCCCTGGCGCCTCCACCTTCACACCCACCGCCGCCATCATACTGGGCGCCGGCCAAGGCACGCGGATGCGATCCGCCCTGCCCAAGGTGCTGCATTGCGTGGCCGGCGTGCCCATGGTCGGCCACGTGCTGAACACCGTCACCAGCCTCGCCATGTCGCCCGTGGTGGTGGTCATCGGGCCGGGCATGGAGTCCATCGCCAAGGCCGTGGCGCCTCATGGCACTGTGTTGCAGGCGGATCGCCTCGGCACCGGCCACGCGGTGTTGCAGGCCAAGGACGCCCTGGCCGGGTTCACGGGCGACATTCTCATTGCTTATGCCGACACGCCGTTCGTGAGTGCGGCCACCATCGAGAAAATGCTGGCGGCGAGGCGTGGCGCGGGTGCGCCTGCCGTCGTGGTGCTGGGGTTCGCGCCGGAGGATCCCGGTTCCTATGGCCGCCTGGTGATGAAAGACGGCGCCTTGGAACGCATCGTCGAGGCCAAGGATGCGTCGCCGGCGGAACGCGCCATCGGCTTTTGCAATTCCGGCATCATGCTCGCCGATGCCAAGGTGCTGTGGGATGCGCTCGCCCAGGTGCGCAATGATAACGCCAAGGGCGAATACTATCTCACGGACATCATCGCCCTGGCGCGCGCAGCGGGCCACGGCTGCACCGCGGTCGAGGGGGCAGAAGACGAGCTCATGGGCGTCAACAGCCGCGCGGAACTCGCCATCGCGGAAGGCATCCTGCAGAAGAAGATGCGCAATGCCGCCATGGACAACGGCGTCACCTTGCGCGACCCGGAGACGGTGTATTTCTCCGCCGACACCAAGCTGGGATCGGATGTGGAGATCGGCCCCTTCACGGTGTTCGGTCCCGGCGTCACGGTGGACAGTGGCGCCGTGATCAAAGGCTTCTGTCATATCGAGGGCGCCCATATCGCCGGCGGCGCCGTCGTCGGCCCTTACGCGCGGCTGCGGCCGGGGGCGGAGATCGGCGCCGACGCCCACGTGGGCAACTTCGTCGAGATCAAGAACGCCACCCTGGATGTCGGAGCCAAGGTGAACCACCTGACCTATGTGGGCGACGCCCATGTGGGCGCCAAGGCCAATGTGGGGGCAGGGACCATCACCGCCAATTACGACGGCTATAATAAGTCGCGCACTGAAATTGGGGCCGGGGCGTCCATCGGCTCCAACTCGGTGCTGGTGGCTCCGGTGAAGATCGGCGCCGGCGCCATGACCGGGGCCGGGGCCGTGATTCGGAACGATGTCCCCGCTGATGCGTTAGCCCTCAATTCCTCGCGTCAGGAGATGCTGGAGGGGTTTGCGGCCAAATACCGTGTGCGGAAGCAGGCGGAGAAGGCCAAAAAGGCCACAAAAAATATAGGTTCGGACAAGTAATATGTGCGGAATCGTCGGAGTCATCGGCCGGGCCAATGCGTCGGAATGCCTGTTGGACGGGCTGCGCCGCCTGGAATACCGCGGGTATGACTCGGCGGGAATTGCCACCCTTGTGGATGGCGGCATCGGCCGCCGCCGCGCCCCGGGCAAGATCGCCAACCTCGCCACGCGCCTGGCCGCCGAGCCCCTGGGCGGCACCGTCGGCATCGGCCACACCCGCTGGGCCACCCACGGCGTCCCCAGCGAGAGCAATGCCCACCCCCATTCCGACGGCCAAGTGGCCGTGGTCCACAACGGCATCATTGAGAATTTCCAGGAGCTGCGCAGCGAGCTGGAACGCGGCGGCCATAAGTTCGACAGCGACACCGACACCGAAGTCGTCGTGCATCTGATCGCCGAACATTTGAAGCAAGGCATGACGGCGCAGAAGGCCGTGCACCTGGCGTTGCGCCGGCTCGACGGCGCCTTTGCGCTCGCCATTCTCGTCGCGTCCGAGCCCGACGTATTGTTCGCGGCGCGCAAGGGCAGCCCGCTAGCTGTCGGCTACGGCAAAGGCGAAATGTATGTGGGCTCGGATGCCATGGCCCTCGCGCCCATGACCCAGCGCATCACCTATCTGGAAGACGAAGACTGGGCGGTCATCACCAAGGACGGCTGCACGGTGTACAATACCAATGGCCAGCAGGTGGAGCGGCCCATCGTGCAGACCGCCCTGTCGGGCGCCCTCATCGGCAAGGGCGAATACCGCCACTACATGCTGAAGGAAATCTACGAACAGCCCCAGGTGCTGGGCGATACCCTGCGCGCCCTGTTCAATCCCCAGACCCGGTCCATCGCGCTGCCGCCCATGCCGTTCGATCTGCGCACTGTGGATCGTATCAGCGCCATCGCCTGCGGCACCGCGTATTACGCCTGCCTGGTGGCCAAATACTGGATCGAATCCATCGCCCGCGTGCCGGTGGAAGCCGACATCGGCTCCGAATACCGTTACCGCACACCGCCCTTGTCGAAGAACGGCCTCGGCCTGTTTGTGTCACAGTCGGGCGAGACCGCCGATACGCTGGCGCCGCTGAAATACTGCAAGAGCCACGGCCAGAAGATCATCTCGGTGGTCAACGTGCCCGAGAGCGCCGTGGCCCGTGAGTCCGACGTGGTGCTGCCGACGTTGGCGGGGCCCGAGATCGGCGTGGCCTCCACCAAGGCTTTCACCACCCAGTTGATGGCGCTGGCGTGTTTCGCCATCTACCTCGCCAAGGTGCGGGGCGCCATCGACGCCGACCAGGAAGCCCGGCTCTCCGTGGCGCTGGCGGAAGTGCCCTCGCGCGTGGCCGACGTGCTGCACCTGGACGCTTCCATCCGCGCCATCGCCGAGGACCTCTCCCAGGCGCGCGACGTGCTCTACCTGGGCCGCGGGTCGTCGTACCCCATTGCGCTGGAAGGGGCCTTGAAGCTCAAGGAAATCTCCTACATCCACGCCGAGGGCTACGCCGCCGGCGAACTGAAACACGGCCCCATTGCGCTGATCGACGAGAACGTGCCGGTGGTGGTGATCGCCCCCACCGACTCACTGTTCGAAAAGTCGCTGTCGAATATCGAACAGGTGATCGCCCGCGGCGGCCGCGTCATCCTCATCAGCGACGAACAAGGCATCCGCCGCGCCGGCAAGATCGCCAGCCACACCATCTGCCTGCCCAAGACCGACCCGTTCGTGTTCCCGATCGTCGCGTCCATCCCCGTGCAGTTGCTGGCCTACCACACGGCTCTGTTCAAAGGCACCGACGTGGACCAGCCGCGCAATCTGGCCAAGAGTGTTACGGTCGAATAGAACTCTGCTGTCAGTGCCCGGCTTGACCGGGCAATCCACGCGTGCCCAACCCCCAACCATGCGAATCAAGCATGGATCTCCCGGGCGCGCCGGTGGCGCGCAACTATTAAGAGGCGGCGGCCTTCCGCCGCATGCCGGGTGATGACACGGAGGGTGCGGCTACCTACATTGTCATCATTCTAGATGACTTAAGGCTCGCACATGCCACCCTATGACTATGACCTCATCACCATCGGCGCTGGTTCCGGCGGGGTGCGCGCATCGCGGCTGGCCGGGAAGTACGGCGCCAAGGTCGCGGTGGTCGAGAGCAGCCGCGTCGGCGGCACCTGCGTCATGCGCGGCTGTGTGCCCAAGAAGCTGCTGGTCTACGGCGCCGGTTTCACCAATCACTTTGCGGATGCCCTGGGCTTCGGCTGGCGCATCGGTGAGACCAACCACGACTGGGGCAAGCTGATCGCCGCCAAGGACAAGGAACTCGACCGTCTCGAGGGCATCTATAACCGCATGCTCCGCGACGGCGGCGTCACCGTGGTGCCGGGCCGGGGTGTACTCACGGACGCGCACACGGTCGAAGTCGACGGCAAAAGCATCACCGGCGACAAGATCCTCATCGCCACCGGCGGCTGGCCGGTCATGCCCGACTTCCCGGGCAAGGAACATGTCATCAGCTCCAATGAGGCGCTGGACCTCAAGGAGCGCCCCGAACGCGTCGTCATTATCGGCGGCGGTTATATCGCCGTGGAGTTCGCGGGCATCTTCAATGCCCTCGGCTCAGAAGTAACCCTGGTGATCCGCACCGGGCATCTGCTGCGCGGCTTCGACCAGGATGTGCGCGCGACCCTGGGCGAGGAGCTGGAGAAGAAGGGCATCACCATCCGCCGCGATTGCACCATCCGCTCGGTGGAGAAAACCGGTGGCGTCTATTCGGTGATCTTCGATATTGGCGAGGAGATGATCGCCGACTGCGTCATGGCAGCCACCGGCCGCGCGCCGTCGACCTCGGGCCTCGGCCTGGAAAAGGTTGGCGTGAAGCTGAACAGCAAGGGCGCCATCGCGGTGGACGAGCAGAACCGCACCAGCGTCGAGAACATCTTCGCCGTGGGCGACGTCACCGACCGCATCAACCTGACGCCGGTGGCCGTCAACGAAGGCCGCATGTTCGCCGAGACGTTCTACAACAAACGCCCCATGACCATGGACTACACCAACGTCGCCTCGGCGGTGTTCAGCCAGCCGCCGGTGGCCTGTGTGGGCATGTCCGAAGCCGATGCGCGCAAGAATCACCGCGTGCAGATTTTCATCACCCGGTTCAAGGCCATGAAACACACCCTGGCCGGGCGTGACGAACGCACCCTCATGAAGCTGGTGGTGGACAAGGACACGGACAAGGTCCTGGGCTGCCACATGGTGGGCGACGACGCGCCGGAGATCGTCCAGGGCCTGGCCATCGCGCTGAAGGCAGGCGCCACCAAGGCCCAGTTCGACGCGACCGTGGGCATTCACCCGACCGCGGCGGAAGAATTCGTCACCATGCGTGACCCCGTGCCGGAAACCGAAGGCTAAGCCAGCCGGTGCAGAACAAATACGTCGGCGACATCGGCGACTATCTGAAGCTTGGCCTGCTGCGGGCCTTGAGCCCGGGCCGGCGGCTGGGTGTGGCCTGGTGGCTGCACCCCGACGGCGGCGCGGATGGCGATGGCCGCCACACCGGTTATCTCGACGCTGGCCTGGATTGGCGGCCCTATGACCCACCGTTGTTCGACGCTTTGCGCGAGATTGTCGGCTCAGGCAAGCGCGCCATCACCGCGCTGGAAGGCCCGCATATTTTGCCCGGCGCGGTTTTCGCCTCCGAACAGATTCCCATCTCCGGTTCGCCCTCTGATCGCCCCGCCCGCCGCGCGGCGTGGTTCGGGCGCGTGAAGGCGGCGGTGGCGGGTTGTGATCTGGTCTTTGCCGATCCCGACAACGGCATCGAACCCGCGGGCTACAAGCCGACCATGGGCAATGCGGGCAAAAGCATCACCTGGGATGAACTCATCGCTCTGCGCACGCCCAACCGCGCACTGATCGTCTATCACCATCAGACCCGTTTCAAAGGCGGGCACCTCGAGGAAATCGCCCATCTCGCCGGGCGCCTCAAGGAGCGGGGATTCGCATCGGTGGATGTGTTGCGGGCCAAGCCCTACTCACCGCGGGCCTTCTTCCTGTTGGATGCCGATGCGGACTTGCGCACACGCGCCGAAGGCCTCAGCCAGCATTGGCGCGAACAGCTCACCTGGCACCCCGGGTCTTAGGCGTCCCTCTTTGCCAGCCACACGGTGCCGCCGCCGCAATCCTGATCTTCCGCCATGTGATGGACGACGCGAAAGCCGTGGGCCGCGAGCAGCGCGCGGTATTCCTCCGGCGCCAGACTGGCGTGATAAAGCGCCTCGCCCTCAAATTCGCCCATGGCTTCCCCATGCTCTGGCCCGCTGGTGAACATCAGCGCGGCTCCGGACGTCGCATGGCGTTCGAACACTGCGAACATCACCCGCTGATCGCCGTGCGGCAGATGGAAGAAGCTGTGCCAGGCCAGAATGCCGCCGAACGTCTCCGGCAGTGCGAGCTGCCGCATGTCGCCTTCGATCCAGCGGCTCTCGGGAAACCGCGCGCGGCACAGGGCGACCATGGCCGGCGCGGCATCGACCCCGGTCACCGCATATCCGCCGGCGATGAGATGGCGGGCCATAGGCTCGCCGGAGCCGCACCCGAGATCCAGCACCGATGCGCCGGCGGGGATCTCGGCGCAGAACCGGTCCAGCCAGGCGCGCTCCATGAGGTCCTTGGATCTGAGTTGGTCGAAGGTGCGCGCATGGCGCTCATACAGGCCGGTGATGCGGGCCGCCGCGGGGTGCGGGTTCTCGGTGTAACTCATTGATACCTATACTATTCAGGCATTTACCCTGGCAAAACCCAGGATAAGTTACTATACGGGCTGTCCCCGGCACGGCACCGGGGTGCATAGCAGCAGGCTGTATCATGGCGCAGGCGATCAAAATTCCCACCGGCAAGTGGAGCCGCGAAAGCTGGCGCACGAAGCCCATCCAGCAGGACCCGGTCTATCCGGACGCTGCCGCGCTGACGGCGGTCGAGAAGCAACTGCGCAACTATCCGCCGCTGGTGTTCGCCGGTGAAGCCCGCCGCCTGAAGGCCACGCTGGCCAAGGTCGGCAGCGGCCAGGCGTTCATGCTCCAGGGTGGCGACTGCGCCGAGAGCTTCGCCGAATTCCACCCCGACAATATCCGCGACACCTTCCGCGTGCTGCTGCAGATGGCGGTGGTGCTGACCTTCGGCGGCGCGTTGCCGATCGTGAAGGTGGGCCGCCTCGCCGGCCAGTTCGCGAAGCCGCGTTCTGCGGCCACGGAAATCATCGACGGCGTCGAGCTGCCGTCCTATCGCGGCGACAACGTCAACGGCATGGAGTTCACGGCCGAAGCGCGCCGCCCGGACCCCGCGCGCATGGTGCAGGCCTACAACCAGTCCGCCGCCACGCTCAATCTGCTGCGCGCCTTTGCCCAGGGCGGTTACGCCGACCTGCACAAGGTGCACCAGTGGACCTTGGGCTTCGTGTCCGACACGCCGACGGCGCAGAAGTACAAACGCTTCGCCGACCGCATCCAGGAAACCTTGGAGTTCATGGAGGCGTGTGGACTTACGGGCGACACCGTGCCGCAACTGCGCGAGACGGATTTCTACACCTCGCATGAGGCGTTGCTGCTGCCCTACGAAGAAGCCATGTGCCGCAACGATTCCACCACCGGCCAGTGGTACGCCTGTTCGGCCCACATGCTGTGGCTGGGCGAGCGCACGCGCCAGATCGACCACGCCCATGTGGAGTTCCTGCGCGGCGTGCAGAACCCCTTGGGCGTGAAGATCGGCCCCAAGACCACGGTCGATGAACTGCTGGCCCTGTGCGATGCGCTCAATCCGCAGAACGAAGCCGGGCGCCTCACGGTAATATCGCGCATGGGGGCCGAGCGCCTGACCGAGCATTTCCCGACGCTGGTCCGCGCCATCAAACGCGAAGGCCGCGAAGTGGTGTGGGTGTGTGACCCCATGCACGCCAATACAGTGAAAAGCTCCACCGGCTACAAGACCCGCCAGTTCGATCGCATAGTCGCCGAAGTGAAGGCGTTCTTCGCCGTGCACCGGGCCGAGGGCACGCACCCGGGCGGCGTCCACTTTGAGCTGACCGGCAAGGACGTCACCGAATGCACCGGCGGTGCTCAGGCCATCACCGAGGCCTCGTTGGGGGACCGCTATCACACCCACTGCGATCCGCGCCTCAACGCCTCGCAGTCCCTGGAGCTGGCGTTCCTGATCGCGGAATCCCTCAAGGATGAGCGCAGCCACCAGAATACCGCCAAGGCCGTAGCGTCCTGACGTGACCGATACGCTCAAGATCGCGCTCGCACAGGTTAACCCCACCGTCGGCGATATCGCGGGCAACGCGGCGCTGATCACGGCATCACGCGCCGAGGCCGCCCGGCTGGGCGCCGATCTGGTGGTGTTCCCCGAACTGGTGTTGAGCGGCTATCCGCCGGAAGATCTGGTCTATCGCAGTGCTTTTCTTGACGCCGTTGATGGGGCGTTGCGCGAGCTTGCGGCCCTGACCGCCGATGGCGGTCCGGCCATGCTGCTGGGCGCGCCGTGGCGCGATCCCGCGAACAAAGCGGGCGAGGCGCGCGCGCGCAACGCGGTGCTGCTGCTCGACGGCGGCAAGATCGCCAGCTACCGCTTCAAACATCATTTGCCCAACTACGGCGTGTTCGATGAATACCGTGTGTTCGCTGCCGGCGCCGTGCCCGGGCCCTTGCAGTTCAAGGGTGTGCGCCTCGGTGTGATGATCTGCGAGGATATGTGGTTCGAGGATGTGGCCGAAACCCTCGCGGAATCCGGCGCGGAAATGCTGATCGTGCCCAACGGCTCGCCGTTCGAAGTGGACAAGGGCGACGCTCGCCTCAACCACGCAGTGGCGCGCATCACCGAAACCAGCCTGCCGCTCATTTATGTGAATCAAGTCGGCGGACAGGATGACCTGATTTTCGACGGCGGCTCGTTTGTGCTGAACGGCGACCGGTCCCTGGCGGTGCAGGCGCCGTCGTGGCGGTCCGATCTCCGCGTCACCCACTGGACCCGCGACGGTAAGACCTGGCGCTGCGCGCCCGAAACCCCCGCGCCGGCGCTGGAGCGTTGCGAGAACATCTACCAGGCCCTGGTGCTGGGCCTGCGCGACTATGTGGGCAAGAACAAGTTTCCCGGCGTCGTGCTGGGCCTGTCCGGCGGCATCGACAGCGCGCTCGCCGCGGCCATCGCCGCGGACGCCCTGGGGTCCGACAAGGTCCACTGCGTCATGATGCCGTCGCCCTACACGTCGCAGGACAGCCTCGATGACGCGGCCGAAGTGGCGCGCCTGCTGGGCGTGAAGCTGGATACCATCGACATCGGCCCGGCCATGAAGACCTTCGACGGCATGCTGGCGCCGCTGTTCGCGGGCGCCGCGCCGGACATCACCGAGGAGAATCTCCAGTCCCGCGCCCGCGGCCTGACGCTGATGGCGCTCTCGAACAAGTTCGGGAAGATGGTGCTGTCCACCGGTAACAAGAGCGAGATGAGCACCGGCTACGCCACCCTCTACGGCGACATGTGCGGCGGCTATGCGGTGCTGAAGGATGTCTACAAGACCACGGTCTTCGCCGTGTGCCGCTGGCGCAACGCCCACACACCGGCGGGCGCCTTGGGTCCCCGCGGCGCGGTCATGCCCGAGCGGGTGATCACCAAGCCGCCCACCGCCGAGCTGAAACCCAACCAGACCGACCAGGATACCTTGCCGCCCTACGAGGTTCTGGACGGCATCCTCAAGGGGCTGATCGAGGACCAGGAGGGCATCGCCGCCGTAGCGGCCCGGGGCTATGACGAAGCCACCGTGCGCCGGGTCTACCGCATGCTCACCCGGGCCGAATACAAGCGCCGCCAGGCGGCCCCGGGGGTAAAGATCACCCATCTCGCCTTTGGCCGGGATTATCGCTACCCCATTACCAATGGCTTTGAGGATAAGGCCTAGCCCTTAGGCCCCGGATTTGGCACATAAGGCCGCTGCTTTTAGCCTTCTTTGGGAACACCATGTCCGACGCCGCCGCACCTCCAGCCGTCAGTAATTTCCTGCGCGAGATCGTCTCGCGCGATATGGCCGAGGGCAAACATAAGGCCGTCGTCACCCGGTTCCCGCCGGAGCCTAATGGCTACCTCCACATCGGCCACGCCAAGGCCATCTGCATCAATTTCAATATCGCCCAGGAGTTCGGCGGCCACTGCAACCTGCGCTTCGACGACACCAATCCCGCGAAGGAAGAGCAGGAATACATCGACGCCATCCAGGCCGACGTGCGCTGGCTCGGCTTCGACTGGGGCAAGAACCTATTCTACGCCTCGGACTATTTCGAGACGCTGTACGAGTGGGCCGAGCACCTGATCCGCAACGGCGACGCCTATATCGATGACCAGAGCGCCGAAGAGACCCGTCTCAATCGCGGGACTTTGACGGAGCCCGGCAAGCCGAGCCCGTTCCGCGACCGGTCGGTGGACGAGAACCTGGACCTGTTCCGCCGCATGCGCGCCGGCGAGTTCCCCAACGGCGCGCGGGTCCTGCGGGCCAAGATCGACATGGCCGCGGGTAACATCAACCTGCGCGACCCGGTGCTCTACCGCATCATCCATACCCACCATCCGCGCACAGGCACCAGCTGGTGCATCTATCCCAATTACGACTTCGCCCATGGCCAGTCGGATGCGCTGGAGCATGTAACGCATTCCTTGTGCTCGCTCGAATATGAGGATCACAAGCCGCTCTACGACTGGCTGCTCGCCCACCTGCCGGTGCCCTCGCACCCCAAGCAGTACGAATTCGCCCGCCTCAACATGACTTACACCTTGTTGTCCAAGCGGCATCTGACTCGCCTGGTGCAGGGCAAACATGTGAGCGGCTGGGACGATCCGCGTATGCCCACGCTGGCCGGTCTGCGCCGCCGCGGCGTGCCGGCGCCGGCCCTCGTGGACTTCGTCAAGCGTGTCGGAGTTGCGCGCGCCAACAGCGTGGTCGACATCGCCATGTTCGACGCCTGCGTGCGCGAGATGCTGAACAAGACCGCATCCCGCTACATGGGCGTGCTGCGGCCGCTCAAGGTGGTGATCGAGAACTATCCCGAAGGCGCCGGCGAAGACCTGGAAGCCGTCAACAATCCGGAAGACCCCGGCGCCGGCTCGCGCAAAGTGCCATTCTCGCGCGAGCTCTATATCGAGCAGGACGACTTCATGGAGGAGCCCCCCAAGAAATTCTTCCGCCTGTCGCCCGGCGCCGAAGTGCGCCTGCGCTATGCCTATTTCGTCACCTGCCGCGAAGCGGTGAAAAATGCCGCCGGTGAAGTGGTGGAACTGCGCTGCACCTATGATCCCGCCAGCAAAGGCGGCAATTCGCCTGACGGCCGCAAGGTGAAGGCCACATTGCATTGGGTGTCGGCGGCCCATGCCAAGACCGCCGAAGTGCGCCTCTACAATCCGCTTTTCACGCGCCCCGACCCGGCAAGCGCCGAAGATCCCATCTCGGAACTCAATCCGAACTCGCTGGAAGTAATCGAAGCCAAGGTGGAGCCGGCGCTTGCAGATGCAGTGGTGGGTACGCCGGTGCAGTTCGAGCGCCTCGGGTACTTCTGCCGCGACCAGGACGCCGGGCTGGTGTTCAACCGCACGGTCGGTCTGCGCGATACTTACGCGAAGGCCTAAGCCGCCTTCGAATTCCGCGAAAAATAGGCCTGGAAGCCGTCGATAGTGGCGTCCATGTCGGCGCGGGTTACGTCCAGGTGGGTCACAAGGCGGCAGATCGGCGTCGCCCGGATGATGATGCCGCGCGCCTCCAGGCTGTCCGCCAGGGCTTGCCGGTGGTCCTCGGGCAGTTTCACGAACACCATGTTGGTCGACTGCGGCCGCACTTCGAGCCCAGCGATATTCGCCAGGCCCTTGGACAGATACTCAGCGTTGGCGTGATCCTCGGCAAGCCGCGCGAAATTGTGTTCCAGCGCATAGAGCCCGGCGGCCGCGAGGACGCCAGCCTGGCGCATGCCGCCGCCCAGCACCTTGCGCCAGCGGTGGGCGCGCTCGATCAGCGCCTTGGGTCCCACCAGCACGGACCCGGCGGGCGCGCCGAGACCCTTGGACAAGCAGATCGACACCGTGTCGAACGCAGCGGCGGCTTCGGCGAGGGACACCTTCATGGCCACGGCGGCGTTGGCCAGCCGCGCGCCGTCAAGGTGCGTGGCCAGGCCCTGGTCGCGGGCGAAGGCGGTGGCCTCTTTCACATAGGCCGGCGGCAGCACCTTGCCGTTGATGGTGTTCTCGAGGGCCAGCAGGCGGGTGCGGGCGAAGTGATTGTCGATGGGTTTGATGGCCGCAGCGATCTTGGCGAGGGGCAGGCTGCCGTCGGGCGCGTTCTCAAGGGGCTGCGGCTGGATGCTGCCGAGGACCGCCGCGCCGCCGCCTTCGAATTTATAGGTATGGGCGTCCTGGCCGACGATGTACTCGTCGCCACGTTCGCAGTGAGCCATGAGACCGGCCAGGTTGCTCTGGGTGCCCGTGGGCAGGAACAGCGCCGCCTGTTTCCCGGTGAGCTCGGCCATCACGGCCTGCAGGCGGTTGACGGTGGGATCGTCACCGAACACATCGTCGCCCACTTCGGCGTCGGCCATGGCCTTGCGCATGGCGGCGGGGGGGCGGGTGACGGTATCGCTGCGAAGGTCGATCATGGGTAACTCCCGGCGATGGTTTCCAGATAGAATTACCAGCAATGCCCGTGTAAAGGAATTCGCATGACCACGCTCTACATCGCCGTGAGCCCCATCATGCAGGAGTGGGGCGCCGACGTCGGCATCAGCAAGTACCTCTATAAGGTAGGGGTAACTGAGGACGCCGCAAAGGACGCGGTGGCCGAGTTGAACGCCGAAAACTATGCCGGCCACAAGGACTGGGAGCTCATCGGCGAACGCACCGTGGATGGGGTGGACGCCGCCGGCCTCGCGGTCCGCCTGGGCCAGCGCCAGAAGGTCATCGACCCGCTCTATTACCCCAAACTCAAAGGGGTAAAGGACATCGTCAAGCTCGACCCGCGCAAGGTCGAGGCCAATGTGGTGATCAAACGCACCATGGCGGGCCACGATTCCAAGGTTCCGAAACTCAAGCCGGTGGATATGGCCGACTACATCATGGATAGCCTGGGCCAAAACTCCTGGTAGCCGAGCCCCCCGGCAAATGCCGCCTTTTGGGGCGGTTGGTCACTTTTTGAGCCGCCGGGAGCCGAATCCCTCTGGGATTCCAAAGAATCCCCCTTTTGTGCGATGCGGAAAAACTGGCACGATCTGTGCTTAGATTAAGATCGAATTGAGGCGGGGTGCGCGTGGCCTTCAACGAGATGCTTGGATCGGACGGCGGCGTCCGGGCTCCCTATGCGGGGGTCTCCCGATGGCTTGAGTCCGTGAATCTGGATCAGCTCGACCGGCGCAGGGCCGAGGCCGAGCTGTTCTACCGCCGCGGCGGCATTACCTTTGCCGTTTATGGTGATACCCAAGGGGAAGAACGCATCATCCCCTTCGATATCATTCCGCGCATCCTCGCGGGCAAGGAATGGAATGTCCTCGCCAAAGGGCTCGAGCAACGGGTCAAGGCGCTCAATCTCTATCTCGCCGACATCTACAGCAAGCAAGAGTCCTTGCGGGCCGGCATCGTGCCCGAGGAACTGGTGTGGCAGAACCCGGCCTTCCGGCCGGAGGTGACCGGGGTCGCGGTGCCTCATGGCGTGTACGTGCATATCGCCGGCGTCGACGTGGTGCGCATCGACGAGAACGACTTCTACGTGCTGGAAGACAACGCGCGCACGCCGTCCGGCGTTTCCTACATGCTGGGCGGACGCGAAATCTGCTACCGGCTCATGGCCGATCTCTACGGCGCCCATAACATCGCGCCCATCGATCACTATCCCGACGAGCTGTTCTCGACCTTGTGCTCGGTAGCGCCGCAGCGTGCCGGGGAATCGCCCAATGTGGTAATCCTCACGCCCGGCCAGTTCAATTCAGCCTATTACGAACATTCGTTCCTCGCCGACAAGATGGGCGTGGAGCTGGTGGAAGGCCGCGATCTCTTCATCCGCGACGACCACGTCTATATGCGCACGACTGAAGGGCCCAAGCGGGTCGACGTGATCTATCGCCGCGTCGATGACGACTTCCTCGACCCCTTGGTGTTCCGCCCGGATTCCATGCTGGGCGTACCAGGACTGTTCAATTGCTATGCCAAAGGCAACGTAGCGCTGGCCAATGCCATTGGAACGGGTGCGGCCGACGATAAAGCGATCTACTCCCATATGCCGGAGATCGTGAAATTCTTTTTAGGGGAAGAGCCGATCCTCAAGAATGTGCCCACCTGGTGCTGCCGTAAGCCCGACGATCTCGCCTATGTGCTCGAGCATCTGTCGGAGCTGGTGGTGAAGGAAGTCCACGGCTCCGGCGGCTACGGCATGCTGGTGGGGCCCCAGGCCGACAAGGCCGCCATCGCCGATTTCAAGAATCGGCTGAAGGCCAACCCGGCCAACTATATCGCCCAGCCGACGCTGGCGCTGTCGAGCTGTCCGTCATTTGTGGAGAAGGGCATCGCCCCGCGCCACGTGGACTTGCGCCCGTTCGTGCTGACGGGCGCCAACGGCGTGAAGATCGTGCCCGGCGGGCTCACCCGCGTCGCTATGCGTGAAGGCTCCCTGGTGGTGAACTCCAGCCAGGGCGGCGGCACCAAGGACACCTGGGTGATCGATCTCTAGATGCTCAGCCGCACCGCAGACAACCTGTTCTGGCTTTCGCGCTATGTGGAGCGCGCGGACTACCTCGCGCGCATTCTTGAGGCGACCTCGCGTCTGGCCATGCTGCCGGGCGCCGGCGACACCGCCTGGGCCAGCGCCCTCATAACCGCCGGGTGCTATGACGCCTTCAAGGAGATCTACGGCGAGCCCACCACCGAAACCGCTATCGAGTTCCTGGCGTTTTCCGACAAAAACCCGTCGTCTATCCGCCGCTGCCTGGAAACCGCGCGCTTCAACGCGCGCGCCGTGCGCACCGCCCTGACGGTGGAAATGTGGGAGACCATCAACGGCGCCTGGCTCGAACTGCAGAAGATGAACGCCAAAAGCTTCGCCACCGGGCGGTCGTCGCAGTTCACCGATTGGGTCAAGGATATCTCACTTCGGATCGACGGCTCCGGCCACCGCACCATGCTGCGCAACGACGCCTATTGGTTCACGCGCCTGGGCTTCTATATCGAACGCGCCGACAACACCGCCCGTATCCTGGACGTGAAGTATCACATCTTGTTGCCCGAGGCCTCGGCGGTGGGCGGCGGCATCGACTATTCGCAATGGGCCGCCATCCTGCGCTCGGTCAACGCGCTCACCGCGTATCGTTGGGTCTACCGCGAGGAATTGCGCCCCTGGCTGATCGCCGATCTTCTGATCCTCAAACCGGAACTGCCGCGGTCGCTGGCCGCCTGTTATGGCGCTATCGTTACCAATCTCGATAGCTTGTCGAACGCTTACGGCCGTCACGGCAAAGCCCAGCGGGTGGCGCAAACCATTCAGACGGCCCTGCAGAACACCACCATCGACGGCATCTTCAAAATCGGACTCCATGAGTTCCTGACCAAGTTCATCGCCGACAACACCAAGGTCGGCCAGGCCATCTCCGACCAGTACCTGGCGTAGCCCGATGCGCATCAAGGTCCAGCACCGCACGACCTATCTCTACGACGCACCGCCGTCGTCGATCGTGCAGATCCTGCGCCTGACGCCGCGCAACTATGAAGGCCTGCAGGTGCGGAGCTGGCGGATCTTCCTCGACCACGACGCGAACCTGGTGCCGGGCGAGGATGCCTTCGGGAACATCATCCACACCCTCTCGCTCAACCGCGCCCTGGACGATCTCACCATCGGCGTCGAAGGCGAAGTGGAAACCACCGACACCGGCGGCGTCGTCAAAGGCGCGGTCGAACGGTTCCCGCCGGGCCTCTACTTGCGCGATACGCCCCTGACCCATGCCGATGACGCGATCAAGGCCATGGCCCATGACGTGATCGGCGCCAAAGAAGGGCTCGACGGGTTGCACGCGCTCCTCAGTACGCTGCATGAGACCCTGACCTTCGACGGCACGCGCACGGATGTGAAGGCCACGGCCGCCGAAGCCTGGGCCGCCAAAGGCGGCGTGTGCCAGGACTACGCGCATATCTTCATCGCCGCCGCGCGCAGCATGGGTATCCCCGCGCGCTATGTGGGCGGCTATATGCTGCGCACGGATATGCAGCAGCAGAATGCGGGCCACGCCTGGACCGAGGCCTATGTGCCGTCGCTCGGCTGGGTGGGGTTCGATCCCGCCAACTGCATCAGCCCGACCGAGGCCCATATCCGTGTGGCCATGGGCCTCGACTATCTCGGGGCCGCCCCAGTGCGGGGTTCGCAAAGCGGCGGCGCCGCCGAGCAGCTCCAGGTCAGCGTCACCGTCGGCCAGTCCCGCCGCCAGCAGCAGAACTAGGTAAAAGCTTCCGACCTGCGTTATATAGGCCGCTGGTGGAGGACTTTCTGCATGACCTATTGCGTTGGCATCTTACTGAATGACGGCCTGGTGATGATTTCTGATACCCGCACCAATGCGGGCATCGACAACATCGCCACGTTCCGCAAGCTGCAGACCTTCGAGAACCCGGGCGAACGCACCATTGCTCTCGCCAGTTCCGGCAACCTCTCCATCACCCAGTCCGTGCTCAGCCTGCTGACCGAAGGCCTGCCGAGCCTTACCAACCCGGACGAGCTGGAAACCCTGAGCAACGTGCCGACCATGTTCCAGGCGGCCCAACTGGTCGGCCGCGCCGTGCGCGAGATTTATCGCCTTG
The DNA here is from genome assembly GCA_947470105.1 of Fidelibacterota bacterium. Taxonomy (GTDB): domain Bacteria; phylum Pseudomonadota; class Alphaproteobacteria; order Rhodospirillales; family Rhodospirillaceae; genus SHVO01. The sequence goes on along the minus strand of CANISR010000046.1, from coordinate 5,906 downwards.
ATGCCGCCGCCCTGGATGAACATCACACGCGCTTCGATATTTCGCTGCTGCTGGGCGGCCAGATCCGCGACCGCCGGCTGCGGCTGTTCATGATCTATGCCGCCGGCAACTTCATCGAAGCCACCCAGGACACGCCGTTCCTGCAGATCGGCGAGCACAAATACGGCAAGCCCATCCTCGACCGCGCGGTGAAATACGACGCGGACCTCATGGACGCCCTGAAGATCGGATTGATCTCGGTGGATTCCACCATGCGCTCCAATCTTGCGGTGGGCCTGCCGCTGGATTTGATGATTTTGCGCCGGGATGCGCTCAAGCCCGAACTGACCTACCGCATCGAGGCCGGCGATCCCTACTTCGAGGATCTGCGCCAGCGCTGGTCCGAGGCCCTGCGCGCTACCCACCAGGCGATCCCCCGGCCGCCTTACAAGAAGAAGTAAGGCGCGCGCGTTCCAATGTCACCAAACCCGACACAGTCGACGTCCTACGCCGACAAGGCGCGGCTCGTGGCCAAGGTCGGCGCTAACCCGCCCGCCGTGATCCTGGTGGAGCCGCAGCTCGCCGAGAATATGGGCACCGCGGCGCGGGCGATGATGAACACCGGCCTCACCGACCTGCGCCTGGTCAATCCGAAGCAGGACTGGCTGAGCGAAAAGGCTATCGGCGCCTCATCGGGGGCCGAGCGCATCCTCGAAAACGCGCGCCGGTTCGAGACGGCCGCCGACGCCGTGGCCGATCTGCAGCGGGTCTACGCCGCCACGGCGCGCCGGCGGGAACTAGTGATGCCCACCCTGACGGCCCGGGCGGCCGCGGCGGATATGCGCGGGCATGAGAATATTGCCCTTGGCGTCATGTTCGGCCGGGAGCGGGACGGCCTTACCAACCCTGAAATCAGCCTCACCAACGCCATCATCGAAGTGCCCCTCAATCCGGAGCATTCGTCCCTCAACCTGGCCCAGGCGGTGCTGCTGGTGGGCTATGAGTGGTTCCAGGCGGGCTACGACGGGCCCCAGACCCTCATGACCTTCAACACCACTACCCCGGCCAGCAAAGAGGTGCTCCACGGCCTGTTCGCGCATATGGAGCGGGAACTGGTGACCTGCGGGTTTCTGCGCAACGAGGAGAAGCGCCCCAGCATGATGACCAATATCCGCAACATGCTGCAGCGGGGGGACCTGACGGTGCAGGAAGTGCGGACCTTGCACGGCATCATCACTGAATTGCGCTATGGACGCAGGCCCGACCGGCCGGCCCGGCAAAAGGGCCCGCTTGGCCCGAGTGAGCCCCGGAAAGGGGGCGAAGACAGCTAAATCTTTGAAAAACACGGGGTTATGGGCGGATTTTTGGCCCTTCTCCCGGTTGACTTGGGGCCATCAGCCCCTATACTCCGGCGCCTTATTTCCGGGAATGTGAGTGCTTTAACAGAAGCACTCCGGCTGCCGTCACAGCCCTACCGGGACAACAACAAATAAAATGAGAATGGACCCATGACTAAGCGTACAGAGGCTAAACATAAGATCGATAGACGTCTCCAGGTCAATCTCTGGGGACGCGCCAAGAGCCCGCTCAACAAGCGTGAGTACGGCCCCGGCCAGCACGGCCAGCGGCGCAAGAAGCCGTCGGATTACGGCGTGCAGCTGATGGCCAAGCAGAAGCTCAAGGGCTACTACGGCAACATCTCCGAGCGGCAGTTCCGCCGTTACTACGAAGAAGCCATGCGCCGTAAGGGCGACAACGGCGAAAACCTGGTCGGCATTCTCGAAAGCCGCCTGGACGCCATCGTCTACCGCATGAAATTCGTCCCCACCGTGTTCGCTGCCCGCCAGTTCGTCAGCCACGGCCACGTGTCGGTCAACGGCCGCCGCGTCACCATTCCTTCGTTCATGGTGAAGGTGGGCGACACCATTGAAGTCCGCAACAAGTCGAAAGACATGGCGGCCCTCAAGGAAGCCAGTGAATCCGCCGAACGCGACGTGCCCGATTACGTCGCTGTGGACCACACCAAATACGCCGGCGAACTGAAGCGCGTTCCGGGCCTTAAGGACATTCCTTACCCGGTGCAGATGGAACCGAACCTCGTGATCGAATTCTACTCGCGCTAAACGCCGCGCCGCAGATACGAAAAAGGGCTCCCGCGAGGGAGCCCTTTTTTATTGCTTCTGCGGCAGCGCCTAAGCGGTGGCGACGGCCTTGTCCTTGAACAAAGTCTCAAGCTCGCCGCTCTCGGCCATCTCGCGGACGATGTCGCAGCCGCCGATGAACTCACCCTTCACGTAGAGCTGGGGGATGGTCGGCCAATTGGAGAATTCCTTGATGCCCTGGCGCAGCTCAGGGTCGGCCAGCACATTGACGCCTTTGAACTTCACGCCCGAGTGGGTGAGCACCTGGACCACGGCGGCGGAAAAGCCGCACTGGGGGAAGGACGGCGTGCCCTTCATGAACAGGATGACGTCGTTGTCGGCGATGTCCTTGCGGATCGCCTCGATAGCCGGGGAGTCGGTCATGGGAGTACCTCGCGTCAAAACACAGGATTCTGTAGCCGGAATATAGGGGGATCGCCGCAGATCACAAGGGACCCTTGGTGGCGAAACACGGAACTACGAAAACCTTCGTTGATGTGCGAAAGTCTTCGTAGTAGGATGTGGAACACTTCACCCGGCAGCCGCAATCTTAAACAGGACGGCCATGAAACGTAGCGCGAAACCATACCGTGTGATCGGTGGTCTCATCGCCACAGTGCTCGCGCTTTCGCTCGGGTTGCCGGCCTGGGCCATGCCTCCGGAAGAAGCCCGACTTTGGCGTGAAGATCTCCGTTTCATGGCTCAAGAGATGGAGAAGACGCATAAGGACGTTTACCACGCGATCCCGCGGGCGCAATTCGCAGGGCTGGTCGAGGCGCTCGACGCCAAAATCCCTGCGCTCTCAAGGCACGAAGTGATCGTCGAGATGGCGCAGATCGTAGTGGCCGTGGGCGATGGGCATACGAATATCTATCCGACACGCGACGCAAAGATCGCCTTTCGCGAGTTGCCGGTGTCGTTCACGTTCTTTGGCGACGAACTTCGCGTACGGGCCACGGTCGAATCGCAGCGGTCTTTGCTGGGCGCGCGCGTCTTGCGCATCGGCAACAGCGACGTAAAGGACGCCTACGCTGCGGCGAAAAAAATGATCGGACGGGAAAACGAGCAGGGTGCCCGGTATTGGGCGCAGTACCTGCTGGCCATGCCCGAGGTTCTGCACGCGCTGCATATTATCCCGACGGTCGACGAGGTGCCACTTACCCTGGCGACCGACAAGGGGGAGCGGCGCGCGGTGCTGCGCCCGCTTGGGCTCGCCGAAATCATGACCGGCGATACCGCAACACTGTTCAACCGCCGTAAAGGTTGGGTGGATATCCGCGATCTTTCAGGCATTCCGGACCCGCTTTGGCTAGGCGGCACCGCCAAGGCCTTCAACCTCGAACATGTCGGTCCGGTGCTGTACGTACAGATCAACAAGGTAGGCGACGATGAAGGCGAAACCTTCGCTCAATTTGCCCAGCGTGTTCATGACGAGATATCCGCCACCAAGCCCGACAAGGTTGCGATCGATCTTCGGCTGAATAGGGGAGGTAACGGCGGCCTGACGGTTCCGTTCATCCGCAGCATCGTTCAGTCGGAAAACATCGACCGTCCAGGCCACTTTTTTGGGATCATAGGGCCGGCCACATTTTCCGCCGCCCAAATGCTGACGGACGAGCTCGAGAAATATACCAAGATCGCCTTTGTCGGCGAGCCGACAGGCTCAAAGGGAAATCACTATGGAGACTCGCGGCGTATCATCCTTCCCAACAGCGGAATTACCGTTCGGGTGGCTGTTCGTTATTGGCAATACTGGAATCCCATGGATTTGCGGGATGCAACAAGCCCGCATATAGCGGCGCCGCTGACATTCGATCTCTATCGCAGGAACGTCGACCCGGCGCTCCAAGCGATTGCCGGATACACCTTGGAAAAGCGAGCGTCAGGTCCCTGATCGTTCGATTCATTCCGTCTAAAGGCCTGGCGGGGCCTTGGTTTCCAGGGCCAGGGCATGGAGTTGCCCGCCCATTTTGCCCTTCAGGGCTGCATAGACCATCTGGTGCTGCTGGACCCGGTTCTTGCCCTTGAAGGCTGCCGACACCACGGTCGCGGCGTAGTGGTCACCGTCGCCGCGGAGGTCCTGGATGGAGATCTCCGCGTCCGGGAAGGCTTCCTTGATCAGAGCCTGCAGTTCTTCGACAGCCATCGCCATGGATCAGCTCCTCGCCGACATATAAGAGGGCAGCCAGTCCTCGTTCAGCTTACGCAAGGCGGCCAGTTCGATCTTTTCGCCGGCGTGGATGATCGCAGTGCCGCCGGTGGTTCCGACCTGCTTTGCCGTAACCCCGGCTGCCACCGCTTCGCTGACGATGCGATCGGCGTCGCCGGCCGGGACCGCGATCAGGTAGCGGCCTTGGTCTTCGCCGAACAGGAGGGCATGGCGGGCGCCGACCGTGTCGTTGACATGAGCGCCGATATTTCCGGCCAGCGCCATCTCGGCGATCCCGACCATAAGGCCGCCGTCGGACAGGTCGTGGCAGGTGTTCACGCGGCCGGCGGTGATCAGGCCGCGGACGAAATCGCCGACGGCATGTTCATGGGACAGGTCCACGGCGGGCGGTGCGCCTTTTTCTTCACCGCAGATCTCGCGCAGGTAAAGGGACTGGCCGAGCCAGCCCTCGGCGCCGTCTTTCTGGCCGAACAGGATGATGGCCTGGCCCTCGGCCTTGAAGGCGACTGTCGCCATATGATCGAGGTTGGCGATGCGCCCGACGCCGCCAATGGCCGGCGTGGGCAGGATGGGGTTGCCGCCGGTCTCGTTGTAGAGCGAGACGTTGCCTGAGACGACCGGGTAGGCCAGCTCGGTGCAGGCAGCACCTATTCCGCCGATGGCTTCGACGATCTGGCCCATGATCTCGGGCTTCTCGGGATTGCCGAAGTTGAGGTTGTCGGTGACGGCCAGCGGGATCGCGCCCACGGCGGTCAGATTGCGCCAGGTTTCCGCCACCGCCTGCTTCCCGCCCTCGAAGGGGTCGGCCTTCACATAGCGCGGCGTGCAATCGGTGGAGATGGCGAGGCCGGTGTTGGTGCCGTGGATGCGCACCACGGCCGCGTCGCCGCCCGGGCGCTGGATGGTGTCGGCCATGACCATGTGGTCGTACTGTTCCCAGATCCACCGGCGGCTCGCCAAGTCCGGCGAAGCCATCAGGGTTTCGAGGGCAGTCTTCCACGGCACGTCCTTGACGTCCTTGGCGGCCAGCACCGGTTGGCGCACGGTGGCCACCCACGGGCGGTCATATTCGGGCGAGGCCTGGGCCAGCGGATCGATGGGCAGGTCGGCGGCGACCTCGCCGTGCATCTTCAGGACCATGCGACCGGTGTCGGTGAGCTTGCCGATGATGGCGAAGTCCAGTTCCCATTTCTCGAAGATCGCCTGGGCGATGTGCTCCTGGCCCGGCTTGATGATCATGAGCATGCGTTCCTGGCTCTCGGACAGCATGAGCTCGTAAGGCGTCATGCCTTCCTCGCGCATCGGCACCTGGTCGAGGGTCAGTTCCACCCCCATGCCGCCCTTGGACGCCATCTCGAAGGACGAACTGGTGAGGCCGGCCGCACCCATGTCCTGGATGGCGACGATGACGTCGGTGGCCATCAGTTCCAGGCAGGCTTCGATCAGCAGCTTTTCGGTGAACGGGTCGCCCACCTGTACGGTGGGGCGCTTTTCCTCGGCATCGGCGCCGAACTCGGCCGAAGCCATGGTGGCGCCGTGGATGCCGTCGCGGCCCGTCTTGGAGCCGACGTAGACAACCGGGTTCCCGATGCCCGCGGCCTTCGAATAGAAGATCT
>CANISR010000045.1 GCA_947470105.1 Fidelibacterota bacterium | reverse complement strand
TAATCCTGGACCTGGCGCCGACCTTGGCTGAGCTGGACCGGCTTCTCGCCGCCGGGACGTCCGCCACGCGGCTGCTGGCGGTGGGGGCCGCTTATATTGTGCCGGCCCGGATTCTGAGCGCCCTCGATGGCCCGGCTTACAATCTCCACCCCGGCCCGCCGGAATACCCAGGCCTGTTCCCGTCGGTCTTCGCGCTCTATGACCGCGCAGCCCGTTTCGGCATTACGCTCCACGAGATGACGGCGAAGGTGGACGAAGGTCCCATTGCCGCCGTGGACACCTACGACATCCTCGCCGACTGGAACCGCCTCGCCCTCGACAGCGCCACTTTCGGCGCCATGCTCAATATGATCGAGCGGCTCGCGCCGGCGCTGACCGCAGTTTCGCATCCCCTGAAACGATTAAATGTGCCGTGGGCGGGCGCGAAACGCCGGCGCACGGATTTCGACGCGCTGTGCGCTCTGCCGGAAAATGCGGATGCTGCGGAGTTTGCCCGCCGCTTGCGCGCCCTCGGTGAAGGCCCCGATCACGCCCTCACCCTCACCCGCTTCGGCCGCACCTTCCGCCTGGTAAGCGAAAATCCGGCCGATGTGGTGCGAGCAGGGCAGCGCGTAAAAGTCTAGCTCTCCGCGAGGACGCTGTTCTTCATCGGCAGGCAGGCGACGGCCAGCGCCACCACCGCCAGCGCGCAGACGATCACCGGGCCCGCCGGGAGATCCATGAACGTGGTCGCGGCGAAGCCGGCCACATATCCCAGCAATGCAATGAGATAAGCAAGGCGGAGTCCGCTGCCTTCCCGCGCGCGGTGAACGCCGAGCGCCGGAATGATCAGCGTGCCGAACACCAGGTAGACCCCGACCAACTGCACCGACACCGTCACCATCACCGCGAACACGACATAGAAGCCCACGCGGCCGATGCGCTCGCGCAAACCGAACCATACCGCCAGCACCACCGCATAGATGATGGCGACGGGGATGAGGTCGGACCAACCGGTCCACAGGATCTGTCCGACCAGAAGATCCTTGAGATGCTCGCCGCCGTGGGGATTGGAACTGAGCGCGATGATCCCAGCGCTCGCGGTCAGCACGAACAGGGTACCGATGAGCGCTTCCTGGAATCGGCCCGAGAAGCGTTCGGTCCAGGACAACAGCGCCGCCGCGGCCAACGCCGCCGCCAGGGCGGAGACCTGTACCGTCCAATGGCCCGATCCTTGTTCGCCAACGCCGGCCAGGATCACGCCCAGGCCTGCGGCCTGCGCGATGGCGAGGTCGAGGAACACGATGCCGGAGCGCAAGACCTCGCGCCCCAAAGGCACGTGGGTCAGGATCACCAGAACCCCCGCCACGAAAGCGGGAACAAAAACCAGTAAGTTTTCCATCGTGCTTTTCCCTCGTCCGCTCAGCGTAGTGCGGCGGTGAGTTTCTGGATGGTCACGTCGTAGAGACCGGTGAGCGTGTCCGTACCCGCATCGCCACCCACGGTGAACGGCAGAGTGACCGCGGGAATCTTCGCGTGTTCCGCCATCCATTTGGAGCCGCGGTCATCCTCGTAAGCCGCCGCCAGAATCATGCGGGGCTTCTCCGCCTCGACCTTGCTCAAGAGTTCAACGAGGTACGCAGTGCTCGGCGCGATGCCCGGCTTAGGCTCCAGCGGCGCCACTTCGCGCATGCCCAGCCAATCGATCAGGTAGACCCAGCTCTTATGCTGCACCAACACCGGCACGCCTTTGAGGGCCGCTGCTTTTTGCTGCCAGCCTTCGATGGCCGCGGTCCAGCGCGTGTTGAAGGCCGCGAGGTTGGCGCGATAGACGTCGGCTCCCGCCGGATCGACCCGCACGAATTGATCGGTGAGCGCTTTCGCCACCGGCAGCATGTTGCGGGGATCGGTCTGAATATGCGGATTGCCGCCGGCGTGAACGTCGCCGAGACTCCGGTCTAGCGCCTGGGGCGCTTCCTTCATGCCCACAAACCGCGCCGCCTCGAAGTAGCCCGGGGCGCCCGGTTGGACTTTCGGATTGGCGCCCTGGCGCAGCAGCACCGGCAGCCAGCCGATTTCCAGTTCGGCGCCGGTGCAGACCACCATGTCGGCGGCGCGCATTTTGGCGATGAGACTGGGCCGCGCCTGAATCTGGTGCGGGTCCTGCAGTCCCGTGGTCGCCGAAGACGCGTCGATACGGTCGCCCCCTAGTTCATGGGCCAGAGCGGTCCACTCCGGCTCACAGGTAAAGACCGCGACCTTGGCGTCGGCGGCGCTGGTTAGCACAAGGCTGGCTGTAGCCACGGCAAGAGCGATTAGACGTTTCATGGCGATATCCCTCAATATGAATGGGCGGGGTGAGCGCCGATGGTGGCGGTGTACTGCAGCAGGAACTGATGGTCCGCGCCCAACAGGCGCGACCGGTCGTAGCTGTACTGCAGCCGGATGCGGCTGAACTCCGAGTGGTCGTACTCCAGCATCGCCGTGCTGCGCGTCCCGTCGTGGCTCTGGGCGTCCAACGTCGACAAGGCCAGCGTCCCCGGCACATCGCCGGCGCTCACCCAGTCGTAGCGGTAGCCAACACGCCATTGCGGCATGAACTGATAAAGCAACTGACCGTAGGCGCCATAGTCGGTCCGGGCGACCCCCAGGCCGTTGAATCTGCCGTCGATGTGATTGCGCAACAGCTCGGCCTGGAATTTAAAGTTGCGGTTCACCGGATTGCCGTTGGGCGCCCACTTCACGACCAGGTGCGCGATGCCGACGTCGGTCTTGCCGTCGAAAACATCGGGCAGGGCCCCGGTTTCCCGCGCGCCGGCCGCGGTCCACAACCACGAGAGGCCGGCCTGGTAGCTAATCTCCTGGCCGATATCGTCGCCGGCCCGCACATAGGCCGACTTCGATCCGAAGCCGTCGTGAACGGCGCCGGCCGCCGGGAAGACTTCGCCGCGCATGACTTCGGCGCCGAAGCGCAGATAAGTGGATGTGGGCGCCAGCCACGTGAGGCGCGCCCCGACGTCCTTCACCCCGCCGGCGAGGAACGCGCGGTAGGACAATGGCCGGTCGGCGAAGTCGTCGGCGTGTTCATGGAAGGAGTTGAGATAGCCGATGTCGGAAAGAAATTTCCCCGCCGTGGCCTGGAATCCGCCCGGCAATGACAGGGTTAGTATGTAGGCCTCCTCAAGGCCCACCTCGGTCTCGCTGCCGTTCTGGCCGAGGGAGAATGTGAGGCTGCCCATGAACAGGTCGTCGATATTGGCTTGGGCGTTAAGCTCGGCCTCGCCGAGGAACAGGCCCCGCTGGCCGGGTCCTTCACCGCCGAGGGGGAAACCGGCCAGCGAATAGGTGGCAGGGTCCTTGCTGAAGCTGCCCAGCTTGCCGTCCAGCACGCCGCTGATGGCGGGATTGAAGGCGTTGGGGGATGAAGGCGGCGCAGGCGGCGGGGCATTTGACGCTTGGGCGGCCACGGTCGCGGCGCGCTGCGCGTCCGCCGTCGCCTGGCGCGTCGCAGCCTCGGCTTTCGCCAATCGCTCTTCCAAATCGCGGATGCGGTTGGCGTCTTCCAGCCTGCGCTGGTTCAAGATATCGATCTGCTTACGGATCTCTGTGAGGTCGGCGTCAGCGGCAAACGCAGGCGCGCTGACCACGCCTAAAATCATGCTCAATGCCAAAACGGCATATCGTCCGGAACGGGACATATATCTCTCCTGACTATGGAAAAGCCGCCAGGACGAGCCCTGCGCGGCGCCAAAGCTAGCGAGAGACGGGTGGTGCGCGCGATCGGAAGGTGGCGTGCGCGCGGGCCGGCACGCGAGCGGCGATCGGCGGCGCCGAGATGATAGCCAGCAGGATGAATACCGGCAGAATCAGCAGCGGCGTGGCCGGGGGCGCCATGCCGGTAGCGACTTGGCATAAGGCGCAATCGTCGGCGGCAACCACAGCGGGCCGCAGATGATGTTGTGACTGGTGAAATGCGAGGCCGAGCTGGGCCACGATGAACAAGCCCACCACCAAAGCCCACAGCCGCGGACTCATCCAGCGGCGCGGAGATCTGAGGGTCAATTTGCGGGCGAAATCAGAAAGCACAGGCCTGCTCGGTTTGCTGCACTGCGTTTAGCTTAGGCGAATGCGGCACCCTTTGACCAGGGGCGACTACCTTACGGCGATGCAAGGCATTGCGCGAACCCCCGCGCCAGACCGCGCATAAGGTCGAAATAGAGGGTGGGCCCAGGGGTTAGTGCGGCCCCTTCGGGATCGAGGATGCCGGTTTTAACCCGCGCGCGCGCCGTGATGGCGGAGAGCAACTTCGGTTCGAACTGGGGCTCGGTGAAGATGCAGGCGATGTCGCCCTGGCTAACACGTGCACGGAGTCCCTCCACCCGGCGCGCGCCGGGCGGCCGTTCGGGACTGATGGAGACAGCGCCGACGCCTTTGAGGCCATAGCGGGCCTCGAAGTAATGGGTGGCGTCGTGGAAGACGATGAACGCCCGATCGCGCACCGGCGCCAATGTCGCGCGGATTTCGGTATCCAGCGCCTCGAGATCGACCTGCAACGTGCGGGCATTCGCGGTATACCGCGCGGCGTTAGCAGCGTCGGCAGCGCCCAGAGCCGCTGCCATGGCCTGCGCGATCGCCTGGGCATTGGCGACATCCAGCCACAGGTGCGGATCCACGCCCGTGTCCGGCGCCTGAGGGGACGTATCCCATAGGCCGCCGGCACGGCCGCGCAGGGGTGCAATGCCGGGCGCCGCAGCCAGGGACACGGCCGTCGCCCGTGTCGCCGCGAGGGGCTGGGTCAGGAAGGTCTCGAAGCTCGGCCCGATCCAGAACACCACGTCGGCCTCCTGAAGCGCCCGCATATCCGACGGCCGCAGGCTGTAGCTATGAGGCGAGGCGGAGCCGCTCACCACCACCACGGGCGCACCGAGGCCGGTCATGATCCGCGCGGCCAAGGACTGCAACGGCTTGATGGACACCACAACCTTTGGCGCCGCCTGCACAGGAGTGCAGAGGGTCAAAAAGGCAATGAACGCGAGAGAACGCAGCAAATAAGGGGACATCAACGCGCTTCACGGATGATCAGGGGATGGTGTAATGTTATATTATAACATTTTAGGCCAGTCCCGCCATGCCTTCCCGGCGCGCTTTCCCGACCCCGGACCACGACCACGGCCAATGTGCCGCAAGCGCGCTCGCGTCGGCGGAAACCCTGTGCGCGGCGCGCGGCGCGCGGCTGACCGCCGTGCGCCGCAAGGTGCTGGAGCTGGTCTGGCAAAGCCACGCGCCCGTAGGCGCCTATGACCTGCTGGCGCGCCTCAACCGCGGCGGCGGCCGCGTCGCGCCCATCGCAGTGTACAGGGCCCTCGATTTCCTGATGGCGCAGGGACTGGTTCATCGTATCGCGAGCCTCAACGCTTACATCGGATGCGCTCACGCGGGTCATGACCACGCCGCTCAATTCCTCATTTGCAAAGGATGCGGTTCTGCCGCGGAGCTCGAAAGCCCTGCGCTGCGCCGCGCGCTTGCCAAGGCCGTGGCCGGACGCGGTTTCACCATTGATCATGAGATCGTCGAGATCAGCGGCCTTTGCCCCCACTGCAAGGACACCTGAGGCATGGCCACGGTCGCCGACACCAGGCCACCCTCCGGCGGAGCGCTGATCGCGCTGCGCCAAGCCAGCGTAACGCGGGGCGGACGGCGGATTCTCGACACGGTTGATTTCAGCATCGGCCGTGGCGAGATTGTCACCCTCATCGGCCCCAACGGCGCCGGCAAGTCCACGCTGGTCAAGGTGGCCCTGGGCCTCGAGCCCGTAGACTCAGGCATGTTCTGGCGTGCGCCGGGCCTGACGGTCGGTTATCAGCCGCAGAAATATTCCCTCGATCCCGCGTTGCCGCTGACCGTGCGCCGCCTGGTGACATTGAACACGGCGGCTTCAGAGGCCCGGATCGCCGAAACCCTGGCGCTGCTCCGGCTTGAGCGACTGCTGGAATCGGACGTGCACACGCTGTCGGGCGGCGAGCTGCAGCGCGCGATGCTCGCGCGCGCCTTTCTGCGGGAACCAAATCTCCTGGTGCTCGATGAGCCCAGCCAAAACCTGGATGTGAGCGGCGCCATCGAGATTTACCAGATCATCGCCGAGGCCCGCAAAACAACGGGCTGCAGCGTGCTGGTGGTGTCCCACGACCTCAATGTGGTCATGGCCGCCACCGACAGGGTCTATTGCCTCAATACGCATTTGTGCTGCTCGGGCGCCCCGGAGGACGTCAGCCGTCACCGCGCCTTTCTTGAATTGTTCGGCGCGGCGGCGGCCAAGACGCTCGCGATCTATCCGCACCACCACGACCATGAGCATGCTCCGGATGGATCCATAAAGCCGGGCCACCATCACGACCACTCTCATCACCATCATGACTGACAATTTCATCCTGCGCGCTGTCTTGGCCGGGATCGGCGTGGCCCTCGCGGCCGGTCCGCTCGGCTGCTTTATCGTCTGGCGGCGCATGGCTTATTTCGGCGACACGCTCTCGCATGCCGGGCTCACCGGCATTGCCTTGGGGCTTCTGATCGGCGTCGGATCGACCATCGGCATGGCGGTGGTCGGTCTCGGCGCAGGCGCGATCCTCCTGCTGCTCCAGCGCCAGCGCCGCATTCCGGCCGACACCCTGCTGGGCATTCTCTCCCACGCCGCCCTCGCCTGCGGCTTGATCGCCATGAGCTTCATGGACAAGGTGCGCGTCGATCTGTTCGGCTACCTGTTTGGCGACATCCTCGCGGTGGATTGGCAGGACGTAGCTTGGGTCTACGGCGGCGGTGCGGTGATCATCGCTGCCCTCGTCTTCAATTGGCGGCGCCTGATCACCCTCACGGTGCACGAGGATATGGCGGCCGCGGAAGGCATTCCGGTGGCGCGCACGAAGTTCCTGCTCACCCTCATGATCGCGCTGTCGGTAGCGGTGGCCATGAAGATCGTCGGCGTACTCCTGGTCACGGCCATGTTGATCATCCCAGCGGCGGCGGCCCGGCCGGTCTCCCGCAGTCCGGAGGTCATGGCGTTCGGCGCCGCTGCGGCCGGGTGCCTCGCGGTTGCCGGCGGACTGCAAGCGTCGCTGATCTGGGATTTGCCCTCCGGCCCGGCCATCGTTGCGGCCGCGGTGGTTCTGTTCGTGCTGGCCCTGACCGCACGCCGGGGATTCCACCCGTCCGCCAGAAACTGACGGGCAACCCTCCAAGCACGGCAAGCGTTCGCTGGGAGGGCGGCTTTGAACCGGACCCAAGACCCTCCATAATGGCGAGCCTGCTCTCTCCTCTCACCGGAACAGCCTCCTTTGCGCCTGGTCCATAGCCCGCACCTCCTGGCCGTCGCCAGCCCAACCGCGGACCTGTTGCAGTTCGCGCGCGAGGCGTTGTGGCTGGCCCAGGAACGCGACCTCACATTGACGCTGGCCGTGCGCCGCGTCGGCCGGGTGTGGGCGCGGGTTACCGGCTCCGACCAGGCCGACGACCTAGCCGCATTCGCCGCCCGGTGGAACATCACGCTAGTCCCGTGGCGCAGCGCCGGCGACGTGGACGCCCTCATCGACGGCTGGACGGCGCGCCCGCCCAAGGCGCTGATGCTGGGCGTGCGGCGGCAATGGTTGCTGCGGCCGGGCCTCGCCGCCGCCACTGCCGGACGGCTGCGGCGCTCCGCCCGGGCCCGCGGCATCGAAGTCATCACCGATCCCGTCCACGACGGCGCCACCGCCGTACTGGGCCTCGCCTGGCGCATCAACGAAGGCCGGCCCTGGTACCACGCCTACATCCTGTCGGCTGTCGCCGTCAGCCTGGTGGCGATCGTCGTCAAATGGCTCGACGGCATCATTGCCTCCGAGAGTCTCGCCATCCTGTTCCTGACGGCGGTGGTCTACAGCGCCAACGCCTACGGCATGGGGGCCGCGCTCTTCACCTCGGTCTTAAGCGTCGGAATATTCGATTACTTCTTTCAGGACCCGCGATACGAGCTGCATCCCGCCTCGCCCCAGGATGTGCTGCTGCTGGTGCCGTTCCTCACCATCGCCGCCATCACCAGCAACCTGTCCAGCGGATTGCGGCGCCAGGTCTTGCGCTCGCAGCGTCAGGCGCGCGAGGCCCGGGCACTGTTCCAGCTCACCCGCGACATTGCCGTGGCGACCGATACCAACGCGATATTCCACGCCATCATCCAGCAATGCAGTGACATCTTCGAATGCTCGGCGGTGCTGCTGACGCCCTCGTCCGGCGCGGGCGGCGACGTGCTGTCGCTGGCCTCGGCGCGAGCCCGCGCCGCGACGTTGCAGGCGGCCTATCCGCCCAACGTGGTGTTGAGCCAGGAACAGATTGAAGCCGCGCGCTGGGTCTATGCCTATGCCGCACCGGCCGGACGCGGCACCCGCGTCAAACCCGAGCTCGACATGGCGCTGCAGCCTTTGGAAACCACCGAGGGCGCCGTTGCGGTACTTGCGCTCACCGGCGTGCCGCGCGAAACCCTCGCCTCGCCCGGATTTCGCCGCCTGATCGGCTCCATCTGCCGCCTTTCGGCGCTGGCGGTGGAACACACCCTGCGCAAACGCGAAGTTGAGAATGCGCGCGTGGTGTCCCAGACCGAGGGCCTGCGCTCCGCTCTGCTCACCTCCATCTCCCATGATTTCGGCACGCCGCTGGCTTCTATCATCGGGTCGGCCTCTAGCCTGATTTCCTATGGAAAGACCTATTCGTTCGAGGTGGTGTCGGAACTGCTGATGACGATCCTGGAGGAAGCCGAACGCCTCAACCGCTTCGTGAAAAACGTGCTGCAGATGACCCGGCTGGAGTCCGGCGCCCTGGTGCCGCGCTTGCAATGGGCCGATGTGGGCGATCTGATCGCCACCGCCCTCGACGCCGCCCACCGCCGTTTGCAGCGTCACGAGATCTACGCCGACGTGCCCGACATGCTGCCGCTGGTGAACGTCGATTTTGTGCTGATGGAAAGCGTACTGGTCAACCTGCTCGACAACGCCGCCAAGTACGCGGCGCCCGAGACCGACATCCGTGTGGTTGCCCGGCGGATGGGGGACGAAGTGGCGATCGAGGTCACCGACCAGGGCCGGGGCATCGCGGCGGAGGAGCTGGGCGCGGTGTTCGACAAGTTCTACCGCACCCGGCAGCGCGATCGCACCGTGCCGGGGACCGGCCTGGGGCTGGCCATCTGCAAAGGCATCATCGAGGCCCACGGCGGCACCATTGAGGCCTTGAGCGAGGGCCCGGGCCGCGGCACCACCATCCGTATCCGCCTGCCGGTGAAGGCGCCCGACACCGCCACGCTCGCGGAGGTATGAGATGACCAGCACTGGCCCCCGTGTCCTGATCGTTGACGACGAACCGCAGATCCGGCGGTTCCTACGCGCCAGCCTTCAGGCCCACGACTACACCGTGCTGGAAGCCGAGAACGGCAAGGAGGCGGTGCGCGCCTGCACGGTGCAGAAGCCCGAACTGATGATTCTCGACCTCGGCCTGCCGGACATGGACGGGCTCGATGTGCTGAAAACCGTGCGCGAGTGGTCGACGGTGCCGGTGATCGTGCTGTCGATCCGCTCCGACGACCAGGACAAGATCGAAGCCCTGGACCGCGGCGCCAACGATTATGTCACCAAGCCCTTCAGTATGGGCGAGCTGCTCGCGCGCATGCGCGTGGCGTTGCGCCAGGGGCGCGGCGACGCCGATGCCGGACCGGTGGTGGTGGCCGGGGATATTGCCATCGACATCGCCAAACGGCTGGTCACGTTCTGCGGCCAGCCCATTAAACTGTCGCGCAAGGAATACGATCTGTTGCGCATCCTCGCCGCGCACCCCGGGAAGGTCATCACGCATCAGCAATTGCTGCAGGAAGTGTGGGGGCCGGCCTATGTGGAGGAGACGCAGTACTTGCGGGTCTATATCGGGCAGCTGCGCCAGAAGCTGGAGCGCAATCCCGCGGAACCGAAGCAACTCATCACAGAGCCAGGCGTCGGCTACCGACTGCTGGTCGGCTAAGATCCTTCACCGAAATAAAAGAGCCCCGCAGCGAATTTCATTCACTGCGGGGCTGTAGTTTCCACTGGCGGCTGTTGGGGGGATGGGAGACGCCGGACCAGTGGGATTCGTGAAACTCTAGATTCTCAAAACCCTAAATTCTCAAAACTCTAAATTCTCAAGCGAGGGCCATGGTGGCGTCTAGGCCGAGGGCGTTGCGAAGATGGGCCCGTCCGCGCGATAGGCGCGATTTCACCGTGCCGACGGGCTCGTGCAGCACTTCCGCCATGCGGTGCTGCGAGCCTTCGTGGATGCCGAGGACGACGATCGCCTGGCGTTCGCCGGCGGACAGGCCGCACAGCGCCTTCAGTGTCTCTTTGAGGAACACGCGGTTGATCTGGCGCGGGCGCTCCACATGCAGGCCGGGATCGTTGGTCATGGCGACGTAGCGCTGGTCGAGGGCCTGGCGGCGCTTCTGGCTGACGAACAGATTGCGCATCAGGGTGAACAGCCACGACTTGAGGCTGGTGCCTTCCTGATACAGCGCCTGCTTGACGAGGGCCCGTTCGACACAGTCCTGCACCAGGTCATGCGCGTCATCTTCATTGCGCGTGAGGACCCGCGCGAAACGGGCGAGGTCCGGGAGCAGGGTCTGAATCTCAGAGGTGAAAACCTGGTCGTTCGATTGCTTCTGCATGACGATCCTCCATGGCTTCTAGTGCCTGAAGGTTCGCCCAACCCCGCGTAAAGGATCGATGTGGATGTGGGGCGGCGGGTATAAAGAAAACATCAAAATCTGTCGCCCCGCGCCCCGGGTCAAATCGGGATTCCAGGGCCTAATAGCTTGATAAATATAGAGCTTCTAGGTGTGGAGGGGGCGTAAAGCGCTCAGGTCCGCCGCCCGAACCTGGGCGGGCCCAGGGCGAGACCGCCGAGGCCCAGAACGGCCAGCAGCAGGGCTGCGCTATCGAGGCCGAGCCGGGTCATAGAGGTAGCGTCCGGCTTCGCGCTGTAGAGGTCGAGCAGCACGGCGCATACGATGGCGAGATAGGCGAAGTACTTTAAGGGCATGGTTTGATCCCCACCCCATCGGGGTGTCCCTGGCATTTTTTATTGGCAGTCCCACGAGTCAGTCCAACAACGCACTAAATCGTAAGGCGTTGCACCTGTGGCTGGGGGTATCCCGCTCGACTCCTAAGACTACAGTATTTTCAAGTGTTTACGATTTTAGCCCGGTTTCTGTAACAAATGCCGGCTCTTTAACCTTTTCCCCTAATGAGTGTGGTGTTAGCGTCAATTGCCAGGGGCTATTCGCCTGCTCCGTGGCGGGGGGACGCATGGCGGGACCAACATTCGAGCGGATTGCGCTCAATCGCGTGACCTTCGGGGCGCGTGATGTGGATATCGCCGTGGTGGCCCGTGTCGGCTGGCCGGTATGGGTCGGCGTGCAGCTGTCGCCGCCCGCGGGCGACGATGCCGCGCTAGACGGCTATCTGCGCTCGCTTACCTACCCGATTCAATACGACGGCTACGACGACAACCAACTCAATTATCACTGGAAGCCGGTCAACGAGCCCGACCGTCCGCTGCGCTACCTTTACGCGCCGCTGCGCGACGTCTGGAAAATGACGCGCGCGACGCCGTGGACCGTGGCGTTCGCCGAGACCGGCCGTGTCGACTTTGAACTGTGCGCCGGCATCTACATCCGCGCCGCGCACAGCCAGTATCAGGTGCGGGAGTTCATGGCCGACTTCTGGCTGAATCACTTCAGCATCGGCAAAGGCAAGGGTTCGCTCGCCGCCAATTCACTCATCAGCTACGACCGCGACGTCATCCGTCCCAATGTCTTTGGCAACTTTCGGCAATTGCTGGAGGCGGTGTGCTGCTCGGCGGCCATGATGTGGTACCTGGACAACGCTGGCAGCTCGCAAGCGCTGCCCAACGAGAACTACGCGCGCGAACTGATGGAACTGCACACCATGGGTGCCGGCGCCTATTTCGGCAAGAACGCCGGCGGCGCCGATGTCAGCGCCAAGGGCTTCACCGACGAAGATATCCTTCAAGCGTCGCGCGCGCTGTCCGGCTGGACAGTTCAATACGGCCAACCGTTCTCCACGACCGACGACGGCACTTTCTTCTTCAATATCTGGCAGCATAACGCCAAGGCCGGCAAATTCCTGGGCTTCGATCTTTCCACCCTCAGCGGCCAGGCGCAGGGGCAAAAGGTTCTCGACCTGGTGGCCAACCACCCGGCCACCGCGCCCTTCATCTGCGGCAAGCTGTGCCGGCGAATCTTCGGTGATGCCCCGCCGCAGGCGGTGATTCACCGCGCCGTCGCCGCCTGGAACACCCACCGCGACAAACCCGACCATCTCGCGCGGGTGATGAGCGCCATTCTGCTGGACGGGCCGGAGATCGGCGAAGGCCCTGCGGTGAAGGTCCGCCGCCCGTTCGAGCGCTTCATTGCCATGGTGCGCGCCACCGATACGGTCCTGTCCCCCGGCGGCAACTGGCAGCACTTGTTCTGGGACCTGGCCGACAGCCCCTTCATCTGGCCGACACCGGACGGACGCCCGGATACCAACGCCACCTGGCTCACGACCTATGCCCATGTGATCACCTGGCAGTACATGGAAGAGATCGGCAGCGGCAGCGGAATGGCCCTGTCGTTCGCCGCTCAGACTCCCCCAGATGCCTTCCGCTCGCCTCAGGCGCTGGTGGAATACTGGGTCGGCCGCATGATCGGCTACCCCCTGGCGCCGGCCGCCATGGACGCCCTCGTAGCTCTGGTGGCTGAAGTCGATCTTCGTCCTTCTGAAGGGTCCGCGCAGTATTGGAACGAGCGCTTCGCGCGCAAGATCATCGCGACCATCGCCGCGTCGCCTGAATTCGTGATGAGGTAGCCGGTCATGACCCTTTCACGGCGTACCTTCATGGCTTCGGCGGCGGCCGGCGGGTTGGTCCCGCTGATGCCGGGCCTCAACGTTGCTTTCGGCGCGGCGCCTGCGAATACCGGCGCCAACCAAGTGCTGGTGTTCCTGTTTCTGCGCTTCGGCATGGACGGCCTGTCGTTGATCGCGCCCGCCGAAGATGGGCAGTATCGCGACAAACGCCCGACCATCGGTCTTACCACCTCGGGCTTCGGCGCAGCCCCCTATCTCGACACCCACCAGGGCGTGCCGTTCTTCATCAATCCGGCGGCGCGCCAATTGAAGGGGATGTACGACGCCAAATCCCTCGCGGTGGTCCACGCGGCGGGCGTTCCTACGGACCTGCGCAGCCATTTCGAGGTTCAGACCATGGTGGGCCAGGGCGTCGCCGCTACGGAGAAAGTGGAGCCCACCGGCTGGCTCGCGCGCCACCTCAAGGCCAAGCCCGCTGACCGCGGCGATTTCGCGGCGGTCTCCGACGGTGTGGGCCTCACCAACTCTCTCGAAGGCCTGGGCGGCACGCTCTCCTTCAACAACCTCGCCTCCCTTGGTGGGGCGGTCAGCGGCCGTTTCGCCGACGCCATCGCCGCCATGCATTCCGGCACCAGCCCCCTCGATCTCTCGGTGCAACACGCCGTGCGCGTCGCCGCCGCCGTGCGCGAGAAGGCCCGGACCATCGCCGGCAGTCAGCCCAGCGGCAATTACACCTACGGCCCCTTGTCCTCGGTGCTGCGGCCCCTCGCCCAGGCCATCAAAATGGATGTGGGGGTGGAACTGGCAACGGCCGATTTTCTCGGCTGGGACCATCATGAGTATCTCATCAACGCCTTCCCGGCTCAGGCCGGTGAACTCGGCGACGCCCTGTTCGCGTTTAATGACGACCTCGGCGCGCACGCTTCGCGGGTCACGGTGGTGATGATGACGGAATTCGGCCGGCGGGTGCGCGAGAACGCCAACAACGGCACCGACCACGGCGCCGGCGCGGTGATGCTGGTGCAAGGCGCCGGGGTCAACGGCGGGAAGATGTACGGCGATTGGCCGGGTTTGCGCGACAATCAGCTCGATCAAGGCGATCTTGCCGTGACTACAGACTATCGGCGCGTGTTGTCGGAAATCCTGGTGAAGCGCCAGGGCCAGTCCGCCATTGAACAGGTATTCCCAACTGTGCCTTACAAACCTCTTGGGGTCGTTTCCTAAAGGATTTTAGGCGCCTGCGCGAACAATCCTCGCGCGAGAATCCTTTAAGTGGTCGGCAACCTCCAGCATCCGGCCCGAACGTTAGTGACCGAAATCCCGCCATCGCCGTCCATCGGCAGCCATATCGCCCGGGGCGCCGCCTGGATGGTGGCCATGCGTTGGCTCATGCGCGTCATCGGCCTGTGCCACACGGTCATCATCGCCCGGATTCTCAGTCCGGACGATTACGGCGTCATGGCCATGTCGGCGGTGATGGTCGAACTGCTGATGACCCTGTCCGACACCAATGTGGACCTGGCCCTCATGCGCGAGCCGGGATCGCCCAAACATATCTACGACAGCGCCTGGACAGTGCAGCTTCTGTTCGGGCTATTCGCTTGCCTGGTCGTCGTGGCGTCGGCGCCCATGCTCGCGTCCTACTACCACGACCCGCGCGTGACCGACGTCATGTATGTGCTGGCGCTGCGGCCCCTGATCCTGGGCTTTGAGAACGTCGGCGTGGTGGAATTCCGCAAGAATCTGGATTTCGCCAAGGAGTTCCGCTACGCGATCTTCCGCCGCCTGTCGCTGTTCGTGTTCAGCATCGTCCTGGCCTTTACACTGCGGAGCTATTTCGCATTAGCAATTGCTGCCCCCGTGTCGGCGGCGGTGGCGGTGGCATTCAGTTTCGGCATGTCCAAGTACCGCCCCCGCCTGTGCTTCAGCCACATCGGCACAGTGTGGAGCGCCTCCAAATGGATGATCCTCCAGAATGCATCACAGTCCGCGCTGGACCGTTCGGATGAATTCGTCATCGGCGGGGTCGCCAGTTCCAGCGCCGTCGGCAACTATTTCGTTGCCGGCCAGGTTGCGCCCATGCCCACCCGCGAGGTCGCCTGGCCACTGGAGCGCACCCTCATGCCGGTCTATGCCCGCATCGCCGACGATGCGGACGCGCTGCGGACGGCCGTGATCAATGTCATGGGCTTGATGGGGACTATATGCATTGCCTTGGGCGTAGGCGTGATGCTGGTGGCCCACGACCTGGTGGTGACCGTGTTCGGCCAAAACTGGACGGGCGCCATTCCGTTTTTCCGCTGGCTGGCGATCTTCGGCATCTTCGCCGCCCTTGGGCGGCCGTTGATGCCGTTGTTCTTCATGCGCCGGCGTGAGAAATCCTACGCCATCCTGACCCTGATCCAGGTGGTCACCACCTTCGCTCTTGTGATCTATGCGGCCCATCATTTCGAGCTTGTTGCCGTGGCGGCGGCGCGAACGCTAGCCGCCGGCGGCTTCTTCGTCGTGCTGTGCATCGCGGCCACGCGGATCGCGCCGTTGCGGTTGTCCGATTTCGCACGGGTGCTGTGGCGGCCGGCGCTCGCGGCCGGCGTCATGATCGTCGCGGTCCACGCGGTCCAGGAAAATGACGTGCTCCCGATCCTGGGCCTGATCCGCGATTGTTTCACCGGCGCTGCGGCTTTCGGGGCGGTCCAGATTACGCTCTGGGGCATGGCCGGCCGCCCGCCAGGTCCGGAACGCATTCTGCTGGATCAGACCAAGGCCCTGATTGCTAAAATCGCGGCGCCCCGGACCGCTCGCATCTAGACAGCGTGCCGCACCTCTGCTTCGGGCGCGGCAGCGGCCTCGTCGGGCTCGATGGTGTGCAAAGGCGGCAGCCGCATCAATTGCGGCCACAGGCGTGCGACCGCCAACACCACCACGATGGTACCTATGCCCCCGCCCACCACCGACGCCACGGGGCCAAACAGCGCCGCGGTCAGGCCGCTCTCGAACGTGCCGAATTCATTGGAGAAGCCGATGAATACATAGTTGATGGCGCTAACCCGCCCGCGCAACCGGTCGGGCGTGAGGCTTTGTTCGAGGGTTAGCCGGATCACCACGCTGACGGAATCGAAGACGCCGGTCAGCAGCAGGCAGAACGCCGACAGCGCGAAGTTAGTCGATAGGCCGAAGCCGATGGTGGCGAGACCGAAGCCGATCACGGTGATCGACAGCGCCCGGCCCGGCCGCGCCCATGGCTTCAGGCGGGTGAGCGCCAGCGCCATCATTAGGCTGCCGATTCCCGGCGCGGCGCGGAGCCAGCCTAATCCTTGCGGCCCCACGTGGAGGATATCCTTGGCGTAAACCGGCAGCAGCGCCACCGCGCCGCCCAGCAGCACAGCGAACATGTCGAGCGTGATCGCGGCCAGGAATACCGGCGAGCGGCGAATGAAGGTAAAGCCCGCGAACAGGTCGGCCACGGACCGCTTATGCGCGCTGGCCTCCGGCCGCAAAGCCGGAAGGCGCAAAAAGCACAAGACAAAGATGATCTGGCCGAGCGTAGCGGCGGCATAGGCGGTGGTGGCGTCGCCGGTGCCGGCGATGATGAAACCGCCCACCGCGGGGCCCGTGATGGAGGCAAGTTGATAGGCCGACGACATCCAGGCGGTGGCTTTGGCGTAATGGGCCCTGTCGATGAGCTGCGGCAGAACCGTAGCGATGGATGAATTGGAAAATGCCCGTGCAGTCCCCACTACAAGCAGGAGGCTGTAGATCATCCACACCGGGCCATGCAGATGGGACACTGTCGCGAGACCGATTGCAGCGCAGGCGAGCAGCCCTTGCGCCATGACCGCGATATTGCGCCGGGAATAGCGGTCGGCAGCGTTGCCGGCGACAATGGTGAGCGCCACCACCGGCGCCAACTCAAACAGGCCCACCAGCCCCAGCGACAGCGCACTGCCGGTGCGTTCGTAAAGTTGCCAGCCCACTGCGACGTTGATGATCTGCTGGCTCATGGCGGCGGCGCAGCGGCCGATGGCCGTCGCCCGCACATAGGGGTCGCGGATCGGGGAAAAGGCTTCGGCTGTGGTCATGAACCTGGAGTCAGGAGAAAGCGATCAGAACGTCAGGCCGCTTCCGCCGGAGAGTGTTTGTCCTTATCCCCATCATGAAGCGGGGCATCGGGTCCGGGCAAGAGTTTCGGCGCTTTCGCCGGCAGCGCTTTGTCGCCCGGCTTCGCATCGGCCACCGGCTGACGCAGCGGGAACCGCAGCATGACCCGCAGTCCCGGCCGGTTGTCCTCGAGCTTGAGCTCCACATTGTGCGACCGCGCCACCGCGGCGGCGAGCGAGAGGCCGAGGCCGCTTCCGGCCGACGTCCGGCTCTGCTCCATGCGGAACAAGCGTTCGAGCACCTTTCCTTTGAATTCGTCGGGGATGCCGGGGCCGGTGTCGCCGACGATAAACGCGGGGCGGCCCTCCACCGTGGTGAGGGCGAGCGTAATGGAACCCGTCGGCGTGTATTTGATCGCATTGTCGACCACGTTCGCCAACGCCTGCGCCACCAGGTTGGGGTCGCCGCGAGCGGTGAGCCCGGCGTCAAGCTGGGTGACGAAAGCCAACTCCTTGTCCTCCGCCAACGGACCGTAGAGGTCGGCCACATCCTCGGCGATGGCGTGAAGGTCGAGGTCGACGAAAGTACCTTGCACCCCCGCCTCAGCCCGGGCGATGCGCAGGAGCGAGGCAAAGGTCGACAGCAGGCTTTCGGCGTCGGCCAGGGCATCCTCGATGGTTTCGCGCTCGGCGGGGTCCTTGAGATGGCGCAGCAGGCTCTCGAGACGCGAACGCAATCTGGTCAGCGGCGTGCGCAGGTCGTGGGCAATATTGTCAGAGACCTGCTGCATGCCGCGCATGAGGCGCTCGATCTGGTCGAGCATTTCATTGATGTTCGAGGACAACTGCCCCAGTTCGTCATTGCGTTTGGAGACCGGCACCCGCTGGGTCAAATCGCCCGACATGATGCGCCGGCAGGTGCGGGTGATGGACTCGATGCGCCGCACCACCGTGCGGCTGAAAACGAAGCCGCCGAGGATACCGAGGGCCAGCGTGATGGCGAGGCCGATATTGACTGACCCGAGCAGGCGGGCGCGGAGCTGATTCACCCCGCGCACGTCGCGGCCCACCAGCAGGCGAAAGCCATCCGGCAGCAGGAACTGCTTGGCGCGCACGTCCGCCATTTCCGGCGTGGCGGCGCGCAGGTCATTGATGGTGAAGTTGAGCCAGACGTCGTGGGCTTCCATGCGTTGGGGCCACGACTGGAGATTGCCGGCCACAGGTGTGCCGAGCGGATTGACCACCAGATAGATGCCGTCGCGGTTGATGCCGGCGTCCGAGCGGCGGTTGATGGAGGTGACCAGCCCCATGATACCGCTGCGTAGGTAGCTGTCGACGAAGCCGTTGACATCGGCTTCGACCGCCGCTTCCGCCTGCTGAACCGCGAAACCCGCTGTCGTCCAGTAGACAAAGTAAAACAACCCGCCCACCGAAATCCCAAAGATCAGGGTGTAGGCGAGCGCCAGGCGGAAGGTGACGGAGTCGAGGACGCGCCGGATTTTTTTCATGAGCTCTGCCCGGCGGCTCCGGTTCAGGCGGCGGGGTCGAGCTTGTAGCCCGCGCCGCGCACGGTCTGCAGGATCTGCTTGTCGAACGGCTTGTCGATTTTCTGGCGCAGACGGCTGATATGCACGTCGATGACGTTGGTCTGCGGGTCGAAGTGATATTCCCACACGTTCTCGAGCAGCATGGTGCGGGTCACCACCTGACCGGCGTGGCGCATGAGGTATTCGAGCAGGCGGAATTCGCGCGGGTGCAGATACACGCGTTTGCCCTGACGGATGACCTTGCGCGCCAGGAGATCCATTTCGAGGTCACCGACCTTGAGGAAGGTGTTCTCGGGCGCGGTGCCGGAGCGCCGCAGCAGCGCTTCGAGGCGTGCCAGCAATTCGGAGAAGGCAAAGGGTTTGGCGAGATAGTCGTCGCCGCCGGCCTTTAGGCCCGCCACCCTGTCTTCCACTTCGCCCAACGCCGATAGGAACAAGACCGGGGTCGTGATGTTGGATTTGCGTACGGATTCGACGATGGACAGGCCGTCAGGCCCCGGCAGCATGCGGTCGACAACCATGGCGTCGTAAGGTTCCGACAGGGCCAGGAACAAGCCTTCGCGGCCATCGGCGGCGTGATCGACCGTATAGCCGCTTTCCCGCAGGCCTTTGGCCAGGAAATCCGCGGCTTCCTTGTCGTCTTCGATCACCAGAATTCGCATCTTTATGCTCGCTTCTGCTTCGCTCACGCCCGCAATCGCCGGTGACGGCGCCGGTCCCGGAGCCGTTGCGCCAGCTGATAAACCCATGGTCATTATAGCGAACCCTTTGAAATACCCATTAAAATTCCGCGAGCACGATCCGCCATAGACCTGGCGCGCTGGGGCAAGAATGACCTCCACCGCCTTACGGTGTATTTGCGGCAGGATTACAAGGCTGTAGGACCGATAAGAGAAATCCATGGGATCGCCATAATTACGGCCTGCCCCCCTTATATATTTCTCCGGCGTTAGACCTTTGTCGCCCGGGACCCTGGGCCAAGTCATATGGAGTTGTTGGCTATGATTCAGAACATCAAAAGCATCGGCCCCAAGGTGCTGGTCGCAGCGGCGCTCGGCGCCGGAACGCTTATGACCGGAGCGGCGCCCGCTGAAGCCCGCGGCAGCGTCGTCATCGGCGCGCATTTCGGCGGTGGCGGCTATTACCGTCCGCACTATCGCCCGAACTATTGGCGCGGCGGCCCGAGCTTTTCAGTGGGGTTCGGAACCGGTCCCTACTGGGGCGGCTATTACGCGCCCTATTACTATCCGTATCCGTATTACCGGTCCTCGATGATCTACCGTAGCTATGACAACGACTACGCCTACACCCCCGCCTACGACCGGCGCGGCGGACTGCTGTCGTCGTCCTATGTGCAGCAAGCGCTGGCTGCGGATGTCGGCGAAAGCATCACCTGGGCCAACGGCGGCGCCATCGGCCGGGTGACCACGACGCGCGACGGCTGGTCGGGTGAGAAATACTGCCGGGAGTTCGTCGAAGACATTACCGTCGACGGCACCACTCACGAGACCACGGGCACGGCCTGCCAAGCCCCCGGCGGCGCCTGGCAAATGGTCGCCAACCAGCCGTAAGCGTTTCTATCTGCGCTAAAATCCACTGGTCGCTTCCCCCGAACACGGCGCTATAATCGCGCCGTATTCGGGGATAGGCGGCAATGGAATTCGGTCAAGCAGCGCCAGAGCAGGAAAAGACTGCGATCCGGGCCAAGCCCGGTGAGCTGCTCGCGCGGTTCCCATACGAAAAAGACAAAGTCATTTTCCGTGAAGGCCATGACGGTACCGACGCCTTCGTGCTGGAGTCCGGCCGGGTCGGTGTCTTCAAGAACATCGACGGCAAGGCCGTGCGCCTGGCCGTGCTGGAAAAAGGCGCCAGGTTCGGCGAAATGGCCGCCATCACCGGCGAGCGCCGGTCGGCCACGACCATCGCCCTTGAGCACAGCGTGGTCGTGCGGATCTCCAAATCCACCATTCAGCAGAAGATGGCGGCCTGCGATCCGTTCATCAAAGCGCTGGTCGCGATCCTCATCAACAACCTCTCCAGGGTCAACGAACGCTACGCCACCACTAATAAGATCGCGGAGAAGCTGTTGACCGACCTCAAGTCCGCCAACGAGAAAGACAAACAGGACGCCGAGACAGAAGCCAAGGCCGCCACTACGGCGGGCAGTACGCCCGGCGCCGACGGCGCAGCGCCTTAGCGACATCTGCGTTCATTCATGCTCCTCGCCCTGCTTTCCCCCGCCAAGCGGTTGGATTTCGAATCCGACGACAACCTAGTGGCCGACGGCAGCCTCAAGGCAACCAAGCCCGCACTCGGGCCAGATGCCGGCCTGCTCGCGGCGCGGGCGAAGCGCTACAGCGCGCGCGATCTCCAGCGCCTGATGGACATTAGCCCTGCTTTGGCCGCCCTTAACTATGCGCGATTCCAGGCCTTCGCCGGCGCCCGCACCCGGGCCGCCATCTACGCCTTCGCCGGGGATGTCTATATGGGCTTCGACGCCGCGACCTTGTCCAAGGACGACATCGCCTTCGCGCAAAAACATGTGGGCATCCTGTCGGGCCTTTACGGCTTCCTGCGTCCGCTCGACGCCATCGCACCTTACCGTCTGGAGATGGGCACCCGTGTCGACACGGAGCGCGGCAAGGACCTCTATGATTTCTGGCGCGGCGCCGTGACCACCCATGTCAACGCCGTGACCGCGAAAATGAAAGACGCCGTCATCGTCAATCTTGCGTCGGTGGAATATTGGAGTGTCTTGGATGCGGCCGGCCTGACCGCGCCGGTAGTGCAGCCGGCGTTCAAGGAGATCAAGGCCGGCAAAGCGCAGATCGTCAGCTTCATGGCCAAGAAGGCCCGCGGCCTTATGGCGCGCTATATCGTCGAAAACCGGGTTGCCACCCCTGAAGGCCTCAAGCAATTCGACGCTGCCGGATACGCCTTTGATCCAAAGGCGTCTACCGGCCACACCTGGGTCTTCAGCCGCAAGAGCACCACATGATCAAGACCGCAATGGCGCCCTACGACCTCGTCCGCGACCTCAAAGGCCTGGCGAAACAGTGCCGGCATATGGCCCGCGCCATCAAGACCGTGGGCGTCCCCGGCCCGCGGGTCACCCGCCCAGGGTTTGACGCCCTGATCCGCATCATCGCCGGCCAGCAGGTTTCAACCGCGGCCGCCGCCGGTATCTGGGCCAAGGTCGAGAAGGCTTGCGGCGGCAAAGTCACCGCGGACCGCCTGCTAGCGCTGGGCGAGGCGGGCCTGCGCGCGTCCGGCTTCAGCGGGCAGAAGACGCGCTATTCCCTGGGCCTCGCAGAAGCGGCTGCGAGTGGCGCCCTTAATTTCAAGACGCTGCATCGTGGGGCTGACGAAGAGGTCCGCACCACCCTTACCGCCTATAAAGGCGTGGGCAATTGGACCGCCGACATTTACCTCATGTTCTGCATGGGGCGCGGTGATGTGTGGCCCGCCGCCGACATGGCGCTGCAGGCCGGCATTCAACATCTGCACGGGCTCAAGAAGCGCCCCACCGCCAAACAGATCGAGGTCATGGCCGAGATCTGGCGCCCCTATCGCTCCAGCGCCGCGGTCCTGCTCTGGCACTACTACGGCGCCACCCGCGGCGGCGCAGACAAATCACCGCTGGCGAAGAAGGCGAAGCCGAAGGCAAAAGTCCGAAAGAAGTAGGAATTAAATGTACCAGGTACATTTAATTTCCGGCTCCGACGTTTCTAAAGAAAAAGGGCCTCCCCTGCGGGAGCGGGTATAGTGATATCCAACGATAAATATACCTAAGCCCGAAACACAGACGGCCCCCTCCTCGCGGCGGGGGCCGTTTCTTCTTATCCGTCATGGGTACAAGGAAAGCCTTTACTAATTTTTGCTTTCGGACCCCGGTTGGTGCGTTCCCTTGGAATCCACCGCAGTGTTGTAAGCGCCGGAGCAATAATCCCTCACTGAAGCGGCCGGATAATCTGGTTGCGCCGGAGTAAAACTCCGTCAGCAGATAGCCTTTTGCCTGTGTGGCGGAAGGCGGAGGGATGAAGGGCGTGGAGT
>CANISR010000044.1 GCA_947470105.1 Fidelibacterota bacterium | reverse complement strand
TCGACACCGGCGACATAGACAGCGCAGCACGTTTCGCGCTCGAGGATTCCGCACTTCAAGACGGTGTGCCCGAACAGGACCTGACCATCCGCACCCGCAAACGGCACATCTCGCCCCGGACGCCCATGCAGGCGAGCTATCTGCGCGCGCTCAACGATCTCGACCTGGTGTTCGCGCTCGGTCCCGCCGGCACCGGCAAGACCTACATCGCCGTCGCCAAAGCCGTTGCCATGAAGTTGGCCGGCGCCGTCGACCGCATTGTCCTGTCGCGCCCGGCGGTGGAAGCCGGAGAGCGCCTGGGCTTTCTGCCCGGCGACATGCGCGAGAAGGTCGACCCTTACTTGCGCCCGCTCTATGACGCCCTGCACGAAATGATCCCCGGCGACCAGGTCGCGAAGCTCATGCTCTCCGGTGAAATCGAGGTTGCGCCGCTGGCCTTCATGCGCGGCCGCACCTTATCGAATGCGTTCATCATCCTGGATGAAGCCCAGAACACCACCGCCATGCAGATGAAGATGGCGTTGACGCGTATGGGCGAAAACTCGCGCATGGTCGTTACCGGCGATCTCAGCCAGATCGACCTCCCGCGCGGCACGGTCTCGGGTCTTCAGGATGCATTGGACACATTGCATAACGTCGAAGGCGTGGGACGCATCGCCTTCTCGGCGCGCGACGTGGTGCGTCACGACCTGGTGACGCGCATCGTCGAAGCCTACGACAAGCGCGACGCCGTCCGCCGCCGCGACCAGGACTCATGAGTCGCGCGCCCAAAATGCAGATCTTGATCATCGATGTCGCGGTGGCGGCGGAGTGGAAGCGCACCTTGCGCACGCCCGCGGCCATCTGCCGCCGCGCGGCAGCCGCCGCCTTCGAAGCCGTCGCTAAGACGCGCAAACCGCGCGCGCGAACCGTGGAACTGGCCATCGTCCTGACCTCCGATGCCGCCGTCAAACGCCTGAACGCGCTCTACCGCGGCAAGAACAAACCCACGGACGTGTTGTCTTTTCCGGCCTGGCTGGGATCCGGCCCGGAGGCCGACGCACGGGAGGCGATTCTCGGCGATGTTGTCGTCGCCCGCGCAACCAGTGCCCGCGACGCCAAGGCGGAACAGAAGCCTTTGGAGGAGCACCTCGCACATCTTGTGGTGCATGGCGTTCTGCATCTCTTGGGCTATGATCACGAGAACGATAGCGACGCGCGCGCCATGGAACGCCTGGAGATTTCGATTCTGAAGACGCTTGGCATCACCAACCCGTACTACGCGCGTGACCTGCCTGTGAAAAGGGCGCCAGCGCGAAAAAGCTCCGCGCGCAAAAAATCATGAGTGAGCAGGCGCCCTGGCCGCAAGCGGCGGCCCCTGAGAAGCCCGAGCAGCGCCCGCGCCTCATGCGCATGCTGAAGCGCTGGCTGGCGCCCCGCACCGAAGACGCTGAATCGGTGCGCGACGTCATCGAAGAGCTGATCGAGGAACGCATCGAGGAGAGCGCCGAGGGCGACGCCGCCATAGATCCCAACGAACGCCTGTTGCTCAGCAATGTGCTCGCCCTACGCGATATCACTGCACGCGACATCATGGTGCCGCGCGCCGATATCGTCGCCATCGAAGCAGCCACGCCCTTGTCCGAGGCCCTGGCGCTGCTGACCAGCGGGGGCCACTCGCGCCTGCCGGTGTTCCGCGGCACCATGGATGAGATCGTCGGCCTGATTCACATCAAGGACCTGGCGGTCTACGCCATTCAGCAGAGCCTGCAGCTCGATATGACCAAACTGCCGGTCGGGAAGGTCACCCTGCTTGATATGGTGCGCGGTGTGCTGTTCATCTCGCCGGCCGTGCGCGTACTCGATCTGCTGCTGGAGATGCGCCTCAAACGTACACATATGGCTTTGGTCGTAGACGAGTACGGCGGCGTCGACGGACTGCTGACCATCGAGGACGTGGTCGAGCAGATCGTCGGCGAGATCGAAGATGAACATGACACCGATGAAGCGCCGCTGCTGCGCGACGGCCCCGACGGCACGCTGCTCGCCGACGCGCGGCTCGCCCTGGGTGATTTCGAAACCCGTATCGGCAAGGTTTTCACCGAGGAGGAACGCGAGCAGGCCGATACGTTGGGCGGTCTGGTCATCAGCATTGCCGGCCGGGTGCCCTCGCGCGGCGCTCTGGTCAAGCACGACTCCGGCATCGAGTTCGAGGTGATCGACAGCGATCCCCGGCGCGTGCGGCAATTGCGAATCCGCAATCTCCCGGCGTCTGTTTCTCCGAAATGATCTCACGTGTCGCGCGACGTCTGGGGACAGTGGCGCCCTGGCAGCGCCTAATACTCGCCTTCGCGAGCGGCCTCGTCAGCATCCTTGCGTATCCGCCGGTGTCCGCCATTCCCATGCTGTGGGTGGCGTTTCCGCTGCTGTTCTGGCTGCTGGATGGCTGCGCCACTAAGCTGGCTGCTGCGGCCACGGGTTGGGCCTTCGGCTTCGGCTATTTCTTCGCCAGCTTCTATTGGATCACCAACGCGTTTTATGTGGACGCCGATACCTTCGGCGCTTTCGCCGTGCCCGCCGTCGGGGCCTTGAGCGCATGTTTTGCTTTTTACATCGCTCTGGTGTGCGGCCTCACCCATCTGTTTCCGCCGCCGGGTGGGGACGATCTGCCTTACGAGCGCCTCGCGGCGTATGTGCCGCGGGTTCTGTTCTTCGCCGGCGCCTGGACCGTGGCGGAATGGGTGCGCGGCTGGCTCTTCACCGGCTTTGCCTGGAATCCCATCGCCACTGTGTGGTCGGAGGAGATGACGCCTCTCGGCCTGCCGATGATCCAGGTCACCGCGCTCATCGGGACTTACGGTCTGTCTCTCTTCTCGGTTCTTGCCGCGACGGCGCCGGCGGTACTGGGCACCTCGTTCCGCCAGCGCGGCATGTGGGGACTGGCCCTGGCGCCGACGGCGTTCCTTGTGCTCGTGGCCGCCGGCGGCGCCCTGCGCCTCGCGCAAGCGGACAGCTCCGCCGTCGAGGGTGTGAAACTGCGATTGGTGCAGGCCAATATTTCGCAGGCCGATCGCGCCCGGCCGCAGCTGTGGGCCGACCAAATCCGCGACTATTTGAGCTTGTCCGGCGACGGCCGGCCGGAAGGCACGACCGCCGTGATCTGGGGCGAAGCCGCTGTGCCGCCGCTGTTCTCGCTCAATGCGTCGGACCAGGGACGCCGCTTGCTCGCCCCCGCCGCACCCGAGAACGGCCTTCTGATCACGGGCGCCGACCGCGGCATTCGCACACCCGCCGGCGAGGTGCAGATCTACAATTCCATGTTCGCCCTGAGCAGTTCCGGCGACATCACCGCCACCTACGACAAGACTCATCTGGTGCCTTTCGGCGAATATATGCCGCTGCGCTGGCTGATCCCCTTCGACAAACTCACCGAGGGCGTAGGCGACTTTAGTAAGGGCAGCGGGCTGACGACTGTTGTGGTCGATGGGCTGCCGCCCTTCGCGCCGCTGATCTGCTACGAGGCGATCTTCTCCGGGGCGGTGACGCCGTGGACCGGCCAGCGCCCGCGATGGCTGCTCAACCTTACCAACGACGCCTGGTTCGGCATGAGCTGGGGACCCTATCAGCACTACGCCGCCGCCCGCCTTCGGGCGGTGGAGGAGGGCCTTCCGCTGGTGCGGGTCGCCAACACCGGCATCTCGGCGGTGATCGACGGTTACGGTCGGACTCGGGATTCCCTGGGTCTTGGGCAGCGGGGCGCTTTGGATGTCGCCCTGCCGCAGCCGGCGGCGGAGTTCACCCCGTTCGGCACTTTTCGCAATATCCTGCCCCTGCTGACCGCAACTTTTGCTGGTGTCGCGGCGTTGCTTTATAGGCGCCGCTCCAGGCGATGAGTGTGGGTGCATTTCTATCTGGGGTTATGCCTGGATATTCCAGGGCCGGCACCGTTTAGACCGGTCCCAAAATGGTCACCGGGCCTATTGGGGTATTTGGCGCTATTGTTTTCAAAGGCTTGCGTTAGTTAGAGTGGTGATCATGGGGTATCCACTCAACGTTCGGTAGACTTGATCCCCGGACTGACGTAGCGTTGCTGACCCATCCAATCCAAGCGAGCAGGTCAATTATGGGCTTACCCCAGGAAGAAATCGAAGAGCACGGCCCCGCCGCACGGTCGACCCGCGGTCGCATGCCCTCGGGCAAGCCGAACCCGGTGGACGTCCACGTGGGCAGCCGGGTCCGCCTGCGCCGCACGCTTTTGGGCATGAGCCAGGAAAAGCTGGGCGAGGCCATCGGGCTGACCTTCCAGCAGGTGCAGAAATATGAGCGCGGCGCGAACCGCATCGGCGCCAGCCGTCTGTGGGACCTGTCGCGGGTGCTGGATTGCTCCATGGCGTTCTTCTTCGAGGACATGGATGACGCCACCGCATCGGCGTCCCCGCGCAACCTGAGCGGTGAAAGCCGCGACGTTACGCCTCGGGAAAACGATCCCATGACCAAGCGCGAAACCCTCGAACTGGTGCGCGCCTATTACCGCATCACCGACTACCACGTTCGCCGCCGCATCTATGAGCTGGCGAAGTCCCTGGCCTCCACCGATGAGACCCCGGTGGAAGAAGCCTAGATTCGAATCGCTGCGGTTCAAACGAAACGCCGCCACGGCACAGTGGCGGCGTTTTTGTTTGTGGCTCTTAGAAGCGCGCCTTCCGCGCGGGGTTGAAAAACGGGCCCCATTCCTTTACAGCCCCTTGCTCTTGCTCGAACTTTTTTGACCTCAGCCGGGGGAGTCCATCCTTTGTCCAAGACCGACTATTTGTTCACCAGTGAGTCCGTCTCCGAAGGACACCCCGATAAAGTCTCCGACCGCATTTCGGACGCGATCGTCGACATCTTCCTGGCGGCCGACCCCCAGGCGCGCGTCGCGCTGGAAACCCTGTGCACCACCAACCGCATCGTGCTGGCCGGTGAAGTGCGCGGGCCGGCGTCCATCACCGCCGACGCCATGGTCGCCGCCGCCCGCGATGCGGTGCGCGACATCGGTTATGAGCAGGACGGTTTCCACTGGAAGAACGCCACCGTCGATTGCTTTGTGCATTCCCAGTCCGCCGATATCGCGGTGGGCGTGGACTCCGCCGGCAACAAGGACGAAGGCGCCGGCGACCAGGGCATCATGTTCGGTTACGCCGTCGACGAAACCCCGAACCTTATGCCCGCGCCGATCTATTACGCGCACAACATTCTCAAGACCCTGGCCGACGCCCGCCACTCGAAAGATGTGGATTTCCTTGGTCCCGACGCCAAGAGCCAGGTGACGCTGCAGTATGTGAACGGCAAACCGGTGCGCGCGACCTCCGTGGTCGTCTCCACCCAGCACGCCGAACACGCAACGCAGGAACAGATCCGCGAATATGTGCGCAAGCACGTCCTCGAAGCGCTGCCCAAGGGCTGGATGTGCCCCGAAGCCGAATTCTATGTGAACCCCACGGGACGCTTTGTCATCGGCGGTCCCGACGGCGACACCGGCCTCACCGGCCGCAAGATCATCGTCGACACTTACGGCGGTGCTGCGCCCCACGGCGGCGGCGCGTTCTCGGGTAAGGATCCGACTAAGGTCGATCGCTCGGCGGCATACGCCGCCCGTTACCTCGCCAAGAACGTGGTAGCCGCCGGTCTCGCCGACAAGTGCACCATTCAGTTGGCCTATGCGATCGGCGTGTCCAAGCCGCTGTCGGTCTATGTGAACACCGACGGCACCGCCAAGGTGTCGGAAGACAAGTTGTCTGAAGTTCTGCAGGAACTGATGAACCTGTCGCCCCGCGGCATCCGCGAGCACCTGAAGCTCAACCGCCCCATCTATGCCCGCACCGCGGCCTACGGCCACTTCGGCCGCGACCCCGACGGCTCCGGCGGCTTCAGCTGGGAACGCCTGGACCTGGTCGAGCAGCTCGAATCCGCCTTTGGCGTCTGAGAAACCGACAGACGACGTCCGCTTCTACGGCCGGCGCAAAGGCAAACCGCTTAAGGCCGGCCGTGAGCGGCTGCTCGACAGTCTGCTGCCCAAGATCCGGGTCGAAGCCCCCAGCACGACGCTCGATCCCCGGACGCTTTTTCCGGCGAGCTGCCGGGACGTCTGGATGGAGATTGGTTTCGGCAGCGGCGAGCACCTGGCCGCCCAGGCCGAGGCGGAGCCGGCCGTGGGCTTCATCGGCGCCGAAGTCTTCCTGAACGGCGTCGCCTCGCTCCTGCGCTATGTGGACGAGCGGGCCCTGGCCAACGTCCGGGTCTATGACAACGACGTCCGCGCCCTCCTGCCGCACCTGCCGGCGGCCAGTCTTTCGCGGGTTTCTCTTTTATTTCCAGACCCTTGGCCAAAGACACGTCACGCCAAGCGGCGGTTTATCGGGCCCGCCATGCTGCGCGAACTGTCGCGGGTCCTGGCCGACGGGGGCGAGCTTCGGGTCGCCACTGATCACCCGGTCTATGCCCGCTGGACCCTGCAGCATGTACCCGAGCACGCCGACTTTACCTGGCCGGTCTCCGGGCCCGATGACTGGCGGCTTCGCCCCGCCGATTCGGCGCCGACTCGCTACGAGCAAAAGGCCATCGCGGCCGGCCGGACGCCGATGTTTTTGCGCTTTTTCCGCAAAGCCCGGGCCGTATAGCTCGCGAGGCCGGCCGCCGGCCGGGCCAGCTGAAATCCTTGTATTTCCGCTAAAACCCCATTATATCAGCGCCATCTTCATCAATGTCTGACCGACTTGGGAGTGGGCCGATTGCCCACTTTTTTGTTTTTGCGCCCGGGTCGTTAGACGGAGCGCATATGGAACGTTTGCATCGTCTTGAGGAGCGGGTCGAACCGACGCTGGAAGCCATGGGCTTCGCGGTGGTCCGCATCATCGTCACCGGAAGCGCCGGGCGCCGCACGCTGCAGGTCATGGCCGAGCGTAGCGACGGCAGCGCCGTCACCGTCGAAGATTGCGCCCTCATCAGCCGCACCCTGTCGGCGATCTTCGACGTGGAAGATCCGCTGCCCGGCACCTACGACCTGGAAGTCAGCTCCACCGGTATCGACCGGCCCCTGACACGGCCCAAGGATTTCGAAACCTACGCCGGCTTCCTGGCGAAGGTGGACACCAAGATGCCGGTCGATGGCCGCAAGCGCTTCAAGGGCCGGCTCAAGGGCGTTTCGCCCAACGGCGAGATCCTGATCGCCACCGACGAAGGCGAGGCGGTGATTTCCATCGATAACGTCAACGCTTCGAAACTGGTTTTGACCGACGAGCTCATCGCCGCAACGGCGCAGAGCCCCGCTGAAGACTAAAAGCTAAACACTGAACATCAAGCCCCCGCAGGTCCTCACACGGACCGCACGACTGGAGAGAGAAAGATGGCACAGAGCATTGGAATGGCGCGCCCCGAATTGGTGCAGGTCGCGGACACCGTGGCCCGCGACAAGGGCATCGACCGCGAAGAAGTGTTCCAGGCCATGGAACAGGCCATCCAGAAGGCCGGCCGCTCCAAGTACGGCCATGAGAATGACATCCGCGCCGCCATCGACCGCAAGAACGGCGAAATTCGCCTGGCGCGCTACATCACCGTGGTCGAGACGGTGGAAGACGAAAACACCCAGACCACCCTCGCCAAGGCCCAGCGCAAGAACCCCGACATCGAGATGGGCGGCGTGATCATCGATCCGCTGCCGCCCATCGACTTCGGCCGCATCGCCGCCCAGACCGCGAAGCAGGTGATCGTGCAGAAAGTGCGCGACGCCGAGCGTCAGCGCCAGTTCAGCGAATACAAGGACCGCATCGGCGAAATCGTCAACGGCCTGGTGAAACGCGTCGAATTCGGCAATGTCATCGTCGACCTGGGCCGCGCGGAAGGCCTGCTCCGCCGCGACGAATTGATCCCCCGCGAGCATTTCAAGAACGGCGACCGTGTGCGTGCGTTCATCGTCGACGTGCGCGAAGAGCCGCGCGGTCCGCAGATTTTCCTCTCGCGCACCTCGCCCGACTTCATGGCCCAGTTGTTCGCCCAGGAAGTACCGGAAATCTATGACGGCATCATCGAAATCAAGGCCGTGGCCCGCGACCCGGGCAGCCGCGCCAAGATCGCCGTGATCTCCAACGACTCCTCCATTGATCCCGTCGGCGCCTGCGTGGGTATGCGCGGCAGCCGCGTGCAGGCGGTGGTGGCCGAGCTGCAGGGCGAGAAGATCGACATCATCCAGTGGAACCAGGACCCGGCCACGTTCGTGGTGAACGGGCTGGCCCCGGCCGAAGTCACCAAGGTTGTGCTCGACGAAGACTCGGGCCGCATCGAAGTGGTGGTGCCGGACGATCAGCTCTCGCTGGCCATCGGCCGCCGCGGCCAGAACGTGCGCCTCGCTTCGCAGCTCACCGGCTGGACCATCGACATTCTCACCGAAGGCGAAGAATCCGAACGCCGCCAGGAAGAGTTCCGCTCGCGCTCCAAAATGTTCATCGACGCCCTGGACGTGGACGACGTGCTCGCCCATCTGCTGGTCACCGAAGGCTTCACGTCGGTGGAAGAAGTCGCATTCGTTCCGGCCGAGGAACTCACCGACATCGAGGGCTTCGACGAAGACATCGCCAACGAACTGAAAGAGCGCGCCACCACTTACATCGAGGAAGAGAACAAGAAGATCATGGCGAAGCTCGAGGAACTGGGCGTCGCCGCCGATCTGGCTGAAGCAGAAATCGAAGGCTTGGATGCCCGCAAGATCATCACGCTGGCGGAAAAGGGCGTGAAAACCCTGGACGACCTGGCGGATCTGGCCGGCGACGAACTGATCGAGATGCTGGGTGAAGGCATGACCGAGGCGCAGGCGAACGTCATCATCATGGCGGCGCGCGCGCACTGGTTCCCGGAAGGTGAGGCCGAAAAAGCCGCCACCGACACCAAGTAAGCCTAAACGGGACCTAGAGACCGGACGGACCATGGGATTTTTGATGCAGGATCAGACGGAGGCGGCGGAGCTCGAGACTCCGGACGAAACGGGCCCTAACAGGCGCTGTATCGTCTCGGGCGAGTCGCTGCCGCTGTCCGGCCTGATCCGGTTCGTGGCCGGCCCGGACAAGACCATTGTCCCCGATATCGACCGGCGCCTGCCCGGCCGGGGTTTGTGGTTAAGCGCCAAGCGCGATATGATAGAGCTCGCAGCGTCAAAACGGGCCTTTGCCAAAGCCGCCCGGGACAATGTCACCGTTCCCCCGGGCCTGGCCGATACCGTTGCCGAGCTTTTACGGCGCCGCTGCCTCAATTATCTCGGCCTCGCGCGTCGTGCCGGACTTGTTGCCGCCGGAGCAGAGAAAGTTCGTGCCCAGATCGCGACCGGGACGACCGTGGCCTTGATCGAGGCCGCGGACGGATCGCTCCCGGAGCGCCGGAAGTTCACCGCGCTGGTTTCTCATGTGCCGGTGGTGGACGTCTTCACGGGCGCGGAATTGGGCGCGGCCCTGGGACGCGATGCCGCGGTGCATGTTGCGTTGCGGGCCGGCGCGTTGACCACGACCTTGATCGAAGAAGCCGCGCGGTATGCCGGTGTAAAAATGCCGAATGTTGATGGAGAGCGTGTCCAGCCATGAACTGAACACAAGACGATGAGATCAAAGCATTCACACAGCGCCGCCTTATCCAGGTGCCGCGCGTAGTTGAGGTTAGTTGAGCAGCATGCCGAGCGATACCAAAGCCAAGACCCCCCTTTCGCTGAGCAAGGGGAAGCTGGAGCTGAAGAAGACGGTGGAATCCGGACAGGTCCGCCAAAGCTTCTCGCACGGCCGCTCAAAAGTCGTTCAGGTCGAACGTAAGCGTAAGCGCCAGTTCGAGATCGGCGCCGACGGCAAGGTGCAGGAAGTCAAAGCCGCACCCGCCGGCTTCAAGGCAAAAGCGGACGACGTGCTGGCCAAGGCAAGAGAAGCCCTGCAGCACGGCAGCCTGACTGACGACGAGAAGGCCCATCGCCTCAAGGCGCTCCAGGACGCCATGAAGGCGGACGAGGAAAGCCGCCGTGTGGCCGACGAAGACGCCAAGCGCGAAGCCGCCGAGGAAGCCGTCCGTGCTGCCGAAGCCGCCAAACGCGCCGCTGAAGCGCCGCCGGTTGTGGCCCCCGCCGCCCCCGCCGCAGCACCTGTAGCGCGCGCCGCAGCACCTGTAGCGCGCGCCGCCGAACCTGCCGCGACCGCAGCAACACCCGCCACCACCGAAGCCGCCCGTACCGATGCCGCCGCACCCCTGGTGCGTCGTCCGGTGGCCGAAGAGGAAGAAGAAGAAGACGGCAAGCCGCGCAAGGCCAAGACCGGCCATAAGCCGCCGACCGTCAACAAGCGCACCGAGCCGCGCCGCCGCTCCGGCAAGCTGTCCATCACCGCCGCCCTGGAAGGCGATGATGCGGTCGAGCGTTCACGCTCCATCGCCTCCATGCGCCGCGCTGTGGAGAAAGAGCGCCGCAAGGCTCAGCTCAAGCAGCCGATGAATACCGACAAGGTGGTGCGTGAAGTCGTGCTGCCGGAAACCATCACCGTCCAGGAACTCTCCAACCGTATGGCCGAACGTTCGGTCAACGTTATCAAATCCCTTATGAAACTCGGTATTATGGCCACCATCAACGAAGTGCTCGACGCCGATACCGCCGAGTTGGTGGCCCAGGAATACGGCCATAAGGTGAAGCGCATCACCGAAGGCGCTGTCGAAGAAGGCTTGAAGTCCGCGCCGGACGAAGGCGCCACCATGAAGCACCGCCCGCCGGTGGTCACCATCATGGGCCACGTCGACCACGGCAAGACCTCGCTGCTCGACGCCATGCGCTCCACCAACGTGGTCGCGGGCGAAGCCGGCGGCATCACCCAGCATATCGGCGCTTACCAGGTCCGCACCAAAACCGGGCAGAAGATCACCTTCATCGACACCCCTGGCCACGAAGCCTTCACCGCCATGCGCGCCCGCGGCGCCAAGGTGACGGATATCGTGATCCTGGTGGTGGCCGCCGACGACGGCATCATGCCCCAGACCATCGAAGCCATCCGCCATGCAAAGGCGGCCGGCGTGCCGATGATCGTGGCCATCAACAAGATCGACAAACCGGGCGCCAATTCCGCCCGCATCAAGACCGACCTTCTGAACCACGAAGTGGTGCTGGAAGACATGGGCGGCGAAACCCTCGCGGTCGAAGTCTCGGCGACGCAGAAGACCAACCTCGACAAGCTCGAAGAAGTCATCCTGCTGCAGGCTGAACTGCTGCAACTGAAGGCCAACCCGGACCGCACCGCCGAAGGCTCGATCATCGAAGCCAAGGTGGAAAAAGGCGTGGGTTCTGTCGGCACCGTTCTCGTGCAAAGCGGCACCCTGCACCTGGGCGACATCTTCATCGCCGGCGCCGAGTGGGGCCGCGTGCGTGCGCTGGTCAACGAACACGGCAAGCAGGTGAAGTCGGCGATGCCGTCGGCGCCCGTGGAAGTCATCGGCTTCGGCGGCACGCCGTCGGCCGGCGACGACTTCATCGTGGTCGAGGACGAAGCCCGGGCCCGTGAAGTCACCGAATTCCGCCGCCGCAAGATCCGCGATAAGGAACATGCGGCCGGCGTGGGCGGCTCCACCATGGAGCAGATGTTCGCCAAGATTAAAGCCGGCGCCACCAACGAACTGAACGTGGTGGTGAAGGCCGACGTGCAGGGTTCGGTGGAAGCCTTGACCGGCACCCTGTCGAAGCTCGCCACCGACGCCATCAAGGTCAATGTGATCCACGGCGCCGTGGGCGCCATCAACGAATCCGACGTGACCCTGGCCAAGACCTACGGCGCGGTGCTGATCGGCTTCAACGTGCGCGCCAACGCCCAGGCCCGCGAAACCGCCAAGCGCGACGCCGTCGACATCCGCTACTACTCGATCATCTACGCGGTGTCGGACGACATCAAACAGGTCCTCACCGGGATGCTGGCGCCGACCTTCAAGGAAAACTTCATCGGCTACGCCGAGATCCGCGAAGTGTTCAACATCACCAAGACCGGCAAGGTCGCGGGCTGCATGGTCACGCAAGGGATCATCAAGCGCGGCTGCAAAGTCCGCCTGCTGCGCGACAACGTTGTCATCCACGAAGGCGACCTGTCGCAGCTCAAGCGCTTCAAGGACGACGTCAAGGAAGTCCGCGAAGGCTACGAGTGCGGCATGGCGCTCGCCAGCTACCAGGATCTCCAGAAGGGCGACATGATCGAGTGCTTCGAAATCGAACGGATGGCGGGCGTTCTCTAGAATCGTCAGCGTTTGATCCGGAAACCGGGGGCGCTAGGCCCCTCGGTTTTTCGGGAGGAGTTACCCATGGCAAGAAAGTCCCGGAACGCCAAATCGCCGCCCGGACAGCGTCTGCTCCGCGTCGGCGAGGAAATCCGCCACGTGCTGGCCGCGCTGTTCGAGCGCGACACGTTGCGCGACCCGGCGTTGGCCGGCCGGCGGATCACCGTCACCGAAGTGCGGCCGTCACCTGATCTGCGGCATGCGCGGGTCTACATCGTGCCGCTGGGCGGCGGCGATACCGAGACCGTGCTCGAAGGGCTCAAGCGGGTGAAGCCCTACCTGCGGCGCCAGCTCGCCGACCGCCTGCAGATCCGCTACATCCCCGACCTGAATTTCGCCGCCGACCAGAGCTTCGACGAAGCCGAGCGCATCGCGCGCCTGCTGCATAAGCCGGAAGTGGCCCGCGACCTGGATGCCGACCAATACGGCATGGTCGAGGACGCCGAGTCGGCACGTCCTTCCCGCGGCGACTCCGAAGAGGAATAGAATCTCCGTGGGCCGTCAAAAAGGCGAACCGATCCATGGCTGGATCGCGGTCGATAAGCCGTCCGGCATGACGTCGGCGACGGTGGTGGCGCGGGTAAAGCGAGCCATGAATGCCGCGAAGGTGGGTCATGGCGGCACTTTGGACCCCTTGGCCACCGGAATTCTGCCAATTGCCCTGGGTGAAGCCACGAAAACCGTCAATTTCGCCATGGATGGGCGCAAAACTTACCAGTTTGAGGTCATTTGGGGGGCCGGAACCGATACGGATGACAGCGAGGGCAAGATCATTGCCACCGCGCCGGGACGCCCGAGCGCCGCCGAAATCGAGGCGGCGCTGCCCACCTTCACCGGCAGCATCCAGCAGGTGCCGCCTGACTATTCCGCCATCAAAGTGGGGGGTAAACGGGCCTATGACCTGGCCCGGGAGGGGGAAACCGTTACCCTTCAGGCCCGGACGGTGGTCGTAACTCGCTTTTCCCTGCTCTCAGCCGGTCCGGAGACCGCCAAATTCGAGGTTGATTGCGGTAAAGGCACCTACATCCGGGCTTTGGTGCGGGATCTGGCCAAGGCTCTGGGCACGCTCGGGCATATTTCGGCCTTGCGGCGCACGCGCTGCGGCCCGTTCGGCCAGGAAAGGGCGATTTCCCTGGATAACCTGGAGGCGCTGGGGCATAAAACCGCCGCTTCCGAACATCTTTTGCCGGTCGCGACCGTGCTGGACGACATCCCGGCACTGGCCCTGACGGCAGAAGAGGCTCGCCGCATGAGCCTTGGGCAATCCATCGCCCTATGGCCCGTAGCCAAGCGCAGCCCTCTCACTGGACTCGAGCCCGGCGATGCCGTGCAAGCCAAGTGTGGGGACAAGCTTGTAGCGGTGGCCGAGGTCGGGAACGGCATGGTCCGTCCCGTCCGCGTCATGAACTTATAAAACAGGAGTACCCGATGTCGATTACCGCAGAGCGCAAGCAAGTGCTCATCCAAGAATATGCCACCAAGCAGGGCGATACCGGTTCACCGGAAGTCCAGGTGGCGGTCCTCAGCGAGCGGATCAAGAACCTCACCGACCACCTCAAAGGCCACCACAAGGACAACCACTCCCGTCGTGGTCTTCTCGTGATGGTCGGTCAGCGCCGCCGTTTGCTCGATTACCTCAAGGGTTCGTCGGCCACGCGCTACGATTCCTTGATCTCGCGTCTCGGCCTGCGGCGCTAAGCCGCTGGTCATTACCCGGTTCCGATAAGGACGGCGGTGCGCCCCTTGGATTTTCCAAGCCGGGCGCGTTCGTCGTTATTTACGTAACAGCGGCCGGATCCGGGTTTCTCGACAAGACCGCTGACGTTACGCGCGGAACTCTGCAGGTGCAGAGACGCGCGGCTGAAAATGCACAGGCGATTTGTATCGTCTGCGCGAGGATCGAAACCCTGGCTCGTACCCTCCATCCGTTTGCAATTCACATTTGGTGAATTTTGAGCGGTCGAGCCGGGCGCACAATCCGGTGCCGGTCCATGAGGGGAAGAAGGAAACCAATTTAAT
Source organism: Fidelibacterota bacterium (assembly GCA_947470105.1). Taxonomy (GTDB): domain Bacteria; phylum Pseudomonadota; class Alphaproteobacteria; order Rhodospirillales; family Rhodospirillaceae; genus SHVO01. The sequence goes on along the minus strand of CANISR010000044.1, from coordinate 8,289 downwards.
GTCGATGTTCAAGATTCACCGCAAAGAAATCGAATGGGGCGGGCGCAAGCTCGTCCTCGAAACCGGTAAAGTCGCCCGCCAGGCCGACGGCGCCATCATGGCCACTTACGGCGAGACCACCGTGCTTTGCACCGCGGTCGGCGCCAAGTCGCCGAAGCCCGGCATCGATTTCTTTCCTCTCACCGTCAACTACCAGGAAAAGACCTCGGCCGCGGGCAAGATTCCCGGCGGCTTCTTCAAGCGCGAAGGCCGCCCCACCGAAAAGGAAGTGCTGACCTCGCGCCTGATCGACCGTCCGATCCGTCCGCTGTTCGTCGACGGCTACCGCAATGAAACCCAAGTCGTCTGCACCGTGCTGTCGCACGACCTCAAGAACGATCCGGATGTGGTCGCCATGATCGGCGCCTCCGCCGCGCTGACCATCTCCGGCATCCCGTTCATGGGCCCCATCGGCGCCGCTCGCGTCGGTTATGTGGACGGCCAGTACGTCCTCAACCCGCGTATGGACGAATACGAGAAGCAGTCGTTGGAATTGGTCGTCGCCGGCACCCGTGAAGGCGTGCTGATGGTCGAATCCGAAGCCAAGGAACTGTCGGAAGAAATCATGCTCGGCGCCGTCAACTTCGGCCACGACGCCATGATGCCCATCATTCAGATGATCATCGAACTGGCCGAAGCCTGCGCCAAGGAACCGTTCGCCATTGCGCCGGAAGCGCCGGAAGTGGCGATCGTCAAGAACAAGCTGGCTGCTTTCACCGGCGACCTCGACGCCGCCTACCGCAATCGCGTTAAGCAAGAGCGTTACGCCGCCATCGGCGAAGTGAAGAAGAAGGCCATGGCGAGCCTCGGCGAAGAGAAAGCCGAACTCGCGGTTGCCGGCCCGGTGTTCAAGCACATGGAAGCCGACGTCGTTCGCGGTCAGATCCTCAAGACCGGCGTGCGTATCGACGGCCGCGACACCAAGACCGTGCGCCCCATCGAGATCGAAGTCGGCATCCTGCCGCGCACCCACGGCTCGGCGCTGTTCACCCGCGGCGAGACCCAGGCGCTGGTCACGGCCACCCTCGGCACCGGCCAGGACGAACAGATCATCGACGCCCTGGAAGGCGAATACCGCCAGTTCTTCATGCTGCACTACAACTTCCCCCCGTACTCGGTCGGTGAAGCCGGCCGCATGGGCAGCCCGGGCCGCCGCGAAATCGGCCACGGCAAGCTGGCGTGGCGCGCCATTCACCCGCTGATGCCGGCGCGTGACGCGTTCCCCTACACCCTGCGCGTGGTTTCGGAGATCACTGAATCCAACGGTTCGTCCTCCATGGCGACCGTGTGCGGCACTTCGCTGGCCCTCATGGACGGCGGCGTTCCGCTGCCGCGCCCGGTGGCCGGCATCGCCATGGGTCTGATCAAGGAAGGCAAAGACTTCGCCGTCCTCTCGGACATCCTCGGCGACGAAGATCACCTCGGCGACATGGACTTTAAGGTCGCCGGCACCACCGCGGGCGTGACCGCGCTGCAGATGGACATCAAGATCACGTCCATCACCCGCGAGATCATGGAAATCGCGCTGCGTCAGGCCAAGGATGGCCGCCTCCACATCCTGGGCGAAATGGCCAAAGCCATGACCGGCGCCCGCGAAACGGTAGCCGCCACGGCGCCGCGCATCACGACGTTGATGGTTCCCAAGGACAAGATCCGCGAAATCATCGGCACCGGCGGCAAGGTCATCCGCGAACTGCAGGAAAGCACCGGCACCAAGATCGACATCGAGGACGACGGCACCGTGCGCGTGGCCTCGGCCGATGGCGACAAGATGAACGAAGCCGTGCGCCGCATTAAGGACATCGTGGCAGAGCCAGAACTCAACGCGATCTACACCGGCACCGTGGTCAAGACCATGGACTTCGGCGCGTTCGTGAACTTCCTCGGCAAGCGTGACGGCCTCGTGCACATCTCCGAACTCGCCTCCAAGCGGGTCCAGACGGTGGGCGAAGTCGTGAAGGAAGGCGATGTGGTGAAGGTGAAGTGCCTGGGCATCGACGACCGCGGCAAGGTGAAGCTGTCGATGAAGCGCGTCGACCAGACCACCGGCGCGGATCTCGACGCCGCAGAAGCACCGGCTAACTAGAGGAGAAGCTCCCGGCCGCCGTTCACGGCCGGGAGCCCTTTCTTGCTTAAGATTCCCCGCATCATTGCCCACCGCGGCTCGCCCAAGGCGGCGCCGGAAAATACCCTGGCCTCGTTCCGCCGGGCTGCCCGCGAGGGCGCGGCGTGGGTTGAATTCGACGTGGCCCTGACCCTCGATGGCCGGCCGGTCGTGTTTCACGACGATGCCCTGGACCGCACCACCGACGGCGCCGGTCTTCTCGCCGACATTTCTTTCGATATTTTGCGCGACCTCGACGCCGGGTCCTGGTTCTCCAGCGCCTTCAAAGGCGAGATGGTGCCGACCCTGGAAGAGGCCCTCGAGCTGTTCGCCGAGCTCGGCCTCGGATTCAATATGGAAATAAAACCGTCAGCCGGCCGTGAGGTCGAGACGGCCGAGGTGGCCCTGGCGACGGCGCGCGAATGCTGGAACGGCCCCTTGCCGTTGATCTCGAGTTTTTCGCGCCTCAGCGTCGCCGCGGCCAAGGAAGTCCAGCCCGGCTGGCCCCGCGGCATTTTGTTCGATCGTGTGGCCGAGGACTGGCGCGACGTCGCCGCCAAGCTGGACGTGGTATCGGTCGGCGCCAACCACAGGCACCTGGACCGGGAACTGATCGCTGCGGTGCACGCCGATGGGCGAAAGGTTACGTCTTACACTGTGAACGAGAGCGAGCGGGCGTCGCTGCTGTTTTCATGGGGCGTTGACGCGTTATTTACCGATGTGCCGGGCGCGATGCTCAAGAATTTTCCATAGGTTTCAACGGCTTCATGGTGTACCAAGGTTTTTTGCATCCTGCCGGCAAGCTTGGTTCAAGGATACAGGCACACTATATTGCGCGCGGAAATCGGCGGTGTTCTCTCCGCTCTCAACCAGGACAGTAGAGTCACGTGAAGGCGCTTAATCCGATCGTCATTGCCGGCCAGGAAGTGCTCCCGCTTGTAGAAGGCGGCAAGGGCGTCGCCGTCTCCAACGGTCTGTCGTCGGGCGCATGGGCGGCCGCCGGCGGTGTCGGAACCTTCTCTGGCGTCAACGCCGACTCTTACGATCCCAGTGGCCACTATATTCCGCAGGTCTATCACGGCCGCACCCGTCGCGACCGCCACGAAGAACTGGTGCGCTACGCCATCGACGGCGGCATCACCCAGGCACAGATCGCCCACGAGACCCGCAACGGCCAAGGCCGCCTGCACATCAACATCCTGTGGGAGATGGGCGGCGCCGAACGCGTGTTGCACGGCGTCATGGAGAAGTGCCGCGGCATCATCCAGGGCGTCACCTGCGGCGCCGGCATGCCGTACAAGCTGGCGGAGATCGCGGCGCACTACGGCCTGCACTATTACCCGATCATCTCCTCGGGCCGCGCCTTCCGCGCCCTGTGGAAACGCGCCTATCACAAGTTCTCCGATCTGCTCGGCGGCGTGGTCTACGAAGATCCGTGGCTGGCGGGCGGCCATAACGGCCTGTCCAACTCCGAGGACCCGCGTCACCCGGAAGATCCTTATCCCCGCGTCGCCGCTCTGCGCGCGGTGATGAATGAAGCCGGCCTGCACCAGACCCCCATCATCATGGCGGGCGGTGTGTGGTGGCTGAGCGAGTGGGAGCATTGGCTCGACAATCCCGAGATCGGCCCGGTGGCGTTCCAGTTCGGCACGCGCCCGCTGCTCACGAAAGAAAGCCCCATTTCACCCATGTGGAAAAAGCGCCTGGCCGACCTGCGCCCGGGCGATGTGGATTTGCAGCGCTTCAGCCCGACGGGTTTTTATTCGTCCGCCGTGCGCAATCCTTTCCTGGACGAACTGCATCAGCGCAGCGACCGCCAGATTCCCTTCACGCCGGAGCCGGTGGGCGCTCACGACACCGCCCTCAGCGTCGGTGCGCGCAAACGCGATGTGTATGTGACCGCCGCCGACAAGATCCGCGCCGAGGCCTGGTTCGCGGCTGGCTTCACCGAGACCATGAAGACCCCCGACGCCACGCTGATCTTCGTCACGCCGCCCAAGGCTGAAGAAATCCGCGTCGACCAGATTGATTGCATGGGCTGCCTGTCGGCCTGCGCCTTCTCCAACTGGTCGCAGAGCGACGAGGGCAGCACCGGCCGCAAGGCCGACCCGCGCAGCTTCTGCATTCAGAAGACCCTCCAGAACATCGCCCACGACGGCAATATCGACGCCGAGCTGATGTTCGCCGGGCATAACGCTTATCGGTTTGGCCAGGACCCCTGGTATCAAAACGGCTTCGTGCCGACGGTAAAGCAACTGGTCGAGCGCATCACCACCGGCTCATAAACTTCCCGATTCTGGACATGATTCCCACTTGCCCTTAGAGTGGCCGCAGGGGGAACATAAGATGAACATCCCAGGCTTGTCGGATTTGGTTTCTTCAACCGACTTTGCCGCTGCGCCCACGATCACGCCCGGCGCCGGCCACCACAGCAGTTTGCACCGGGGTATGCCGCCGCCGGCGGTCACGGCCGCCGTCACCCGCGGCGTGTGCCGCTGGATGGACGACATGGGGTTTTCGAGCCTGATGGAGTTCAAGCTGGGCAACGGGCGGCGCGCTGATGTGGTGGGCCTCAATGCCGCCGGCGTGCTGCTCATGGTCGAGGTCAAAAGCACGCCCGAGGATTTCAAGGGCGACGCCAAGTGGCTGGAGTACGTGCCCTTCTGCGACGCCTTTTCCTTCGCGGTACCGCCGCATTTTCCGTGGCAGATCCTGCCCACGACCTGCGGCGTGATCATCGCCGACAATTATTCGGCGGCGGTGGTGCGCACGGCGCCCCACCATCCCCTGGCGGCGGCGCGGCGCAAGGCACTGACGCTACGGTTTGCACTCGCCGCGGGCCAGCGGCTGGCGGCAATAACCGATCCCAGAATTCAAGATTATTAGGTTCTTTTGTTTTGTCGCGTGTCCCGGGGGAAAAACCGGTACCCACTTTTTCTGGACACGCTCAGCCGCAATACAGCCCGATGATGCGGCCTTCGTTGTCGAGCTCCACATTGAGGCGGGTGGGGCTCATTTCCTGGCTCAGGCGCGCGCCCGGCGGCAGGACGCGGTAAGGCGCGGAGAGACGCTCTTCGCGCAGATATGAACCCGAGGTGGGCGGCTCCTTGCCGCGCGGCACCAGCAGCATACCGATGGCCGGGACCACCACATGGCCGCGGCAGGGCACCAGCATTTCGGGCAGGATCGGCTGACGCACCGTCGGCTGCGACGGACCGCCATATTGGCTGCCGAGTACGGCGGCGGTTTTGACGTCCGGAAACAGGCGGCCGTCGTTGCCGCAACCCGCGAGCAGTGCGAGCACACCAATCGCCAGTGCTTTTGACTTGGTCATCCGTCGGTCCCCCGTGAACCCCATCAGCATCATCTTCCAGTTGCCTTGAGTGAGGCAATGGTCGCCGTGGTCGAATATGACGGCACCACGTCGGCGAGCACCACCTTGCCGCCGTAGCCCTCGACCAAGTCCCCGCCGACCACATCGGCTCTTTTGTAGTCCGCGCCTTTGACCAGGACATCGGGCCGCAGGGTTTCGATCAATTGCAGCGGCGTATCTTCGGCGAAAATCACCACCAGGTCGACAGACGCCAGGGACGCCATGACCGCCGCGCGGGCGGCTTCGGACTGCACCGGCCGGGTGTCGCCTTTGAGGCGGCGCACGGAGGCGTCACTGTTCAGGCCCACCACCAGGCGGTCGCAAGCGCCGCGGGCCTGGCGCAACAGAGAGATATGGCCCGGATGCAGCAGATCGAAACAGCCGTTGGTGAATCCGACCTTGAGGCCCGCCCGGCGCCATTCGGCGGTCTTGGCCGCTGCGGTGGTCCGGTCGGCGACTTTCTGTTCGGCGCCCGCCAGCCCGCGGTGCAGCAAGGCACCGGTAATGTCGTTGCCGCTGGCCACCGCCGTGCCCTGCCGGCCGACGACGATACCGGCGGCCACATTGGCCAGACGCGCTGCAGCAAGGAAGGGCGCGCCGCCGGCGACCGCCAGAGACAGCACCGCGATCACCGTGTCGCCGGCGCCGGTGACGTCGGCCACTTCACGGGTTTCCGCGGGTAGATGATGGACGCCGTCGGCGGCCACCAAGGTCATGCCTTCGCCGGAACGCGTGACCAGGATGGCCTGGGCCGCCGTATGACCGCGCAAAGCCTGGGCGGCGGCGACAATGGCCGCGTCGCTATCCACGGCCATGCCGGTCGCGTCGGCGAGTTCAGCACGGTTGGGCGTGATGATGGTGGCGCCGCGGTAGCGTTCGTAGCCGGCGCCCTTGGGATCGACGATCACCGGCTTTCCGGCGGCACGGGCGGCGGCGATGACGGCGGCGGCGAGGCCCGTCATGAGCATGCCTTTGGCATAGTCGGACAGAATCACGACGTCGCAGCCCGCGACCTCGGCCACGGCGGCGCGTTCCAGCTCGGCCAGGTCGGCGGCGGCCGGCGGCAACACGGTTTCCCGGTCGGCGCGCAGGAGATGGTGACCGTCCGTGCTGAAGAAGCGGTTCTTGATCGTGGTCTCGCGTCCGCGGGCCACGCGCAAATAGGGATCGGTGCGGGTCAGGCGCGCGAGAAGCTCGCTGGCTTCCTGGCCGCCGCGGTCGTCGCCGATGAGGGAGACGAACGCGCAAGAGGCCCCCAGGGCGGCGATATTGCGCACCACGTTTCCGGCGCCGCCGAGGTCGGAGGTTTCACGGGTCACGCGCACCACCGGCACCGGCGCTTCGGGGGAGAGGCGTTTGACCTCGCCGTACAGGGAGTGATCGACCATCACGTCGCCGACGCACAGAATGCGCCGATTGACGAATTCACCGACGAGAGCCGCAAGGGCCCCCGGATCGGACAATCGATCGGACAATATGCCGGAGGTCATGCCCTCGCCTTTTATTGAGCGAGCAGCTCGCGGAAGAACTGCACCGTGCGGCCGAGCCCATCGTCGAGTTCGACCTTGGGCTCCCAGCCGAGCTTGCATTTGGCGATGGTGATGTCGGGCTTACGGCGCACCGGATCATCCTGCGGCAACGGCTTATGAATGATCTTCGACGAGGATTTGGCGAGGGCGATGATCTTTTCCGCCAGCTCATAGACCGTGGTCTCCACCGGATTGCCGATATTGGCCGGGCCGGTGACGTCGTCGGGGGCATTCATCAGCCGGATAAGGCCATCCACGGTGTCGTCGACGTAGCAGAAGGAGCGCGTCTGGTCGCCCTTGCCGTAGACGGTGATGGGCTCGTTCTTGAGGGCCTGAACGGCAAAGTTCGAAACCACGCGGCCGTCGTCGGGCAGCATGCGCGGACCGTAGGTGTTGAATATGCGCGCCACGCGGATGCGCAGTTTGTGCTGGCGGTAATAGTCGAAGAACAAGGTCTCGGCGCAGCGCTTGCCTTCGTCGTAGCAGGCGCGCGGGCCGATGGGATTGACGTTGCCCCAGTACGATTCAACCTGAGGATGGATGGCCGGATCGCCGTAGACCTCGCTGGTGGACGCCTGGAGGATCTTGGCCTTGGTGCGCTTGGCCAGGCCCAGCATGTTGATGGCGCCGTGGACGCTGGTCTTGGTGGTCTGCACCGGGTCGAACTGGTAGTGCACAGGCGAGGCCGGGCAGGCCAGGTTGTAGATCTGGTCGGTCTCGATATAGAGCGGGAAAGTGACGTCGTGGCGGATCAATTCGAAGCTGTTGCTGGACAGCATGGGGGCGATGTTCTGACGCCGCCCGGTGAAGAAGTTATCCACACACAGCACTTCATGGCCGGCGGCCAGCAAGCGCTCGCAAATATGCGAGCCGATAAAGCCCGCGCCGCCGGTCACCACAATACGCGTCATTCAACCCTCAGCCCATATTCGTCGGTTAGCAGGCGGCAGGTCGCCCGGGCCCGTAAGAAGAGCCATTCGCCCGCGGTTGTTTTTCCGGTTTCCGCAATCAGGCAGCAAAATATTCGTTAATCTTTTCCAAATAGTTACTCGGCAACATGACCCATTGGACCGGCGTGGGACAAGGCTGGCCTCATCGCTGGTGAGACTGTAAAACCAGGGTCCGGAAATCGGCGCCGGCTGGCGGCTTTTCCGTCTCTCTACAGTTGAAGAAGTATGAACGCAACTAACCAAGGCGCTAAGGGCTATCAGGAGACCATGCTGGTCGACACGCTCGACCGCGTG
>CANISR010000043.1 GCA_947470105.1 Fidelibacterota bacterium | reverse complement strand
GCTGTATCCGCCAGCGCGGCAACCAGATCATTCTTATTCATCCTCTACCCCTGTCGTCTCTGTTCCCACGGAACACAGTCGGCGCTTTAAATCCCCCGCGAGCACCGTCACATCTTCCGCTGAAATACGCTGGACGGGGCAAGTCTAAGCACCGCCGTTTCCGGGCGTCAATGTGAGAAAGTGCTGTTTTAAGGGGTTTTCTGATGCATTTCCCGGCTGAAAGGCGGGTTTTTAAGGGTTTTTACGCCCTCGCCCCATAAAAGGTAAGGCGGGCCTCGCAGTTGGCGAGGCCCGCCCTGAAGCGTCTTTTATGCGCCGCTGCTAGTGAGTGATGAGCGGTTCGTCTTCCACAGCCACGGCCTCGGCGGGTTTCACCGGCGCCGGTTCCTCCTCGTCGTCCTTGAGGATCGGCACGAGAGGTTTCGTCAGCGCCTTGGCGAGCACTTCATCGGCGGTCGACACCGGAATAATGATGAGCTCGCGCTTGATGTTATCCGGCAGTTCCTCAAGGTCCTTCTCGTTGTCCTTGGGGATCAGCACGGTGGTGATGCCGCCGCGCATGGCCGCCAGCAGCTTCTCCTTCAAGCCGCCGATCGGAAGCACCCTGCCCCGCAGCGTGATTTCACCGGTCATCGCCACGTCCTTGCGCACCGGAATCCCCGTCAGCGCCGAGACGATGGAGGTGCACATCGCCACGCCGGCCGACGGCCCGTCCTTGGGCGTAGCGCCTTCCGGAACGTGTAGGTGTATATCGAGCTTCTCGAAGTTCTTGGTGCGGATGCCGTAGGACCGCGCCCGGCTGCGCACGAAGGAGCGCGCGGCCTGAATCGATTCCTTCATGACATCGCCGAGTTTGCCCGTCAGCGTGACCGCGCCCTTACCGGGCATCGTCACGGCTTCGATGGACAGCAACTCGCCGCCGACTTCGGTCCACGCCAAGCCGGTCGTCACGCCCACCAGATCTTCGCGTTCCGCTTCCCCGAAGCGGTACTTGGCGACGCCCGCGAACTTCTTGAGATTCTTGCGGGTGACGGCAACCTTGGTGAGCTTGCGGAGAATGATCTCCTTGGTCGCCTTACGCGCGAGGTTGGCGAGTTCGCGCTCGAGATTGCGCACGCCGGCTTCACGTGTGTAATAGCGGCAAAGGTCGCGCAGCGCGTCGTCGGACACGCTCCACTCGGATTTCTTGAGGCCGTGAGCCGGGAACTGCTTCGGAATCAAGTGACGCTTGGCAATGGCCACCTTTTCGTCCTCGGTATAGCCCGAGACCCGGATGATCTCCATGCGGTCCAATAGCGGCTGAGGCATGCGCAACGTGTTGGCGGTGGTGATGAACAGCACGTCGGAGAGATCGTAGTCCACTTCCAGGTAGTGATCCTGGAAGGTGGAATTCTGCTCCGGATCCAGCACTTCGAGCAGCGCCGACGACGGGTCGCCGCGCCAGTCGGCGCCGAGCTTGTCGATCTCGTCCAACAGGAACAGCGGGTTCGAGGTCTTGGCCTTCTTCATACCCTGAATGACCTTGCCGGGCATGGAGCCGATGTACGTTCGCCGGTGGCCGCGGATCTCGGCTTCGTCGCGCACGCCGCCCATGGAGACGCGCACGAAGGCACGGCCCGTGGAGGTGGCGATCGAGCGTCCGAGCGAGGTCTTGCCCACGCCGGGCGGTCCGACGAGGCAAAGGATCGGCCCCTTGATCTTCTTGGTGCGGCTTTGCACGGCTAGGTATTCGACGATGCGTTCCTTGACCTTCTCAAGACCGTAGTGATCGCGGTCGAGCTGCGCCTTGGCGGCCTTCAGGTCGATATGGATGCGCGAGCGCTTCTTCCACGGAATCGCGGTCAGCCAGTCGAGGTAGTTGCGCACGACCGTGGCTTCTGCGGACATGGGGCTCATGGACTTGAGTTTTTTGATTTCGCCGAGCGCCTTCTCGCGCGCTTCCTTGCTCATCTTGAGCTTCTTGATCTTCTCTTCGAATTCGGAGGCTTCGTCCTTGCCTTCCTCGTTCTCGCCCAGCTCGCGCTGGATCGCCTTCATCTGCTCATTGAGGTAGTACTCGCGCTGGGTCTTCTCCATCTGCCGCTTGACGCGGTTCCGGATGCGCTTTTCCACCTGCAGCACGCTGATCTCGGATTCCATGAACCCGTAGACCCGCTCCAGGCGCTCGGAGATGGTTTTGACCTCCAGCAGCTCCTGCTTTTCGGCGATTTTCAACGTGAGGTGCGAGGCGACCGTGTCCACCAGCTTCGAGGGGTTCTCGATCTGGTTCAGGGACACGAGTACTTCCGGCGGGATCTTCTTGTTGAGCTTGATGTATTGCTCGAACTGCGAGACCACGGAGCGCGCCAGCGCTTCGAGCTCTTTGTCTTCTTCCTTGGGCTCTTCGATCACTTCCGCGGTGGCTTCGAAGAAGTTCTCATTCTCGGAGTAGGATGTGATGCGCGCACGGGCGCCGCCCTCGACCAGCACTTTGACCGTGCCGTCGGGCAACTTCAGGAGTTGAAGCACGGTGGAGATGGTGCCGACCTCGTAGATGTCCTTGGGTGACGGCTCGTCCTGGGACGCATCCTTCTGAGCCACCAGCAGGATCTGCTTGTCGTCGGCCATCACGTCTTCGAGCGCGCGCACGGACTTTTCGCGTCCGACGAACAGCGGCACGATCATATGCGGGAAGACGACAATGTCGCGCAGCGGCAGCACCGGATAGAGCTGCGATCCACTCCGCGGCGCCACCGGGACCTTGGGGCTATCAGGAGAGTCTTTGGGAGTATCCACCGAACACCTCTTTCAGACCGGCCAGAACAGCCGATCTACGACGATAAGTTCTAGAGACCGTGGAAGCCAGTAGACAGAAACGGCTACCGCGACGCAACGGTTGCGACCACAAGGAATGGCGGTTTGTGACCTTGGTGACGCAATCAGAAGATAGGACGCCCGGCTCCAGGATCAAGGGGCAGCTTAAGCGCCGCAAAGCCTTAAGCGGGGCGCGCCGTTCTTAAGGGAAACGGGCTGGCCGGAGAAACGACCTGCGCGGAGGGCGCAAAACCACGAATGTTCCTAAGCCGAGGTTCCGACATCGCCGCGACGATCCGCGTAGATGTAGAGCGGCTTGGCGCGGCCTTCGGACACTTCGCCGTTGACCACCACCTCTTCTACCCCTTCCAGGCCGGGCAGGTCGAACATGGTGTCGAGCAGAATGCTTTCCATGATCGAACGCAGGCCGCGGGCGCCGGTCTTGCGGGTGATGGCCTTTTTGGCCACCGTCTTGAGGGCGTCCTCGGTGAAGGTCAGGTGGACGTTCTCCATGTCGAACAGGCGTTGGTATTGCTTCGCCAGGGCGTTCTTCGGGCGGGTCAGAATGTCCACCAGCGCGCCCTCGTCCAGGTCCTCGAGCGTGGCCAGGATCGGCAGGCGGCCGACGAACTCCGGGATCAACCCGTACTTCAAGAGATCCTCGGGCTCCACTTCGCGCAAGATCGCGCCGGTCTGGCGCTCATCGGCCGAGCGCACGTCCGCGCCGAAGCCAATGGCCGTACCACGGCCGCGCTGGGAAATGATCTTCTCGAGGCCGGCGAAGGCTCCGCCGCAGATGAACAGGATGTTGGTGGTGTCGACCTGCAGAAATTCTTGTTGAGGATGCTTGCGCCCGCCTTGCGGCGGCACCGAAGCGACGGTGCCTTCCATGATCTTGAGCAAGGCCTGCTGCACGCCTTCGCCCGACACGTCGCGGGTGATGGACGGGTTGTCGGACTTGCGCGAGATTTTGTCGATTTCGTCGATATAGACGATGCCGCGCTGGGCCCGCTCGACATTGTAGTCGGCGGCCTGCAGCAGCTTGAGGATGATGTTCTCCACATCCTCGCCGACATACCCGGCTTCGGTGAGAGTCGTCGCATCGGCCATGGTGAACGGCACATCGAGAATGCGGGCGAGAGTCTGCGCCAGCAGCGTCTTGCCGCAGCCCGTCGGGCCGATGAGCATGATGTTCGACTTCGAGATCTCGACTTCCGCATTCTTGGTCGAAGCCGAGAGCCGCTTGTAGTGGTTATGCACCGCCACCGACAGCACGCGCTTGGCGTGGTCCTGGCCGATGACGTAATCGTCGAGCACCTTGAGAATATCGCGCGGCGTGGGAACGCCTTCGCGGGACTTTACGAGGTTGGTCTTGTTCTCCTCGCGGATGATGTCCATGCACAACTCGACGCATTCATCGCAGATGAATACCGTCGGGCCCGCGATCAGCTTGCGGACTTCGTGCTGGCTCTTGCCGCAGAACGAGCAGTAGAGCGTATTTTTGGAATCACCACCGGACGCTTTAGTCATCTTCTTCTCCACCGGCCGGACCCAAGGACAAGCGTCTCGGTCCTTGGCCAGCCTTTAAATACGCGAGGTACAAATACTATATATCGTATGTTAACCGAGGCTTTCCGGTCCGCACAACTCCACCTTCGGCGCACGGCGCGAACCGGTTGTATAACGGAATGGACTCGCTGCGGTTCCCGAAAGCCAAAGATCCGGCGATTCCAGCACCTTGGCCCGCGGCGCCGGCTGTTGCAAACCGGCACCGCGCGGGCGGCATTTCACAAAACCGCGGGATAAACCGCCTGAAATGCTCAAATGTCCGCCTTAATCACCGTTGCCGAGGGTCCTGGGATGCTGCCGCTGCCGTCGGGCAGTTTCGGGCGCTCCTTGATCACGTGGTCGACCAGGCCGAAGGTCTTGGCCTCCTCGGCACTCATGAAATTATCGCGGTCCATGGCCTTTTCGACCGCTTTCAGGGTCTGACCGGTGTGGTCGACGTAGATCTGGTTGAGCCGCTCACGCAGGGCCAGAATCTCTTTCGCCTGGATCTCGATGTCCACGGCCTTACCGGAGAAGCCGCCCGAAGGCTGGTGGATCATGATGCGCGAATTGGGCAGCGTGTAGCGCTTGCCCTTGGTGCCAGCGGCCAGCAGCAGCGAGCCCATGGACATTGCCTGGCCGATGCAGAGGGTCGACACATCGCAGCGGATGTAACGCATGGTGTCGTAGATCGCCAACCCTGAGGTGACCACCCCGCCCGGCGAGTTAATGTAGAACGAGATGTCTTTGTTCGGATTGTCGGATTCGAGATACAGCAACTGGGCGCAGATCAGCGAGGAGACGCCGTCGTGGACGTCGCCGGTCAGGAAGATCACGCGCTGCTTCAGCAGCAGGGAATAGATGTCATAGGCTCGCTCGCCGCGGTTGGTCTGCTCGACCACCATGGGGACGAGGTTGTTGGCATAGTTTTCGTAAGGGTCGCCGTAAGAGCTTCGGATCGTCATGATTCACCCGGATTATCTGAAGGGCACCGCCAACAGGCGCCTCTAACTAGCTCCTAACATAAGCAATTCGGGCGGCACCGCAAGATGATGCCCGGTTGCCCAAAGAAGTTCGGGCGCCACCCGCAGGTGACGCCCGACTGACTATTCCTCGTCCTTCTTCTTGGACTTGGCCTTCTTTTTCGGCTTCGCGTCGGAAGCCGCTTCAGTGTCGTCATCGGGGTCCTTCATGACCTCTTCGATGGAAGCCGGCTGGTCGGTGATCTTGGCCTGGCCGAGAATGAAGTCCACGACCTTGTCCTCGAACAGCGGCGCACGCAGGGTTTCCATGGCCTGGGGATTGCGCTGGTAGTACTCGACCACCGCGTTTTCCTGGCCAGGATAGCGCATGGCTTCCTGGATGATGGCCTTGTTCATGTCGTCCTGGCTGACGGTAACGGCGTTCTTCTGCCCCACATCCGAGAGCAGCAGGCCGAGGCGCACGCGGCGCTCCGCGATCTTGCGGTATTCGGCGCGCAGTTCCTCGTCGGTCTTGTCCTTGTCTTCCGGATCAAGCTGGCCGTCCTGCTTGACGCGTTCCATCTGGCGCCAGATGGCGTCGAATTCCACGTCGACCAGGCCCTGCGGAACGTCGAACGAATGGGCTTCGGCGAGTTTGTCGAGCAGTTTGCGCTTCAGGCGCATGCGCGCGGCGCTATCGTAGTTGTCCTGCAGAAATTTGCGCATGCGGTCACGCATGGCCTGGACGCTCTCGTCGCCCATGGACTTGGCGAACTCTTCGTTGAGCTCGGGCAAGGTGATCTTGTGCAGTTCCTTCACCGCCACTTCGAATTCGGCGGTCTTGCCGGCCATAGAGCCGGCGTAGTCGTCCGGGAACGTGAGGCTAAAGGTCTTGGTTTCACCGGCCTTGGCGCCTTCGAGGTTCTTCTCGAAATCCGGCAGGTACTGGCCGCCGCCGAGTTCGATCATGGCGTCCTTTACGGTGCCGCCGTCGAATTCCTTGCCGTCGATGCGGCCGGTGAAATCAACCAGCAGGCCGTCGCCCTTCTTGGCGGGGCGGACTTCGTCGGATTTCTCGGTGGTACGGCGGTTCTTGAGGAAACCGGTGACGGCTTCTTCGTGTTCGCTGTCGCTGACGGTGGCGACCAGGCGGGTCAGGTCCAGGTCACTGAACGGTTTGGCCGAGATTTCCGGCAGCACTTCGAATTCCACCGAGAATTCCAGGTCCTGGCCTTCATCGGCCTTCACCACTTCGATCTTCGGCTGCATCGCAGGCTTTACGGCGCGCTCGGTAAGCGCGGCCTGGGTGGATTCATCGATGGTGCGTTCCAGCACCTCTCCGCGCACGGCCTGGCCGAAACGCTTCTTGAGGAGGGTCATGGGAACCTTGCCCGGACGGAAGCCCGGCAGGCGTACTTGCTGGCCCACTTCCGTGAGGCGGTTGTTCACTTTTTCCTCGATGGACGAGGCGGCGATCACGACGTTGAACTGACGCTTCAGTCCGTCGGCACCCTTATCGGTCACTTGCATGGAAACGCGCGTCCTTATGATCTGTAGTCGTGTAAGTCTGTGTCGGTCTCATGTCTCAGTCAGGCGAGTAGCGGCCACCTAGTACCGGTCTCGGGCGTGGTGCGGGTGAAGGGACTTGAACCCCTACGTCCTTGCGGACACCAGGACCTAAACCTGGCGCGTCTACCAATTCCACCACACCCGCTGCGAAGCCGGGCTCTCAAATTTAAAGCCCGCACGATAGCTCCGGCGTCCCACCACAATCAGGGCAACACCGGGGCGTACCGCTCACCTTGCAAAAAGGATGCGGTAGATAGCCAAGAACGGTGCACCGGATCAAGCCCGATCGGGCCGGATTTGGGCATTAATAAAAGGAGTTAATGGAGAACCCCCGAAAGTGGGCGTTGAAAAATCGCCCAAAACCGCCACCAATGCGATTAATTCGGGGCCAATCAGAGGCTTTTCAGCAGGTTAGGCAGGGCTTCAGGCAAGTCCTCGGCGATCAGCCCCCGTCCACACGCCGCACCCGCGGCGCCGTGGAGCCAGACTCCGGCGCTGGCCGCGGCAAAGGGGTCCATGCCCTGGGCCAAGAGTCCCGCCACCATCCCGGCCAGCACATCGCCGGTTCCGCCGCTGGCAAGCCATGGCGGCGCATTGTCCGAGATCGCAGCCAGTCCGCCTTCGCCGGCGACAACGGTGTCGGGGCCTTTGAATACGACCACAGCGCAGCTGGCGGCAGCAGCCGCCCGGGCGGCTGCGAGCTTTCCTGTGCCTGGCACTCCAAACAACCTGCTGAACTCTCCACTATGCGGGGTCATGACCACGGGCGCCCCGCGCTTGCGCGTTGCGGTCAGCAGCAGCTCACTGTCATCCTCGAAACAGGACAGGGCGTCCGCATCCAGGACAACGGCTTTGGCGGAGTCCAAAACCCGCAGCACTGCGGCGCGAGCCTCTGCACCTCGCCCGAGACCTGGGCCGATCAGCACGACCTTGTGACGAACATCCTCCAGAACAGGGGCCATGTCCCCTGCCCCATCGATCCGCACGATCAACGCGCCGGGTTCGGCGATGGCATAAATATCAGCCGCTACCGAGGGCACCACGTAGGTCATCAAGCCTGCGCCTATACGCCGCGCGGCGCGTCCGGCCAGACGCGCTGCCCCCGTCATTCGCGCTCCGCCGACGACAATCACCGACCCACGCGAATATTTGTGATCACGCCACGATGGCCGCGGCAGCGCCCACAAAGCGGGCGTATTGTGGAAACACCGCGGCGCGATGTCCGTCAGCACTGCTGCGGGAATGCCGATGTCCGCGACGGTGATATCGCCGCACAGCGCCTTCGCCGGATAAAGAAAGTGCGCGGGCTTGGGGCGAAAGAACGTGACCGTGGCGGCGCACTGCGGCGCTGCGCCAATAACTTCCCCTGTATCGCCGTTGACGCCGCTGGGGACATCGACGGCGACACACGCGAGCCCATCGCGTGTGATCTGCTCGACGCAGCGCAGGGGCTCGCCGTCCAACGGGCGGTTGAGGCCGGCGCCGAACACGGCGTCGATCACGAGGGGGTTGCCCGCCAGCGCCGCGGCAGCGTCCGCGATAACCTCGCCCTGCCAGCGCTTCGCGTTCACCACGGCATCGCCTGCAATCGGCTCGCCAAAGCGCGCGACACGCACGGGCCATCCAGCCTCGGCCAGGCGGCGCGCGGCCACATAGCCGTCGCCGCCGTTATTGCCGGGCCCACATAGCACCACCACGGGTCGGCGGTTCCAGCGGCGTTGAACCAACTCCGCCACCGCGCCGCCGGCCGCTTCCATAAGGTCCAGGGTCGGTATCCCGGTCAGCGCGGCGGCCTGGTCGGCGGCGGCCATTTCCGTGACCGTCAGAACAGCGAGATCAAGCGAAAGGGTATGCATTCCGGTTATATGTGGGCCTGCAAAGGGACGCTGGCGAAGCCAGCCCTGCGTAATTATAGGAGCCGAATGATCGCACATTGCCCCTTCAACCGCCCCCTCTTCAACCGCTATCGCCCCACATGAAAATCGCGGTTCTCGGCGCAGGCGTTGTCGGCACCACCACGGCCTATTTCCTGGCCGAGGCCGGCCACGACGTGACCGTCCTCGACCGCCGCCCCGGCCCCGGCCTCGAGACCAGTTTCGCCAACGGCGCACAGATCTCCGCCTGTCATGCCAAGCCTTGGGCCGGACCCCATACGCCCCTGCAGGCGGCCAAATGGATGTTCGAGCCCGACGCGCCTCTGTTGTTCCGCCCATGGCGCTGGGATCCGGCGCTGTGGAGTTGGGGTCTCAAATTCCTGCGCAACTGCACCACCGAACGCGCGCGTATCAATATGGACCGCACGCTACGCGTCGCGCTGTACAGCCGCGACGTACTGAAGGCGCTGCGCCAGCGCACCAACCTGCAATACGATCAGGTGACCTCGGGCATCCTTCACATCTACCGTTCAAGAGAGGCCTTTGCCGAAGGCCGCGAGACGGCGACCGACCTGGCCGCCCTTGGCTTGCCGCAGGATGTACTCACCCCTGAAGACTGCGCAAAGCTCGAACCGGCGCTGGCGCATGCTGCGCGTACTGATCTGGTGGGCGGACTGTTGAGCCCCGACGACGAGAGCGGCGACGCACATACATTCACGGTCGAGGTCGCCAAGCTTGCCGCCGCGCGCGGCGTGAAGTTCCGCTACGGCGTGACGGTGAAAGGGCTGGAAGCCAATCGCACCAGCATCACCCGCATCGTCACCGACCAAGGTGATGAAACACCTGATGCCGTGGTGTTGTCGCTCGGCAGCTACAGCCCGGCCATCGCCCGCTCCGTGGGGTTGAAGCTGCCGGTCTATCCCGCCAAGGGCTATTCCATCTCGGTCGAGATCACCAACCCGGATGCTGCACCCACCATCAGCATTACCGACGAAAGTAAGTTCATGGTGTTCTCGCGCCTCGGCAACCGCATGAGAGTCGCCGGCACTGCCGAACTGGCGGGATGGGATATGGGCCTGAATCCGGTGCGCATCGCGCCCCTCAAGCGCAATGCCATGAGCCTGTTCCCGACCGCCGCCGCCTACGGCAATCTCAATGCCTGGACCGGCCTGCGGCCCACGACGCCGGACTCGGTGCCGATCCTGGGCACCACGCGCTATGACAACCTGCTGCTCAATACCGGCCACGGCACGTTGGGCTGGACTATGGCGTGCGGCTCCGCGCGCGTGATCACCGACCTCATCGCCGGTCGCGTGCCGGAGATCGACCTGGAAGGCCTGGGTTTGGAGCGGTTTGCGTAGAGGCGCTCCCTGAAAAGTGGGGCGATTTAGAAATTCAGAGCCGGGGCAGCGCTGCCGTACCCGCAATCACATTCGTCCGAGGGCTTGGACAACCGGGCCGCAAGCGGCGAGCCCTTCTCCCGGGGATTGCTCGGTTCCCAGCGGAACTCCGCGCCGCACTTCGAACAGGTCTGGATCGGCGGCAGCTTTGGCCCTGAAGCCAGTGAGTCTTTCATGAGCGCATCCTCCACCTTAAGTGTACCCTGTGCGACATGATTCGTGGAGGGGCTTCGGGTGTTTGGTTTCGATTTCCTTGGCTTTGGCAATCGTCGGCGGTGGGCGCTGCAATCGCTCGACCGCGCCTTGGGCGAATTCGAGGTCAACCGCGCCTATGTGGACGACGGCATGCGCTACGCCATCTACAAGTGGGCGCTGCTGGAGGAAGAGCGCGTGGCGCCGGCGCCGTTCGGCGTGCTCGACACCATCCTGCGTGAAGCCGCCGCCTTGGTTTCCTTCTGCGTCCTTGGCCACGCCGAAACCCTGGAGCTGTGGGGACCGGAGGTCGCCGCCGAGCGCGGCGCACGTTTCGAGACGGTTCTCGCCAACGGCGAGGACGAAACCTTCGACGCCAAGATCATCAAACTTGTGCTGGCCAAGGGCGATGTGGCTCCGGACATCCGCGCGCGGGTGACTCTGGAGGAAGATGCGCCTTAGGGAGCACGCTCCACCAGTTTCGCGGCGCGGCCGAAAGCCAGCGCCCTGCACTCCACGCCCATCTCGCCGTTCTTTTCCTGCTTGGGCATGCCCATCACCACCGACGGCGTTTCGGCATAGAGCCGATGCACGATCTGCGGCAGCCACATCTCCTGGCTCGGCTTGCTGTCGCCAGCTTTCTCGAAGGCGGCGCGATTGGCGAAGAACTGCGCGTCCCCGCCGCCATGTTGCGGGCGGCCGACGATCACCGCGAGGGGATAGCCGGGGTGGTCGAGGTATTCCTGGGCGTCGCGGATGACGATGCCGCCGTCATCGGGCTTGCGGGCGATATGGACGACCCGCGGCATGATCCCGCGCTCTGCTTCTTCGGCGAACTTCTCGCGGGTCGCGGCCGCGGCGATCCAGCGCACGTTGTCGCGGAAGTAGCCCTTGGCCTCCGGCTTGTTGAAATACCGCCACAGGAAGTCATAGGCGACCGTGCGGCGTTGCTCGGGGTCGTTGATGTCCAGTTCGCCGTATTTCACCGCCGGCAGCAGGAAGTGATCCGCAGCGTAGGTGAAGTCTTCCGGCGACAGATAGGTAAAGCCGAAACCATCGCCGGGTTTCACCTCAAGCAGGATGAGGTCCGGATGCGTGCGCCCTGCCACCTGCGGTCTCTCCTGCTATGGCCGATTTCGCTCAGGCCGGGAAATTCTGCAAAAACTTAACTCTTTCAAGGACTTGCGTCAAATTTTGCGATTGCATGGCAACTCGTTGTTTTTGCGTCATTTTTTGACCTGCGGTCGGCGCAGCACAGGCCTTTCGGCAACCGCCCGTGCTACGGAGCGTTACTAACCCGAGGAAATTCCACAACATATGGTGTGGGCTATGAATGCCGTCCCGATGTCAGCGACACCCTACCGTCCGCGACCCGAGATCGACCCCAAAGTAGCGGTCAGTCGCTTCCTCAAGGATATCAAAAAAGCCGCCGACAAGACCTTTCCCCGCTGGCAGGACATCCTGGTGGAAGGCATCGAGGAGTGTCCCCTGTCCTATGACATGCGCCGGACGATCTTCGACATCCACCCGATCGATGACTATTACTTCGCCGGCGCGGTGGCGCTGGAAGCGGCGAAAATCCGCCCGCTATTTCCTGCCGAGGACGCCAGCGAATTGCTGAGCCTGATCGCCGAGGGCGTCGACGTCATGGCCGGGCGCACCGACCGCGCGGTGTCGGACCTGGTGTTCTTTATCATCGGCCGCATCGAGACCGCGGCCGCTGCCGACAGCCAGAAAAAGGCGTACGACCAGGTGGTCAAAGTCATTCTTCAGCGTATCGGCCTCGACAGCATCGAAGCCACAGCGCATCTGGTGACCCAGGCCCTCTACCGCCACGCCCTGGGAGAACCGCTGGCCCTTGGCGTTCCCAACTGGTGGACCGCCTTCCATGCTAAATACGTCATCGCACGGCCGGGGCACGGGCTCGAACCGCAATCGAAGGTGAAAGCCGGCATCGCGGCCGCGCAGGATGCCGTGCGTCGCCGCCCACCGCGCCGGGCGCAAGCGTTTTAGGCCCTAACCGGGATTTCCTTAAATCCCGATGCATCCGGCACAAAAGCCCGCAGCGACACGACGTCCGCGGCCACCGCCGCAATAATCCAGACTACGCCCTGCTCATACGCCATGCGCGCGTCTTCCGCCGAGGGTTCGCCGCGGCCATTGGGATGAGAATGGTAGTGCCCGACCATCCGGAGGCGCGGGAATTCATCAAGCACGCTTCCCGCGCGCCGCGTGGTAGTGTCCCGGCTTGACCTCATCAGGTCGAACTGTATTTGCGGATCGATGGCAAAATGACGTGTGGGATCGGGCGCCGTATTGGGGCTGGGCACTATAGCTGTGATGTGACAACTCTCGTCCGCCGCGGTGTCGCCGATCAACAGCCCGCAGCATTCCGCCGGATAGGCCGCACGCGCGTAGCTGCGGATCAACGCCGCGTCGCCTTCTTTCAAAGTCACGCTTTGGGGCGTCATGTCCACGCCTGAGCATAGCTTCACCGTTCCGCCGGACGCTACAGCAGCGCGCCTCGACAAGTGGCTGGCGGACGTGCTGCCGAGCCAGTCGCGCTCGCGCCTCAAGGCGCTGATCACCGAGGGCGCGGTACAGGTGGAGGGTAAAGCGGCGCTCGACCCAGCCCGCAAACTCAGACCCGGCCAGGTTGTTACGGTTTTGCTGCCCGTGCCGCGCGACGCCACTCCCCTGCCGCAGGCCATGGATCTCGCCGTGGTCTACGAGGATGCGAGCCTGATCGTCATCGACAAGCCGGCCGGGCTTGTGGTTCATCCCGCCCCCGGCAATCCGGACAAGACCCTGGTCAACGCTCTTCTCGCGCACTGCGGCGACAGTCTCCTCGGCATCGGCGGCGTGAAGCGCCCGGGCATCGTGCACCGCATCGACAAGGACACCAGCGGACTCCTGGTGGTGGCCAAGACCGAGGTCGCGCACGCCGCGTTGAGCGCCCAGTTCAAAGCCCACAGCATCGCACGCCTCTATGACGCCTTCGTCTGGGGTGCGCCCAAGCCGGCGTCGGGCGTCATTACCGGCGCCATCGGCCGCAGCCCGAGCAACCGCAAGAAAATGGCTTTGGTGAAACGTGGCGGCAAGGCCGCGGAAACCCGCTATTCAACAATTGCTGTGTTCGGCGCGGCGCGCACGGCGGCGCATGTACGCTGTCGCCTGGCGACGGGGCGCACCCACCAGATCCGCGTTCATCTGGCCAGCCTCGGCCACGGCCTGATCGGGGATCAGACTTACGGTGCCCGGGCGCGGAGCGTGCGCGGGGTTGATCCCGAGACTGTAAAGCTGATGAAGGCGTTCCCCCGCCAGGCGCTGCACGCCGCAACCCTCGGCTTCGTTCACCCAGTGAGCGGCAAGGACATGATGTTCGAAGCGCCGCTCCCGGCGGATCTGAAGGCCCTGCAAGCGGCGCTTCTGGGCCTCTAGTCCGCCATGGACATTTGATTTACGGCCGCGGCCTGTTTGCCGCCCTCCGGCTCGTACACCGACTCTACGTCCGGCCCCCACTTCTGCACCAGATCGCGCTGCTGCGTGCGCAACGCCGTGATGCGCCGTCCCGAGGTCATCGTCATAAAGGTGCTGACCAGAGACGGTGTGGTGGTGTAGATCGCCCATCCGAACATGGCCGCGCCGTAGAACATCATCCACGCGAAGACATTGGTGATGATCCCCACCGCCACAGGCACGGTATGGCCGCCGAACCAGAGATCGAACAGGTAGGGCGACGCGCCGGCCAGATTCATGCAGCCGACTGTGAGGCCGCCGTAAGGGCCTTTGCGCCGCTCCATGAGGAAGGCGACGCCGGTCGGGATCATGGCGACGCCGAGCACGATCACCGTCGGGATGATCAAGAGGCAGATCGGGATGGCGATCAGAGAGTAGAGAAAGAAGCGGCTTTTGTTCATGATTTTGCTCTGGCGCTCATAACAGCTTCGCCAGCAGTGTGACCAGGATGGTCAGCAGCATGATCACGAAAGCACCGCCCGTGCCCATCTGCCGGCCGGACTTGATGGCCGACTCCTGGCGATCCACCTGGCCGTGCTCGAGATCGTAGATCATCCGCTCGGCCGAAGCGTATTCGGCCTTGGCCCAGGTGAAGCCTTCGGCGTCGCGCTGCCGTTCCTCGGGATTGTCGAGATAGTTGTATAGCTCGGCAAGATTGCCCTTGCGGACCAGCTTCGGCAGTTCCTTCTCGATGTCCTTGCGCTTGTTGCGGTTCTGATAGCTGTTGATGACCGGCCCCATGAGGCCGCCGACCCAGCTCGCGAGGTTGTAGAGCGTCTCAGGCCCCAACCGCCATTGCACGATCGCCAACACCGAAAGCATGCCGATGGTGGCCCGGTCCGGGCGTGAATCGTTCATCGCATCGATCTGGCTGCCGGTGCCCTTGGCATAACGCGCGCGCAGAAAGGCGGCGATATGACGGTCAACGGGCCACAGCTTGGTGTTGGCGGTCTTGGCCGCATTGTCGAGCGCCGGCAGAACCCCTTTGACCTCCATCACATACTGGCCCTCGATCAGCGGGCTCATACACGGCTGCCACTCGTTGAGTTCGTAGACGCAGCGCTCGATGCCGTCCCCTGAGTTCGGATCCTTGAGGTAGTTCTTGAGGTCGCGGAACACGTTCTCGAATTGCTGGTTCTCGGCGGCCTGTTTGGTCTGCGCCGCGATCCAATGGCGCCACAGGTCGCGGCTGATGAAATCCGTATGCGACTGGAGTTTCTGTTTGCGCAGCATCGTGACCGCCAGCGACTGGCCGAAGCCGTCGACGAAGGAGCGGAAATCGCGAAACCGCACCGGCATGCGCGGGTCCATCAGCATCAGCACGCGGGCGACGATAAGGTCTTCCATGTCGCTCTTGTTGCCGCCCGCCATGGCGTTGCTGCTTTTGATGGCGGTGGCGATGCCGTCGGCGAGATCGTTCAGTTCGAGACCGCGCCGGATCCAGATCTCCAGCGTTCCGTCGGTGATGATCGAGATCGCCTTATCCCAGTTCTGGTACATGGCGTAGGACAGCGGCCGGATGGAGTGAAACTCCATGTCCGCGAACCGCAAGGGGCGCTGCGACTGCGGTTCGGCCTTGGCCTGAATCGGCGTGAGGCGCTTGCCGTTGAGCCACAGGTCGATATTGGTCGCTTGCCAGCGCTGCTCCGGATCGTCGGTCAGCAGGCCGCGCAAGCACTCGATCAGGGTCACGGGCATGCGCTCGTCGCCGACCAGGGTGGCGTAGCTACCTTGCTGGATCTTGCGCCGGATGATCTCGCTGTCGGCCACGCCCTGCAGCGGGTTGCGGCCCACCGCGAGGATCAACACCGACACGCCGAAAGAATACATGTCGTCGGTATAGCTGCCGCCGCCGCGCCCCGTGGGCATGGCCTGGCTTGATTCGATCGCCTCCATCACGACCGGTTGGTCGTGGGCGGGAATCGATGTGACGCAATCCCCGAGCACGATCTTGGTGCGGGCTTCGTCCATGAAATAGAGGTTGTCCGGCCGGATGGCGCGGTGCGCGATGCCCTTGGAGGCCAGTTCGACGAGGCCGTCGGCGATAGGCTTGACGATCATGCGCGCGAACTGATGATCGGGGATGCGCTTGAAGGACCCGGCCATGGAGTCCATCACGCGCCCGCCCATGGGGCGGTTGTAGATAACGATCACACATTTCCGATCCACCGGCGGCCACTCGGCCACGCCCCAATCGACCATGTGAAGGATGGAGGGAATCTCGAGGCCCTTGAGTGCGCGCATGACCGAAATGCGGATCGGCATCTCGGGCTTGCAGACCAGAGCGTAAAGCGGACGTCCCTCCTGCTTGCGATCCGCCACTTCATAGGCGAGCGCATTGGGCATATCGAGCGACGGGATCGGCCGGTCGCAATAGATCGTGAACCGGTCGCGCACCATGATGAAGCTGCCCGCGTTTGGCTGCGCGGACGGTGGTGCGGGCGTTGGCGCTGGGGGTGGCGGCGCAGGTGGAGCGGGCTGAGCGCCGTCCTGCGGCCCACCATTAAGCGGAGATGGGTTCGACGCAACGACATGTAGCGGCACTGCCGGAGGCGGTGCCGCTGTGGATGGCGGTGGCGCCTTTGGGGGCGCACTTCTGAGGTCCGCAGCCGCTTCGGCCATGGATATCGGTCCTCAAATTCAAGACCGGCTATTCTGCCAATCTGCAAGGCATTGTAAGGCAATGCCTACGGCTGCACAACCATTAGGAAAGAAAAGGTTAACGTGGCGGCGAAAGCCCAACTTGGGGCCTAAAAGCACCTAATCGAGGAACGGGTCCCTCACCAGGATCGTGTCTTCCCGCTCGGGGCTGGTGGACAGGAGCGCCACCGGGGCCTCGATCAGCTCCTCGATCCGCCGGATGTATTTAATGGCCTCGGCGGGCAACTGGGCCCAGCTCCGGGCCCCGCGCGTGGAGCACTGCCAGCCGGTCATGGACTCATAAACCGGCGTCACCGCGGCCTGCTCCGCCATGGCGGACGGCAGGCGATTGATACGCGTGCCGTGGAGATCGTAGCCCACGCAGACCTTGAGTTCGTCCAGGGTGTCGAGCACGTCGAGCTTGGTGAGGGCGATGCCGTGGATGCCGCCGACCTTGATGGCCTGGCGCACCATCACGGCGTCGAACCAGCCGCAGCGGCGTTTGCGCCCGGTGACCGTGCCGAACTCATGACCGCGCTCGCCCAGCAACTGCCCGGTGGCGTCGGTGAGTTCGGTCGGGAACGGCCCGCCACCGACGCGGGTGGTGTAGGCCTTGGTGATGCCGAGCACATAGCCGACGGAGCTGGGGCCGGTGCCCGACCCGGAGGCCGCGGTGCCGGCGACGGTATTCGACGAGGTCACGAACGGATAGGTGCCGTGATCCACATCGAGCATGGCGCCTTGGGCGCCTTCGAACAGAATCCGCGAGCGCAGGCGGCGCGCTGAATCCAGAATCTCCCAGACCGGCGCCGCGTAAGGGAGGATCTTCGGCGCGATTTCTTTGAGCTGCGCGATCAGCTCGTTGCCGTCGGTCTCCGGCAGGCCGAGGCCCCGCGACAAGGCGTTGTGATGCACCAACAGGCGCTCCACTTTCGCGGCGATGGCGTTGTCGTCGGCAAGGTCGCACACGCGCACCGCGCGGCGCGCGACTTTGTCCTCGTAGGCCGGGCCGATGCCACGCCCTGTCGTACCGATGGCGGCGGCGGCGGCGGCCGACTCCCGCGCCTGATCCAGGCGGCGGTGCAACGGCAGGATCAGCACGGCATTGTCGGCGAGTTTCAAAATGTCAGGGGTAATGTTGACCCCCTGCTCCCCGATGCGCTTGATTTCGTCCAGCAGCGCCCAGGGGTCGACCACCACGCCGTTGCCGATGATCGAGGGCTTACCGCGCACCACGCCCGACGGCAGGAGTGAGAGTTTGTAAGTGTGCTTACCGATCACCAGGGTGTGGCCGGCGTTATGGCCGCCCTGGAAGCGCACCACCATATCGGCGCGTTCCGACAGCCAGTCGACGATCTTGCCTTTGCCCTCGTCGCCCCACTGGGAACCGACAACCGCAACGTTACCCATCTTGGTCAGCCTTAAACCGGGTTTTTAAATTTGCCGCGTATCCCGGACGGAAAACCGTAAACCACTTTTCCCGGACACGCGGACGCAAACGCGCGGTTATACGCCGTCGTCAGGCCCGCCAACACTGTATTTTTTGGCTGTGGAATAAGGGGGTTAGCGCCTGCGGATATCGTATTGCGTGCGCAGCCTGGCCTCGTCGCGCCTGAGGGCCCAGGCGATCAGCGGAAAGGCCATGGCGGCGATGATAACGGCCGGCAATATGGCGAGGAGCGCGTCTTTAAGCGTATGGCTGCCGTTCTCCGGAACGAACTGGATCAGGGCCACGATGACCACGCCGCAGACCATGCCGGCGCGGGTTTTGGCTACATTCCTGACCCGGTCAACCGCCGAGGCGTAGGATTCCGGCGGGATATCGCGGGCGTGGATCACACGCGACAGCGCTGGCGTGTACGGGGACGCAGGGCGTGCGCTGACGCGCAGATGGGGCAATCGGACCTTGGCGGTCATAGGGCACTCCTCCAGCCCCATACAACGCCTATACAGGCCAGAAAGTTCGGACCAGCTAGGCCCTGGTGCGGCCTGGGAATTTCAGGCCGCCGCCATCGACGGCAGCAATAACGATGGCCGCCCACACACAGCCAAACGAGATCAAATCGCCCGGGGTAAAAGGTTCATGAAACAGGAAAATCGCCACCATCAACGTCACCGACGGCGCGATGTACTGCAGGAACCCCAGGGTCGTCATGCGCACGCGGCGCGCGCCGGCGGCAAATAACGCCAGGGGCACCGCGGTCATAGGGCCGGCCAAGAGCAGCAGGGCGTTGGTGGACCACACCGGCGATGGAAACGCCCCGCCGTTAAACGCCCACCAGCCGACCAGCCCGGCCGTGAACGGCAGCAACAGGAGTGTTTCCACCAGCAGGCCGTCGAGGGCGGCCACAGGCGCCTTTTTCCGGAGGTAGCCGTAAATGCCGAAGGTGAGCGCCAGGCCCGGCGAGATCCACGGCACGGACCCGAGCGACACGGCCTGAGCCACCACCGCGGCGCCCGCAAGGGCCACCGCGAAGGTCTTAAGGCGCGACAAGCGCTCGCCGAACAACATGAATCCTAAGGCAAACGACACCAACGGCGTCATGTAATAGCCCAGCGCGGATTCCACCAAGCGGTCGGCGGCGACGCAGTAGATGTAGAGTGTCCAATTGACGCTGATCAGAAAGCTGCTGAGCGCAAGCATGCCCAGGGTGCGCCGGTCGCGAAAGATGGCCACGATGCGCCCCATGTGGCCGCGCACCGCCGTCACCGCCGCCACGAACAGTGCGCACCACAGCACCCGATGCACAGTCAACTCGAACGCTGGAACACTGCTCAGCAGTTTCCAATAGAGCGGCAATACGCCCCACATGCCGTAGGCCAGGCCGGCATAGAGGACTCCGCTGCCGTCCGGCGCGCTCTCGGCGTCTACCGGAGGTAAAGGAGTCGCCGGCTCGCTCATGCCCCGGCGTAGGCTTTGCGCACCTCTGCGTAGGCCCACTCGATCCACGGCAGCAGCTTCTCGGTGTCGCCGGCGTCCACGGTGGCCCCGCCCCAGATGCGCAGACCCGCGGGCGCGTCGCGGTGGCTGTTGATGTCGTAGGCGATATTTTCCGCATCCAGCAGGCCGGTGATCTTCTTCGCCGCTTCGATCTGTTTGTCGCCCGACAGGGCCTTGAACCAATCTGCCGTGACACACAGGCAGATCGACGTGCATGAGCGGATCGCCGGCGATTCCGCCAGGAATTCGATCCAGGGCGTGCGCGCCACCCAGGCCGAGATCGCCGCCAGGTTTGCTTCCGATCGTCCGATCAAGCCCTTGAGTCCGCCAACGCTTTCGGCCCACGCCAGGCCATCGAGAGCGTCCTCGACGCACAGCATCGAGACCGTGTTGATGGTGTCGCCGTCGAAGATGGGCTCCTGTAGTTTGCCGCCCTTGGTGAGACGGAAGATCTTGGGGAGCGGCCAGGGCGGCGTATAGCTCTCGAGCCGGTCCACAGCCCGCTGCGACAGGATCAGCATGCCGTGCTGCGCCTCGCCGCCCAGCACCTTCTGCCAGGAGTAGGTCACCACATCGAGCTTGTCCCACGGCAGGTCCATGGCGAACGCGGCGGAGGTGGCGTCGCAGATTGTCAGGCCTTTGCGATCGGCCGCGATCCAGTCGGCATTGGGGACGCGCACACCGGAGGTCGTGCCGTTCCAGGTGAACACCACGTCATGATCGGGATTGACCTGGGTGAGGTCCGGCAGCTTGCCGTAGTCAGCGCGGATGATGCGCGACTCTTTCAACTTCAATTGCTTGATGACGTCCGAGACCCAGGTCTCGCCGAAGCTTTCCCAGGTAAGCATGTCCACCGGCCGTGCGCCGAGAGTCTGCCACAGCATCATCTCAACCGCGCCCGTATCGGAGGCGGGCACGATGGCGATGCGGTGTGTGGCGGGCACATTGAGGACTTTTCGCGTCCGTTCGATCACTCCCTTGATGCGGGCGTGGGCGGGCTTGGAGCGATGAAAGCGCCCGACCAAAGCGTCCTTCAGGGAGTCGATGGACCAGCCGGGATGCTTGGCGCAGGGGCCCGAGGCGAAGTTGGGGCGCGCAGGGCGGACAGCGGGTTTTGCGGTCATGGCTTTCATCCTCAGGCTGGCAAAGGGCCGCGGAGTGTATGAACCGGCCCCGGAGGCGTCAATGTGACCGCCTGCAAACCAGCAGCGCGGAAACGGCTAGCGCGCCCCGTGGTTCAGCGGCCCATGCCCCTGCCCCAGTGGAACAGCGGATTCCATGGCGTGGCGTACAAAGACCCGTGCCCGCCGCACGGCCTGTTCGACTCCCAGACCGTGGGCCATGCCGGTGGCGATCGCCGACGCCAGCGTGCACCCGGTGCCGTGGGTGGCCCTGGTATCGATGCGGGCGTCATCGAAGCGCACCACCTCGCTTCCCAGAATCAGAAGGTCCACGACCCGCGGTCCGTCCAGATGGCCGCCCTTGAGCAGCACCGCTTTCGCCCCGAGGGCGCGCAGGGCCGGCACGGCGGCGTGCATGTCGCTTTCGGTGGTGATCGTGCGGCCGGTTAAGACTGCCGCTTCGGGAAGATTGGGCGTGAGCACAGCCGCTCCCCGCGCGAAGCGTTCAATGAGCGCGGCGGCGGCATCGTCGGCGAGCAGCGCATGACCGCCCTTAGCGACCATCACAGGATCAACCACACACGGTATGGCAAAATCTTTCAGCGCGTCAGCGGCAGCGATGATGCAGTCCCTGTCCACCAGCATGCCGGTCTTGATCACGTCGGCGCCGATGTCGCTCAAGGTCGCGACGATCTGCGCTGCCACGATCTCTGGCGGCACCTTGTGAACCGCCGAAACACCCAGGGTGTTTTGAACCGTTACCGCGGTGACGGCGGTCATGGCGTAGCCGCCCAACATCGTGACGGTCTTGATATCCGCCTGAATACCGGCGCCGCCGCCGGAATCCGATCCGGCGACGATGAGCACCCGCCCCTTCCCGTTCGCCCCCATCTGCGGCTACGCGGCCCCGGCGATGGTGTCGACCAGGCCGTTGACGATGGCGTCGACCTCCTTGGCGTCGTCGCCCTCAGCCATAATGCGGATAACGGCTTCGGTGCCTGATTTGCGGATCACCAGGCGCCCGCGCCCGGTGAGGCGCTGTTCGCCCGCCGCGATGGCCTGCTGCACGTTCTTGAGCTCCAGCACAGCCTCGGCACTGGCGCCGCCGGTAAGTTTGACATTGCGCAGGAGCTGCGGCACGGGGCGGAACAGGCGCAGGGTTTCAGACGCCGATTTGCCGCCTTCGACCAGCGCCGCGAGAACCTGCAGGGCGGCGATGATGCCGTCGCCGGTGGTGGCATGCTGGCCCATGATGATGTGGCCGGATTGCTCGCCGCCGAGATTATAGTTGCCGCTCCGCATCTGCTCGACCACATAGCGGTCGCCGACTTTCGTGCGCAGCAATTTAAGACCCTTGGCGCGGAGATAGCGCTCGAGGCCCAGGTTACTCATGATGGTCGCCACCACCGCATCGCCATCAAGCTGCTTGGTGTGCTGCCAGTGGCTGGCGATGAGCGCCAGCACCTGGTCTCCATCCACGATCTGGCCCAACTCGTCGCAGAACAGAACCCGGTCGGCGTCGCCGTCTAAGGCGATGCCCAGATGGGCGCCGGTGCTCTTGACCATTTCGCATAGCTTGGCGAGATGCAGCGAGCCGCAGTCCTTGTTGATATTGAAGCCGTCGGGCGACACGCCGACCTTGATCACCTCGGCGCCCAACTCCCAGAACACCGTCGGCGCGACCTTGTAGGCAGCGCCGTTGGCGCAATCGAGCACGATCTTGAGGCCGTCGAGGCGAAGCCCGCGCGGGAACGTGTTCTTGGTGTATTCGATGTAGCGCCCGCCGGCATCCTCCAGGCGCTTGGCCCGCCCGAGATGAGATGCATGCGCGCGGGCGACCGAGAGGTCGCTGCCCATATCGGCCTCGATCCTGGCTTCGATGGAATCCGAGAGCTTGTAGCCGTCAGGGCCGAATAGTTTGATGCCGTTGTCCTCGAAAGGATTGTGCGAGGCCGAGATCATCACGCCGATATCAGCGCGCATGGATCGGGTGAGCATCGCCACGGCCGGGGTTGGCATCGGCCCGAGTTGGAGT